>JBBQDQ010000097.1:0-12626 GCA_038319835.1 Thermoanaerobaculia bacterium | reverse complement strand
GGAGGACGCCGTCTCCGCGCTGAGCTTTCTCGACGCCGGAGCGCGGACCGAGGCGCTCGTGTCCGAGTTCGCGGCGCGCGCCGGCTCCGGACGGCCGGACGGGCGGGATCTCGCGGGACTCGCGTTCCCCGGGCCGTTCGTGAGCCGGGTCGACGGGCCCGGGCCGGCGGCCGCGTCGGGCCGGGCCGCGACGTGGCTCGCGCGGGCGGCCGCACGGCGGGACGAGATTCCCGCATTCGTCGAGTGCACGCCCGGATCGGCCCTCGAGGAGGGCGCCGCGCTCCGCCGGCTCGCCTGCGCGCTCGAGGGGGACCTGCGCGCGGAGGACGTGCGCGCTCTCGCCGCAGGGAGTCTCCTGCCGCGGCGCTCCGACGGTCCCGCCCTCGCCGTCGTCGCGCTCGGAACCGACCGCTGGGACGCGCGGTCGCGGCGGGCGCTCGCCGAGTACCTGCCGGCAATGGGCTTTCACGTTTTCGAGGCGTGCGGCCCGCCGCCGCGGCCGTGGGACGACCGGCCGACTCTCACGTTCCGGCTCGGCGCCGGGGACGCCGCCTCGCTGCTCTACCTCCCGTTCGCATCGATGTCGGCGGCCCTTTCGGCCTGGCGTGACGTCGAGGCCGGAGCCGCCTCGGAGCCGGGACGCTTCCTCGACGCGGCCCGGGATCTCTCGGCGCGCTTCGACGCGCGGACGGGCCGCGCGGTCCCGGACCGGCGCCGCGCGGGCCCGCGCACGGACCCCGTCGTCGAGGGCGCCTCGATCCTGGCGGACGGCTTCGACGCCGAAGAGGCTGCGGCGGCCTCGGCACGCGAGCCGGCCGAGGCGGAGGCTGCGCTCGCGGCTGCCCAGGACGCGGGCGTCCTCGCGGCAGCGGGCGCCGGGACGTATCGCTTCCGCGACGAGGCCGCGCGCGCACGGCTCGCAACGCGGATCCCCGCGGCCGCGCGCCGGGACGCCGTCACGCGTCTCGAGGCCGCCGGACTCGCGCCGGAGCGCCTTGGGATGGCGGCGCTCGCGCGAGGGGAGCCGCGCGACGTCGAGAGGGCACGCGCCCTGCTCGCCGGGATCGTGCGGATGTCGGGCCGCGGGGCGGTCGCGGCCGCCCTGTTCGCGAGGGCGCCGCGGGAGGACCCCGATCTCGGAAGGCCCCTTCTGGCCGTCGCGCACCTTTCGGCGGCGGGCTTCGCCGCGGCCGCCCGGCGTGCGGCCAGCCGGATCGGCCGGGCCGAAGCCGACGCGCCGCTTGCAGAACGCTCCGCGGCCGCGCGCGCCCTCGCGCGGCTCGGGGAGGGAGAGCGCGCCCTTGGCCTCTGTCCCGGCGGGAGTGCGGAGGAGGACGCCGCGCGGGCCGCTCTCCTCGTCGAGCTGCGGCGGCATACGGAGGCGCGCCGGGTCCTCGAGCGCATCGCGCGGGAGAGTGCGCCTCCCGGCGTCCGCGTCGAGGCGATGCTCCTCGCCGCAGAGCTCGACGAGCGGGCTCACCGGTACGCCGCCGCCGCCGAGCGGCTCGGGGAAGCCGAGCGCCTCCTCGGGAACATCGAGGATCGCGACCTCGCGGCGCGGGCGGCCCGGACGGCGGGATATCTCGCGAACGACCTCGGGCGCACCGGAGAAGCGATCGTGCTCTTCCGCACGGCCGGCGAGCTCGCCCGCGACGATCGCGCCCGTGCCGACGCCGCGTACGACGTCGCGCACGCGGCCCTCGATGGGGGGCGGCTGGACGTCGCGGCCCGCGAGCTGGACGACGCGCTCGCGCGCTACGCGGACCTCGGCGACGAGGAGCGGTATCTCTCGGCGCTCGGCAACCGGATCGACCTCCTGCTGCGTTCGGGAGACGTTCCCGCGGCGCGGCCCGTTCTGGATCGCGTGCTCGCCCACGAACGCGCATCCGGACGGACCCACCAGGTCCTCTTCGCGATCCCGTCGCAGCAGGAGATCGCGCTCCTCGACGCCGACCCTGCGGGCGCCGCCGCGGCGTTCGGGGAGGCCGAGGCGCTACACGCGGGCGCCCCCGAAGCCCATCCGGCGTGGCGCGAGATCCTGCTCTTCGAGGCGGAGCGCCGGCTCGGCACCGGGGACGCGGAGGGGGCCGCTCGCCTCCTCGCCGAGACGGCGGCGATTCCGGACAACCGCTCGCGCACGGAGCCGCGGCGGCGGCGCCTCTTCGCCTCGGCCTGCCGCGACCTCGGCAAGCCGCACGAACCGCGCGACGTCGACGCGCGGGAGCGGACGCTTCTCGCGGCCGAGGCGGCGCTCGCGGCCGGCGTTTCCCCCGGGGACGCGGCGGTCGCGGTCCTCGAGTCCCTCGCCGGCTCCCGCGAGGCCGGCGTGGCCGTCCGGAGGCTGCTCGAGTGGGCGGGCCGGTTCCCGGCCGCATTTGCCGGGCCCGCCGGCGCCCCGCTCGCGCGGCTCGGCCGGCGCGCCGCGGCGAGGGTGGGACTCGCCCGGGCCGAGGAGCGCTTCGCCTCGTTCCTCGAGAAGCCGGCGCCCGGCGAGAGGGTCGTTCCTCCCGCTCCCGGGCGGCGCCCCGGGATCGTCGCGGAGGACGCGTCGACGCGCGCGGTCTTCGACGAGGTCGCGCGGGTCGCGCCCTCGGCCCTCGCGCTCCTCGTGCGCGGCGAGAGCGGGACGGGCAAGGAGATCATCGCGCTCGAGGCGCACCGCCTCTCGCGGCGGCGGGGCCCGTTCGTCGCGGTCAACCTCGCGGCGCTCCCGGCCACGCTCGCGGAGTCAGAGCTCTTCGGCCACGCGCGAGGGGCGTTCTCCGGAGCCGACCGCGACCGGCGGGGCCTCGTCGAGGAGGCGTCGGGCGGGACGCTCTTCCTCGACGAGATCGGCGACCTGCCGCTGCCTCTCCAGGGAAAGCTGCTGCGCGTCCTTCAGGAGAGCGAGGTGCGTCGGCTCGGCGAGACGGCGGTCCGGCGCGTGGATCTCCGCGTCGTCGCGGCCACCCACCGCGACCTCCAGGCGCTCGTCGACCGCGGCGAGTTCCGTGGGGACCTCTACTACCGCATCGCCGGGCACGAGGTCGTGCTCAGGCCGCTGCGCGATCCCGCGGGCGCCTGATCGCGTGCGCCCTCGACGGGCAGGCGGCGCTCGCGCCGGACGCGGCGGCGGCGCTGGACCGCTGGCGGTGGCCCGGCAACGCGCGCGAGCTCCTCGCGGCGCTCGAGTCGGCGCGGACGCTCGCGGCCCCGGACCGCGTGATCCGCCTCGAGCACCTCCCGCGCGCGATCCGCGAGTCGGCCGCCGACCGTCCCGCGCCCCGGCGGTGGAAGGAGAGGCTCGACGACGCACGCCGCGAGGCGATCGACGCGGCCTTCACGGCGACTTCCGGCCGGCGCGCCGAGGCCGCGAAGCTCCTCGGCATCTCGCGTCAGTCCCTTCTGTACGAGATGAAGAAGCTCGGGATCCGCTGAGGCGCGCGGACGCTAGACTCCGCGCGTGCCGCCGCTCCGCCGACTCGTCGAGGTCCCGCTGCTCCTCCTCGGGGCGGCCACGATTGTCTTCTTCCTGATCCACCTGATCCCGGGCGACCCGGCGGCCGCGATGCTCGGAGAGGGCGCGGCGCCAGCCGACGTCGTAGGCCTGCGCCGGGACCTCGGCCTCGACCGGCCGATCCTCGCGCAGTACGCGTCATGGTTTTCCGGCGTCGTGCGGGGGGATCTCGGAACGTCGATCCTCACGAAGCGGAAGGTGACGAAGGAGATTCTCGCGGCGGTCCCGGCGACGGCCGAGCTCGCGGGCGCGGCGTTTCTCGGCGCGCTCCTCATCGCGGTTCCGACCGGCATCGCCTCGGCTCTCGCGCGCGGAAAGCCGCTGGACGGTTTCCTCCGCGTCGCTTCTCTTCTCGGCGTCTCGACGCCGAACTACGTGTCGGGGCCCCTCCTCGTCCTCGTCTTCTCGGTCGGCCTCGGGCTCCTGCCCGTCTCGGGCCGCGACGGGCGCGGCGCGCTCGTGCTGCCCGCGGCGACGCTCGCCTTCGCCCTTGCCGCGCTTCTGTCGCGGATGGTGCGGGCGTGTCTCGCCCAGGAGATGGACCGCCCGTACGTCGCGGCCGCCGTCGCACGCGGCGAGCGCCCGCTCCGCGCGATCCTCCGCCACGCCGGGCGCAACGCGCTGCCGCCCGTCCTCGTCGTCGCGGGCCTGCAGTTCGGATCGCTCCTGACGGGCGCCGTCGTGACGGAGACCATCTTCTCGTGGCCCGGCGTCGGCCGGCTCCTCGTGCAGTCCATCCAACGGCGCGACTACCCGCTCGTGCAGGGCTGTGTCCTCTTCATCGCCGTGACGTTCATTCTCGTGAACGCGGGCGTGGACGCGCTCGCCTCCGCGCTCGACCCGCGCGCCCGCGCCCGTGGTGCGGCGGGGGAGGCCGCGTGAAGCTGTCCGCGCGGATCGCCGCCGCCGTCCTCGGCATCGCGGTTCTCGCCGCCCTGCTCGCGCCGCTCCTGCCTTCCGCCCCGGCGACGCGGATCGACCTGACGCGCCGGCTCGTCCCGCCGTCCTCCGCTCCGCCGCTTGGGACGGACGAGCTCGGGCGGGACCTCTTTTCCCGCCTCCTGCGCGGGGCGACGGTCTCGCTCGGCGTCGCGGGCGCGGCCGTGCTCGCGTCGGCGGCGTTCGGCTCCACGCTCGGGCTCCTCGCGGGGGAACGCGGGGGCGCGTGGGACGCGGCGCTCGGCCGCCTCGTGGACCTCGTCCTCGCGTTCCCGGGGCTCCTCCTCGCGGTCGCGCTCGCCGCGGTCCTCGGGCCGTCCGCTCGGAACACCGTCATCGCGCTCTCGGCGGTCGGATGGGTGCCCTACGCGCGCCTCGCGCGGACGGAAGCGCGGCGCCTCTCCTCGCGGGACTTCGTCGCGGCCGCCCGAGCCGCGGGCGCGACGCGCGCGCGCCTCCTCGCCGTCCACGTCCTTCCGAACGTCGCGTCGCCGCTCCTCGTTCAGGCGACGCTCCACCTCGCGGCGGCCGTCCTCGCGGAGTCCGCGCTCTCCTTCCTCGGCCTCGGCGTCCCGCCGCCTGCGCCGTCGTGGGGCGCGATGCTCGCGGGGGGACGCACGCACGTTCTCGACGCCCCGCACGTCGTCCTCGCCCCCGCGGCCGCGATCCTCATCGTGGTCCTCGGGACGAACGTTCTCGGCGACGCTCTCGTGGACCGCCTCGACCCGGCGCGCCGCCCCGCGTGAGCAGCGTGAGCGCCGCGCCCGCGCCCAGGCTGAACGGCGCCGCCGCCGTCGGCCTCGCGCTCCTGGCCATCCTGCCGTTCCTGAACGGCCTGCCGAACGACTTCACCTACGACGACAAGCTCATCATTTCGGGCAACGATCGGATCGCCGCGCCCGCGAAGGTCGGCGAGGTCTTCACGACGCAGTACTTCGGCGGATCCCTCGCCTCGGCGCAGAACTACCGGCCCGTCCTCCTCCTGACGTATGCCGTGCAGCGCTGGCTCCACGGGAACCGCGCGTGGCTCTTCCGCGCCGTGAACGTCGCGCTCCACGCCGCCGTCACGGTATTTCTCGCGGCGTGGCTCGTCGAGCTGGGCTTCGCGGAGGGGGCCTCCCTCGCCGCCGGCGCGCTCTTCGCCGTCCTCACGATCCACGTCGAGGCCGTGACGTCGCTCGTCGGGCGCGCCGAGCTCCTCGCGGCGCTGCTCGTCTTCGCGGTCGCGCGGCTTTGGCTGCGCGCGACGTCCGGCTTGCGGCTCCGGATCGGGCCCTACGCCGGGGCGCTCAGCCTCTTCCTGGTATCCGTGTTCGTGAAGGAGAACGCGATCGTCGCGCCGGGCTTCGTCCTCCTCGGCGAGCTCTTCCGCGGCGGCCGCGGCCGGTCGCCGCGGGAGGCGTGGGCGTCCCTTCCGCGGTACGCGCGCTGGGCGCTGCCCGGGTTTCTGGGGCCGATCGTCGTTCTCTTCACGGTGCGCGTGATCGTGATCCACGGATTTCTCGTTTCGCGCGAGGCCGGGATCTTCGACCTCGAGAACCCGCTCGTCGCGGTGAAGCCGGCCGTGCGCGCGGTGAACGCGCTTGCCCTCGCCGCGCGCTACGCCCTGAAGACGTTTGCGCCGGTCGGGCTTGCCGCGGATCACTCCGCCTATGCCCTGCAGCTCGCCGAGACCCTGCGCGAGTGGCGCGCGTGGACGGGCCCGGCGTTCGTTCTGGGGCTGCTCGCCGTCGCGCTTGCGTCCTGGCGCCGGCGGCCGCTCGCCGCGTTCGGGATCGCGCTCTTCGCGGGCTCGCTCTTCCCGGTCTCCAACCTGCCCTTCGTGATCGGGACGATCTGGGCCGAGCGTCTCGCCTACCTCCCGTCGGCCGGCCTCGCGGCGCTCGCCGTGGGCCTCCTCGGCGAGCGGGCGCGCGAGGTGCCGCGTCCGTCGCGCCTCCCGTGGCGCGAGGCGCTGCTCGCGGCGGCCGTCGTCGCGTACGGGGTCGCGGCGGCGGTCCGCAACCTCGCGTGGAAGGACGACCGGACGCTCTACCTCGACATGGTCGCGAAGAACCCGAACTCCGCGAAGGCGCACTACAACGTCGCGTGGGACGCGCAGCTGCGCGGCGACCGGGCGACGACGATCGAGCACCTCGCGCTCGCCGTCGGGATCTTCCCGCGCTACTACGACGCCTGGGCGCTTCTCGGCAAGCAGCGCTGGGACGAGCAGAAGTGGGACGAGGCGATCGGCTGCTACCGGCGCTCGATCCAGATCTTCCCGTCCTACGAGAACGGGCACTGGGGCCTCGCGAAGGTTCTCGAGGCGGCCGGGCGTCTCGAGGAGGCAGGCCGGGAATTCGAGGAGGGCGCGCGCCTGCTGCCGGACTCGTACCCGATCTCCTATCACCGGGCGGCGTTCCTCGAGGCGCGCGGAAGGCTCGCGGAGGCCGAAGACGCCTGGGACGACGCGGTCGAGAACGGCGACGGCGTCCCGGCTGTCCGCCTCGCTCACGCCCGCGTCCTCGTGCGGCTCGGCCGCGAGTCCGAGGCCTGGGACGAGGCGCGGTGGGCGCTCGTGGCCGACCCCTCGAACGCCGACGCCCGCCGTTTCCTCGCGGAGCGCTACGAGGCCTCGGGCCGCACGCTGGCGGCCGGCGCCGAGCGGGCGCGCGCCGTCCGCTCGAACCCGGCGGACGAGGCCTCCGCAGCGGACCTCCTCGAGTACGCCGTCCGGCAGCCGTCGGCGCGCTCGCGGGCGAAGATGCTCGTGCCCGACATCCGCCGGGCCGTCCCGAAGCCCGGCCCGCGCCTCGCGAAGGCGCTCCTCGACTTCGGCTGAATCAGCACCGCTTCGGGATCCGGAGGTGTTTCACGACCTCCGCGAACCGGGGCTCGTTGCGAAGCGGGTCGAACGCCCTCTCGACCTCGAGGTAGGCGAGGCGGCCCTCTCCTTCGGCGGCGGCCTTCTCGAGCCAGCCGAGCGCCTCGGCCCGCTTGTTTTGCCCGAGCGTGAGGAAGAAGAACGGAAGGCTCCCCACGTACCGGCTCCTCGCGAGGGCGTCGAGCTCGCGCCGCGCCGTCTTGGCGTCCGCGGCCCGGCCCGCGAGCGCGCTCGCGTAGCCCGAGAACGCGATCGCCTCGGGCAGCGCGGGCTCGATCTCGCGGGCCTTGCGAAGCTCCGCGAGCGCGTCGTCGTATCGCTGCCTCGCGAGGAGGGGGAGGGAGACGAAGAGGTGGGGGAGCGGGTCTAGCGGAGCCAGCTCGATGGCGCGGCGGATCTCTTCCTCGGCGGCGACAGAGTCGCCCGCCCAGTAACGCGCGAGGCCGACGTCCATCTGGATCACGACGTTGAGGGGATCGAGGGAGCGGGCGCGTTCGATCTCCGCGAAGGCCTCGTCGTGGCGGCCCGACGCGCTGAGGAAGTTCGAGTACCACTGCCGGGCGGTCGCGTCGCTCGGGTTGAGGGCGAGCGCGCGTCGGAACTCTTCCTCGGCGCCGGACCAGTCGTGGTCCGTGAGGTAGCGGGTGTCTGCGAGGATCGCGTGGGGTCCGGAGAGCGTCGGGTCGAGCGCCGCGGCCCTGCTCGCGAACTCCCGTTGCTTCGCGACGAGCTCGGACGGCGCCGAGAACCCGTAGTAGGCGAGGAGGTGATGCACGTCCGCGAGGCCGAGCCACGCCCCGGCCTCCTGCGGGTCGAGGAGGGCCGCGTCCTGGAAGTAGCCGAGGGCCTTGAAGGTCCCCTCTTCGGACCGTTTGTTCAGGAAGAACCAGCCTCGCTGGACGCGGTCCCACGCCTGCGGGTCGTGGGGGCGGCCGGCCACGCGCTTCTCGTCCTCGGCGGTCAGCGCGGGCTTGAGGGCGCGTGCGATCTTCGGGGCGAGATCCGCAGCCGCCGGTACCGCGTCGCCCTCGCGGTCCGTCACGCGCCCCCCCCAGAGGCGCTTCCCGCTTGCGACGTCGACGAGCTCGGCGTCCACGTGGAGATCATTGCCCTGGCGGCGCACGCGGCCGACGAGGACCGCCCGCGCGTGGAGCGAGCGGCCCGTGGCGCGCGGATCGCGTTCGTGTGCGGCCGCGTAGACGGTCGCCCGCGCGAGCACGGAGAGGCCCGGCGTCCTCGAGAGGGCGTCGATCAGGGAGCCCGTCACCCCCTCCGAGAGGTACTCGTGTCCGGGGTCGCCGGTCTCGTTCGTGAAGGGGAGGACGGCGAGAAGGTCGGAGCTCGGCGGCGGAGGACCGCGGAAGAACAGGAGCCAGCCGGCGATGGCGACGACGGCGGCGACCGCGACGCCGCCGGCAGCGACCGACGCGCGCCGGAGCCGCGGCCTCAGGACGGGCCGCGGGGGCAAGGCGGCGGTCTCGTCCGTGGCCGAGACGAACGCGGGCGAATTCCCGGAGCCCGTGAAGGGGATCCGGAGCGCGAACGCGAGGTCGGCCGCGGTCTGGAAGCGGCGTTCCGGCTTCTTCTCGAGGCACCTCAGGGTGAGGCGGCGCAGCTCGGGAGGAAGGTTCGGCACGAGGTCGGCCGGATCGCGGGGCTCGGCGCGCAGCGTCGCCACGAGCACCTCGGGCGGCGTCTCGCCGGGAAAGGCCCGGCGGCCCGTCACCATCTCGTAGAGGACGCAGCCGAGCGAGAAGATGTCGCTCCGGGCGTCGGCGGCCTCCCGCCGGATCTGCTCGGGAGAGAGGTACCCGGCCGTGCCGACGATCGCCTGCGGCTCCGTGATGTCGCGCGCGCCGGAAAAGGGTCCCATCGAGTCGTCAAGCGTCGCGATGCCGAAGTCGAGGATCTTGACGCGCCCGTCGGACGTGAGGAACACGTTCGAAGGCTTGACGTCGCGGTGGACGATCCCGCGGGCGTGCGCCGCCTCGAGGCCCTCGGCGATCGCGAGCGCGATCTCCACGGCGCGCCGCCAGGGCAGATCGCCCTCGTCCAGCCGCGCCTTGAGCGTCTGGCCTTCGAGCAGCTCCGTGACGGCCCACGAGATCCCCGCCTGGGTGCCCACGTCGTGGAGGTCGAGGATGTTCGGGTGCGAGAGCGCCGCGACGGCGCGCGCCTCGCGGTCGAATCGCGCCCGGGCGACGGGGTCGGCCGCGAGGGAGTCCGGAAGGACCTTGATCGCGACGTCGCGCCTCAGGCGCGTATCGCGCGCGCGCCAGACCTCACCCATCCCCCCCGAGCCGAGCGGCGCGAGGATCTCGTACGCACCGAGGCGGTCGCCTTCGTGGAGCGTCACGTGATCGGATCGATTCTAGGCGCTGGCCTCCCGGACGGACAAATTGTCAGAACGTTTTGGTGAATGAGATGTAGACGCCGTCGCGTCCGGCCGTGAACGCGTCCCCGTTTCGACTCTCGAGCGCGGCGTTGCGCGACCACGCGAGCTCGATCTCGGAGGACCAGAAGAACCCGCTCGCGAGGCCGATCGTGACGGCGTTCGGGCTGTCGGTGCGTTGCACGGGGGCGCCTGACTCGTCGAGGACGGTCCGGTCCACGGACGCCAGCGTGCCCTTGACGCTCAGGAAGAGGAAGAAGGCCAGCTGGACCCTGAGCTCGAGGCTCGCGATCACGTAGCCGCGCGAGGCGATCTCGTCGAGGCCGGCGGCCGGCAGGACCGGCCGCGCGATCGTCTCGTAGTCGCCCGAGTTCGAACCGCCCGAAAGGCGGAACGCCGAGAAGCGGTCGAGGTTCGAGCCCGTCCCGGCGTAGACCGACCCCAGGATCCGGTGCCGTCCGTCCCCGATGGGCAGCGGAACGGCCGCGAGGGCGAATCCGCTCAGGGCGGTCCACGTTTTCGTAGACGCGGCCGCATGCGTCCCGGTCGGGCCGCCGCCCCAGTCTTCCCATCCGGCGCGGTGCGCGGCCCAGGCGTCGAGTCCGGCCGCCCAGCCGGCGTGCGGCAGCTCGAGGAGGTTGCGCGTGAAGGCGTCGGCACGCACGCGCCCGTGGAAGCGCCCCTCGTATGCGTCGGCGGGGGGCGCGAACGAGGGCGCCGCCGAAGAGCCCTTCGAAAAGTAGAGGGCGCCCGGCTCGTAGGCGAGGGACGCCTCGAAGAAGTTGTCGGCGTGACCCGGCGTCAGCGCGCGCCTGAGTGCGAGCCCGGCGCCGGCGCGAACGGAGCCCCACGTCATCTCCTCGGACTGAAGCCGCCCGCCACCCGCGTACTCGGAGCGGGCCCACGGGAATGTCGTGTTCTCGAACGTGAGGAGGGCGTCGAGGCCGGGCGCGATCCGGCGGTTCCAGCGCACGTCGTCGTAGAGGCCGACGAGGACGGCGCGAAGGCGCCGGTCGCCGCCGTCGCGCTGCCTCCAGAAGAGGCCGGCGGCCTCGGGATTCAGGGTCTTGCCGTCGGGACCGGACGGGAGCCAGCCGAGGCCGGCGAAGACCTCGTTCACCGTCGAGCGGTCGCGGGCAGGCACCTCGAAGGTGATGCCGAAGACGGTCCGCGTGAACGCTTCGCCGGCGAGGATCGTGGCCTCCTGGCAGCGCGCGGGGCGGGCAAGAGCAAGGACGGCCGCCGCCGCGAGCCACCGTCCGCGGCGGTTCCGCTGGTGGCGCATGGCGAGAAGATGGGTCCTGAAGCCCCGCGAGTCATCGGGTTTTTTCAGGAATTGGTATTCTTCCCAAAAGACCGTGAGCCTGAGGTTCAGCGACTGCCTCTTCGACCCGGAGAGCCGTCGGCTCTTCAGAGGGGGAGCGCCTGTCCCGCTGTCTCCCAAGGCGTTCGCCCTCCTCGATCTTCTCGTCCGGAACCGCCCGCGCGCGATGGCGAAGACCGAGCTGCAGGAGACGCTCTGGCCGGACACGTTCGTGGTGGAGGCGAACCTCGCGAACCTCGTCGCCGAGCTGCGCGAGGGGATGGGGGAGAAGGGGCACCGCGACGGATGTCTGCGCACCGTCCACGGGTTCGGATACGCGTTTTCCGGTGACGCGGCCCCGGAATCGGGTGTCCGGGTCGGGATCGTGAGCGCCGTATTCCTCGTGCGGGACGGCCGGCCGATCCCGCTTGCGACGGGAGAGAGCGTCCTCGGCCGCGACCCAGACGCGGCGGTGTTCGTGGACGACACGACGGTCTCGCGCCGTCACGCGCGGGTCACGGTGACCGGAAGCGAGGCGGTCCTCGAGGACCTCGGGAGCAAGAACGGAACGACCGTGAACGGCCGATCGCCTCAGGGCCCGTGCCCGCTCCGGCACGGGGACGCCGTGCTCCTGGGGTCTGTCCTCTTCACGGTCCGCGTGGCGTCGGCGGCCGGCGAAACCGCCACGCTGCACGCCGACCCCGCCCCGGCTTCCTAGTCCGGCTCGACGCCCTCGCCCGCGACGTCCGGGGCCGCCTTCGCCGCAAGCTTCGCCCGATGACGCCGGATGAGCCTGAGGAGGACGACGTACGTCAGCGTCCCCGCGATGAGGGAGAGCGCGAACACCCCGACCGCGATCTGCGCGCCGATCGCCCTCATCGTCGGCCCGGCCGCCGTCCAGAACGAGCGCCGGAACATCTCTTGCCACGGCAGGTGCGCGATGGCCTCTCGCCGCGCCTGGAGCAGGAACCGGCCGATCGGCAGCGCGACCGCGCCCACGGCGGGGAGCGTCAGCGGGTTCACGACGAGCGTCCCGAGGAGGACGTCGACCTTGTTGAGCTTCAGGGCGAACGCGAGCGCGAGCGCGATGACCCAGTGGAGGCCGAGAAGAGGCGTGAAGGAGATCGCGACGCCGATCGCGAACGAGGCCGCCACGACCTCGGGAGGCGAGTCGCTCCCGAGCATGTGGAGGAATCGGGTCTTGAATTTGCCCTCAGGGCTCAAAGTGGTCGAACCCGGCGTCGGGCAGCGGCGCCCGGCGCCCGTCGCGCACGAGCCTCACGCCCGCGCCGTCGTCGATCGTCCCGATCCGCCGCAGCGCGAACCGTCCCGCGAGGCCCTCGACCGCGGCGAGCTTCTTCTTCGGGACCGTGAACAGGAGGCCGAAGTCCTCGCCGCCGTAGAGCGCGGCCGCGAGGGGGTCCAAACCCGCGAGCGGACCGAGGTCCGCGAGGGCCGAGTCGACCGGGAGAAGGGCCGCGTCGACGGTCGCGCCGACGTCCGAGGCGCGGCAGAGACGGTAGAGGTCGCGCGCGAGCCCGTCCGACACGTCGATCGCGGCCGAGGCGAGCGAGCCCGCGGCAAGGACGGAGCCGAGGTCGAGCTGGGGCCGGGGGTCGATCTGATGGCGGAT
>JBBQDQ010000096.1:0-12695 GCA_038319835.1 Thermoanaerobaculia bacterium | reverse complement strand
ATGGTCAAGGTCTCGTACCACCAGAAGCCGTACCGGCGCTACATCATGGAGAACTTCGGGGCGCAGGTCTTCGCGAGCCCGACGGACCGGACGGCGTTCGGTCGCTCGGTCCTCGCCGAGTCGCCCGACACGCCGGGCTCCCTCGGGATCGCGATCTCGGAAGCCGTCGAGGTCGCCGCGACGAGCGGCGGGACCAAGAAATACAGCCTCGGTTCGGTCCTCGGCCACGTCCTCATGCACCAGACCGTGATCGGCCTCGAGGCCCTCGACCAGATGGAGATGGCGGGCGAGTACCCGGACGTCGTGATCGGGTGCGCGGGCGGAGGCTCGAACTTCGCGGGCTTCGCGTACCCGTTCGTCCACCGGAACCTCACGCAGGGCAAGAAGACGCGGATCGTCGCCGTCGAGCCGGCGTCCTGCCCGACGCTCACGAAGGGGCGCTACACGTTCGACTACGGCGACACGGCCGCGATGGCCCCGATCGTGAAGATGCACACGCTCGGGCACACGTTCATCCCGCCGGGGATCCATGCCGGCGGCCTCCGGTACCACGGGATGGCGCCCGGGGTGAGCGCGCTCGTGAACCACGGCGACATCGAGGCCCGCTCGGCGCGGCAGCTCGAGACGTTCGAGGCGGCCGTCGCGTTCTCGAAAGCCGAGGGGATCATTCCGGCTCCCGAGTCCGCGCACGCGATCCGAGCCGCGATCGACGAGGCCGTCCGGTGCCGCGAGACGGGAGAGAAAAAGGTCATCGCCTTCGTCCTCTCGGGGCACGGGCACTTCGACATGACGGCTTATCAGGCCTATCACGCGGGACAGCTCCAGGACTTCGAATACCCGGACCACGCCGTGGAAGAGGCGATGACGCACCTTCCGAAGATTCCGGGGGCCTGACGGACGCGAAACCTTCCGTGCGGGACTGCGTTCCATCGGTATGATCGGAACGGCCATGCGTAAATGGGGTGCGTTCGCGGCCGCCGGCCTCGCCGGCGCGGCCCTTCTTGCGGGCCTCGTCCCGCTCTACGACGCCCCCGAACCGCGGGGCTTGACGGTCACGCGCGGGAGGGTCCGCGAGGTCGCGGACGCCGAGGCGCGGAGGTGGGGGATCGAGGTCGACAAGGCGTTCGTCGTGACGACGCTCGACGAATCGCCGCTCCTCGACAAGGAGCTGCGCGACAAGCCGGATCTCCGGCGGAAGGCCGAGGCCGACGCCGTGCTCGGGCCGAGGATCTTCGGGTTCCGCGTCACCTACTGGAGGAACGGCGTCGACAAGTACCCGCCCTACGGCTTCGTCGCCGTTTCGCGGGCGGGGGAGGTCGTCGCGGTGCAGAGGCAGGCCCGGATCGAAGAGAGCGGCGCCTCGCCGAAGGCGGACGAGCTCAAGGCGAAAGCGGACGCGTTCGTCGCCTCGCGCGTCTTTCTCGGCGCGCCGGCTCCCGTCTACGAAGACGCGCGCCCGAACGTCCTCCGGAACCGCGCGGACCAGACGTTCCGCTACCGCGTGCCGTCGTCCTTCCCGACCGGCGACGTCGTCTGCTACCTCTACGTGAGCTACATCGGCGAGAAGCCCTCGGGCTACGCGCTGATCGAGGAGTACAAGGACGGACGGCGGTTCGCGTACGACTCGGGCGTCGGAGAGACGTTCCTGCGGTTCGTGGGAATCTTCTCGCTCCTCTTCGTCCTCCTCGCCGTCTTCCTGAAGAAGTACCACGCGGGCGAGGTGGGCGTCGGGACGGGCGCCGTCCTCTTCGCGGCGGCGATCGGACTCTCGATCGTCCACAACGTGCTGACGTCGCCGTGGGCGGCGAGCGGCACGGGAATGGGAAGCATCGACAACCGGACGACGACGCTCGCGACCGCGGGCTTCCGGTTCCTCTTCTACGACATCCCGCTCTCGCTCCTCGTCTTCCTCGCGTGGTCGGTCGGCGAGAGCTTCGCGCGCGAGCGCTGGGGCGAGCGCCTCGCGTCGTTCGACGCGCTCCTGCGCCGCGACGTGAGGAACGCGACGGTGGGCGGGTCGATCCTCGCCGGGATCCTCGCGGCGCCCGCGGTCGCGGGGGCGGCCCTCCTCGTCCCCGCGCTTCCGTATCGCGCGGGCTTCGTGTGGGCCCGCCTCGCGAGCGGCTCGCGCGACGCGCTGAACGCGATCTGGGGCCCGCTCGCCGTCAACGCCGGCGCGGCGCTGGACTCACTTCTCTTCGCAAGCGTCGGCCTTCTCTTCTTCCTCGCCTTCTTCCACCGCAGGCGCCTTCTCGTCGTCGGCGTTCTCCTCGCGGCCCTCTTCGGGACGCTCATGGGCGTCCTGCCAACGCCGGTCGCGCCGTTCGGGCGGTCGCTCGCCATCGGATTCGGCGGGATCGCGGTCGTCCTCGCCGTCTTCGCCTTCTCCGACCTCCTCGCGGCGGCCACGGCGACGTTCGGGGGCGGCCTCCTCGTGGCGCTCCTTCCGCTCGCAGCCGTTGCGGCCGGCCCGGCGCTCACGGGCCTGGTGCTGGGGCTCGCGCTCCCGCTCGGCGTTCTCGCGGCCGTCGCCGCCTTCGGCCTCGCGTCCGGGCGGACGATCAAGTACGCGCACGAGGACCTCGCGCCGCACGTGAGGCGGATCGTGGAGCGCGAGCGGATCAAGGCCGAGATCGACGCCGCGAACCGGATCCAGGCGGCGCTGCTCCCGTCCTCGCACCCCGACCTAGGCTCGGCGTCGCTCGCGTCCTCGTACCGGGCCGCGACGGAGATCGGCGGCGACTACTTCGACTTCCTGCCGCTTGCGGAAGGGCGGCTCGGGCTCGCGTTCGGCGACGTCGCCGGGCACGGCCTCACGAGCGGCATCGTGATGGCGATGACGAAGGCCGCGCTCCTCGTCCAGGTACAGCACGATGCGTCGCCCGTGCGCGTCCTCGAGATCCTGAACGACATCGTCATGAAGACGGCGCCGAAGCGCATGCTCATGACGTTCTTTTTCGGCGTCCTCGACCCCGCCACGTCGACGCTGCAGTTCGCGTCCGCCGGCCACCTCGACCCGTACGTCTTCCGTGCGGGCGAGAAGAAGCTCGAGATGCTGTCCTCGTGGGGCTTCCCGCTCGGCGTGAAGCGCCGCGAGCCGTTCCGCGAGTTCGTCGTCCGGTTCGACCCGGGCGACCGCCTCGTCCTCTACAGCGACGGCCTCATCGAGGCCCTCAACGACGACGGCGAGCCGTTCGGCTTCGAGCGGTTCGAAGGGGTCATCCTCTCGCGCGGGACGAAGGGGGCGGACGTTCTCAAGCAGGCGCTCCTGGAGTCCGTCAAGACGTTCACGCGCAACCGGCCGCCCGAGGACGATCAGACGCTCGTCGTCGTCTCATTCGAGGACCGGCAGGTCGTCGCGCTCCGCGCAAGCTGAGAAGAGATCGCCGGGCGCTGCGTTAGACTCCTGCGGGCCTTTCGGCCCCGTCACAAAAGGAGAACGCATGAAGAAGACCGTGCTCGCGATGCTGGCTGGCGCCGCCCTTGCGGCCGCTCCCGCCTTCGCCCAGTTCGAGGGCGAGATCACGATGAAGATGACGATGAAGGAGGGGGGAGGGACCGGGAGGAACTACGTCTCGAAGGCGGGCGTCCGCTCCGAGCTCGACCTCCAGACGGCGCGGATGCCGATGAAGATGACGACGCTCGTGAGGACGGCGACTCCCGACCTCGTCTACCTCATCAACGACGCCCAGAAGAGCTACGCGGAGATCGACAGCAAGAAGATGCGCGAGCAGCTCGAGAAGAACCGGGGCAAGAGCAAGGGCTGGACGGTCAAAAAGCTCGGGAGAGAGACCGTGAATGGCTACTCCTGCGAGCACGTCCTCATCGTGCACGGCGACGACGCGAAGTCCGAGCAGGAGTGGTGGACGTCGAAGGACATCGCGGGTCTCAGCTACGAGTCCATGCGCGGGCTCATGCGGCGCGGCAACGAGAGCGACGAGGGTGTCGTGAAGGCTCTGCGGGAGGCCGGCGTCGACGGGTTCGTCGTGAGGATGATCACGCGCGAGAAGGGCAGCCCGACGCCCGTCATGACGATGGAGATCACGAAGGTCGAAAAGAGGTCCGTCCCGGCGGCACTCTTCGAGATCCCGGCCGGCTACACGAAGCAGGAAGGAATGATGGGCGCGGCGAGCGTCATGGCTCCCGCCGGCGCGAACGACGAGATGCGCAAGGCGATGGAGAACCTCACGCCCGAGCAGAGGAAGCAGATCGAAGACATGATGAAGGCCCGGCAGAAGAGCAACTGACCCGGAGGGGGCCGGGGGAGCCGAGGTTCGGTTCCCCCGGTGCCTGGCGCTACTTGCGCTGAACGGCCGGGAGAAGCGCGCTGAAGCCTGCCGCGCTGTTCGCCGAATCGAACGAGATCTTCACGTGCGGGCCGCCGGGAGACGCGACGCCCTTCTGGCCCGCGCGGAATCCCGCCTTCTCCCAGCTGAACTTCAGGGACGAGCCCGCGGGCTGCCAGAACTTGAATGTCGGGTCGAACTTCTCGACGTGACCTTTCTGGAGGCCCGGGTCCGCCGGCCTGAGCTTGACGGTGGAGGCCTCGATCGTGTCCTTGTGCTTGTCTTCGGTTGACTCGCCCTTGATTCCGGCGACCTGGGCCTGGCCGGAGCCAGGCGGCGGCTGCGAGGAGAACCCGCGCGCTTCGGCGGGGCTCTTGCCCTTCAGGGCGCCGCCCTGCAGGAACCAGAACTCGGCGGCGTTGCCAAAGCCCTTGTAGTGGATCTGCACGTCGTAGGGCCCGGCGGGCAGGACCGAGCCGTCGCCGAGCCGGACCGCCTGCTTCAGGGCGAGGGAGGCCGGGAACTCCTCGATGACGATCCCGGCATACGCGGAGAAGGTGCACGCGAGGAACGCGACGAGTGCGGCACGGACCTTCATAATCAGACTCCTTCTCACTGATTCTATGACGGTCCTCCTTGCCGCCTGCTTCTTCGTCTCCGGGGCCGCTGGCCTCGTCTACGAGGTCCTCTGGTCGCGGCACCTCGCGCTCCTCTTCGGCGCCAACGCCGAGGCCGTGGGGCTCGTCCTCGCGGTCTTCATGAGCGGGCTCGGCCTCGGGAGCCGCGCGTTCGGCGGCCTCGCGGACCGGACGCGCGCGCCGCTGCGGCTCTACGCCGCGCTGGAGGCGGGGATCGGCCTCTTCGCGCTGGCGACGGGGCCCCTTCTCGCGGTCGTCTCCCGGACGTTCCCGGTTCTCGCGGCGGCTCTCGGAGGCGGGCCCTCCGCGGCGGCGGCGGCCAAGGCCGTCCTCGCGGCGGCCGTCCTCTTCCCGCCGGCGTTCCTCATGGGCGGCACGCTGCCGGCCCTTGCGCGGGCCCTTGCCGGTGACGTGAAGCACGCGCCGCGTGTGGTTTCGTTCCTCTACGCGGTCAACCTCGCGGGCGCGGTCCTCGGCGCCGCGGCCGCCGGGTTCTGGGCCGTCGAGCACGCGGGGCTGGCGGCGACGATGCGGTGCGCCGCGGCGGCCGATCTCGCCGTGGCGGCCGCGGCGTTCGCCGCGTCCCGCCGCTTCGCGTCCCCGTCCGTCCCGGGAGCGGCGAGCGCGGCGCCCGCGCCGGAACCGCTGGACGCCTGGTCGAGCGCGGCGCTGTTCACGGGCCTTTTCGCGTCGGGCGCCGTCTTCATGCTCGACGAAGTCGTCTTCACGCGCCTCCTGTCGCTTTCGTTCGGTGTTTCGTCCTACTCGTTCACGCTCGTTCTCGTCCTCTGCCTCCTCGGCCTCGGGATCGGAGGGTTCGCGGCTTCCGCGCGGGCTGCGCGCGACCCGGTCGGTCTCGCGTCGTTCGGGCGCGTCCAGCTCGCCTCGGCGGCTCTTCTCGGCCTCGCGATGGCGGCCGTGCCTCTCGTCTCGCGCACGCTCGTCACCGCGCGGCAGGTGCCCGGGCTGAGCTTCGGGGCGTCGCTCGGCCTCAAGTGCGCGCTTGCAGCGGCGCTCCTCCTGCCGGTCGCGTGCGTCGCGGGCGCCGGCATGCCGCTCCTCCTCGCGTTCGTCGCGGGGCGGCCTGGCGGCGTCGGGACGGCCGTCGGGCGCGCCGCACTCGTGAACACCGCGGGTACTCTCGCGGGGAGCCTCGCGGTCGGCTTCGTCCTCGTGACCGCCCTCGGATCTCAGGCGACGCTGCGGCTCGGAGCGCTCGCGAGCCTCGGCGCTGGCCTCCTCGCCCTCGCGGCGGCGCGCGGGCGGCCGGGCGCCGCGGCCGTCTCCTGCTCGGGCGCGCTCGCCCTCGGGATCCTCCTCGTCCCGACATGGCCGGACTGGGTCTTCCTGCGCTCGGACACGACCCCGCGCATGGCGCCGGCGGCGACCCGCCTCGAGTTCGAGCAGCGCGCGCGCGTTGCAAACGCGGAACGGCTCTTCTTCGAGGAGGGGCGCAGCGCGACGGTCGCGGTCCTGCAGGGCGCGCGCACGCGGACGCTGGTCTCGAACGGGCACCCCGAGGCGTCGGACCTCGGCGACATGGGGACGCAGCTCGGCGTCGCGATCGTCCCGCTCGTCCTGCATCCAGCGCCACGCGACGTGCTCGTGATCGGCTTCGCGTCCGGCGTGACGGCCGACGCGGCCGCGCGGGCTCCGGGCGTCGAGCGCGTGGACGTGGCGGAGCTCGAGACCGCGATGTTCCGGGCCGCCGCCCGATTCGCGCACGTGAATCACGGGGTCCTCTCGAACCCGAAGGTGCGCCTCCATCCGGCGGACGCGCGCAGCCTCATCGCGGCGGGCGGGCGCCGGTGGGATGTCGTTCTCTCCGAGCCGTCGAACCTGTGGCGCGCCGGCGTGTCGAATCTTTTCACCGCGGACTTCTACGCATCCGCGCGGGGCGCCCTCAAGCCGGGCGGGATCTTCGCGCAATGGCTGCAGCTCTACGGCCTGAGGTGGGAGACGCTGCGGGACGTGTTCGCGACGCTCGCCGGGTCCTTCCCGTACGCCGAAGTGTGGTTCGTGGACGGGGGAGACGTCGTCCTCCTCGGGTCGGAGAGACCGATCGTCGCGTCGCGCGCGCGCGCCGAAGCGGCGCTCGCGGGACCGTTTCGCGAGGACTTGCGGGCGTACCTCGCCGTCCCGGAGCCCGCGGAGTTCTGGGCGCGGTACCTCCTCGGCCGCGCCGATCTCGACGCTCTCGTCGCCGGCTCGGGCCGGGTCAACACGGACGACCGTCCGACCGTCGAGTTCGCGGCGCCGCGCGACCTGTTCAAGCCGGGAGAGGAAAACGCGATGCGCCTGATCGAGGAGAAGATCGCCCGCGGGCGCTTCGCGCCTCCGCTGGACGGGGAACCGCCGACGCGCGCGGAGTCCTGGGCGGGTCTCGCCGGGATGTACGGGATGGCGGCGCGGCCGGCGCTCGGGCGCGCGGCCGCGCTGCGCGCGTTCGACGCGGAGCCCCGTCCGGCCCGGGCCCTGAGAGCCGCCCGGTTCGCCCTCGCGGAGGGCTCTCCGGCCGACGCGGACGCCGACCTCGAGCGGGCGCGCGCCGCGGGCGCCGATCCGGCGGAGGCCGCGGACGTCGAGGGGCGCCTCCGCACGGCGCAGGGGCGCGTCGAGGACGCTCTCGCGGCGTTCGCCCGCGCCGACACGTCGGGCGCGCCGGGCCTCGAGCGCCTGTCCCTTCTCGCGCTCTACGGCAGCGAGGACGAGACTCTCGAGCAGGCCGCCCGCCTCCTCTCGGCGCGTTCCCGGGGGGAGCTCGCAGGCGCGGACGCCGCCCGCGTCGTCGAAGACGCGGCGCGCGGAGTCCGGACGCCGGAAGGCGCCGAACGGGCGCTCGCGGCCATCGAGCGGTGGATCGGACGCGACACGGTCGTGCCGCGGATTCCCGTCCTGAAGGCGCGGGCCGCGCTGCTTCTGCGCGCCGGACGGGCGGCCGAGGCGGTTCGGGCGTGCGCGGAGGCCGAGGCGCTGTCCGCCCTGGATCTCGACCTCATGGCGACGCGCGTGCAGGCGCTCCGCGCGCTCGGGCGCAACGCCGAGGCCGGGCGCGCGGAACGCGACCGGGCCCGCTGGTCCGGGGAGCCCCCTCCCCGCTGATCAGGCCGCGGCTTCGCGGTCCTTCAGCTGCAGCGTGTAGAGGCGGGCGTAGAGCCCGCCCTTCTCGAGGAGCTCCTCGTGGGTCCCGGTCTCCTTCACCTCACCGTGCGAGAGGACGACGATGCGGTCGGCCCGCACGATCGTCGAGAGCCGGTGAGCGACGACGAGCGACGTCCGGCCCGCGAGGACGCGCTGGACGGCCCGCTCGATCGTCTTCTCCGTCTCCGGATCGACCGAGGACGTCGCCTCGTCGAGGATCAGGACGCGCGGGTCGCGCGCGAGCGCCCGGGCGAACGACACGAGCTGCTTCTCTCCGACCGAAAGGCCGCCGCCGCGCTCGGTGAGCGCCGCGTCGAGGCCGCCGGGGACGCGCGCGAGGAGCGGGCCGAGGCCGACCTCGCGGCAGGCCTCCTCGATCCGCGCGCGCGGCATGTCGGGGTCGAAGAACGACACGTTGTCCGCGATCGTGCCCGTGAAGAGGAACGTGTCCTGTAACACGATCCCGAAGTGTTTCCGGAGCTCCACGGCATCGTAGCGGCGGACGTCCTCGCCGTCGACGAGGACGCGGCCCGACGTCACGTCGTAGAAGCGCAGGAGGAGGTTCAGGATCGTCGACTTGCCGGCACCCGTCGCGCCGACCAGCGCGACCGTCTGGCCCGGCGGCACGTGGAACGAGACGCCCTTGAGGATCTCCTCGCCCGCCTTGTACGAGAACCGGACGTCCTCGAAGGCGATCTCCCCGCGCAGGGGCCCGGCCGGAACGACGGGGCTCGGGGGCGCCGCGATCGTCGGCTCGGCGTCGAGGAGCTGGAAGATCCGCTCGGACGACGCCATCGCGGCCTGCAGGATGTTGTACTTCTCCGAGAGGTCCATGAGCGGGCGGTAGAAGCGCTTGCTGTACTGCAGGAACGCGACGACGGCGCCGATCGTCATGCGTCCGCGCAGGACCTGCCATCCGCCGTACCAGACGATCGACGCCATGCCGAGCGCCGAGAGGAAGTCGAGAGCCGGGTAGAAGACCGAGTAGTAGAAGATCGACTCGATGTTCGCGGCGCGGTGCGCGTCGTTGACCTCGTCGAACGCCTTCGACGCGACGCGTTCGCGGCGGAAGAGCTGGACGATCGCAATTCCCGAGATGTGCTCCTGGAGGTATGCGTTCACCCGCGCGATCTTCACGCGGACGTCCCGGTAGGTGTCGCGCGCGCCCTTCCGGAACCAGTTCGTGACCCAGAGCATCGGCAGCAGGATCCCGAACGTGATTGCGGCGAGCGAGGGGTCGAGCGCGAAGAGGATCGCGACGATCCCGGCAAGCACGACGACGTCCCCGAGGAGCGCGACGAAGCCGGACGTGAAGAGCTCGTTCAGGGCGTCGACGTCGGTCGTGAGGCGCGTCATGAGCCGTCCGACGGGCGTCCGGTCGAACACGGCGATGTCGGCGCTCTGGAGGTGCCCGAAGATCCGCGTCCTCAGGTCGTACATGACGCCCTGGCCCATCGTGGACGTCCACCAGACCATGACCATCATGAGGACGAAGGCGAGGAGAGCCGTCGCGACGGACAGGGCCGCGATCCACTCGATGCCGTGCCCGGCGGCGATGTCGATCCCGAAGAGCCGGAAGAAGCGGTCGACGCCCCTCGCGGCGGGGCCGGCGCCCGTGCGCTCGCGCGTGAGGACGAGGTCGATCGCGGCGGCCGTCAGGAGCGGGCCCGCGAGCTGGGCGAGCGACTCGAGGAGGAGGACCGCGAGCGAGCCCGCCGCGTAGGCGCGGTACGGCTTTGCGAGGACGAAGAGCCTCCGCAGGAGCCGCGGCTCGATCGCCTTGCCGAGGGCCTCTTCCTCGTGATGGTCGGCCATCAGGCGGCCTCCATCTCTTCGGCGAGACGCTGGCGCTCGGCGATCGCCGCGTACACGCCGCCCTTCGCGATGAGCTCCTCGTGGGTGCCGGTCTCGGCGACCTTCCCGTGGTCGAGGACGACGAGGAAGTCCGCGTTGCGGAGCGTCGAGAGGCGGTGCGAGACGAGGAAGACGGTCCGTCCGCCCGCGGCGCCGCGGAGGCCCTGGAGGATGCGCGCCTCCGTCTCCGTGTCGACGGACGAGAACGCGTCGTCGAGGACGAGGATCGGCGCATCCGAGAGGAGCGCGCGCGCGAGCGCCGTGCGCTGCTTCTGGCCGCCCGAGAGCGTGATCCCGCGCTCGCCCACGATCGTCTCGAGGCCCTTCGGGAAGCGCGCGACGTCGGGTGCGAGGCCGGCCGCGAGGACGGCGGCCTCGACGTCCGCGCGGGACGCGTCCGGGCGGGCGAACGCGACGTTCGCGGCGAGCGTGTCCGAGAACAGGAACGTCTCCTGCGGCACGATCGTGACGCCCCTGCGGACGAGCGGGAGCGGCTCCTTCGTGAGGTCGCGGCCGCCGACGAAGACCGTCCCGCCCGGCGGGTCGTCCACCCGCAGGAGGAGGTTCAGGAGCGTCGACTTGCCGGCGCCCGTGCGCCCGACGATCGCGACCGTGCTCCCGGACGGCACCCGGAACGAGACGTCCTCGAGGACGGGCCGCTCCGAGTAGCCCCACGTGAGGTGCCGGAACTCCACGTCGCCCGAGAGCGGCGCGCCGCCGTCCGCCTCCTCGGGCAGGGGCGACGCCTCCCAGACGTCCATCATCCGGTTCCACGACGCGGTGCCGCGCTGCCAGAGGTTCACGACCCACCCGAGCGCGATCGCGGGCCAGATGAGCTCCATCATGTAGAGGTTGAACTCGACGTAGCGCGCGACCGACAGCTTTCCGGCGAGGATGAAGCGTCCGCCGGCCCAAAGCGTCAGCGCGAAGCCGATGCCAACCAGGAACTGCAGGAGCGGGAAGAACAGGGCGTTCAGCCGCGCGAGCCCGAGGTTCCGGCGGCGGAACTCGCGGTTGTTCGCATCGAAGCGTGCCGCCTCGCGCTCCTCGCGCGCGAACGCGCGCACGAGGCGCTGGCCCGTGAAGTTCTCCTGCGCCTCGGCCGATATCTCGCTGAAGAACTCCTGGATCTTCGTGAACCGCTTGTGCGTGGCCTGGCCCATGACCTTCGTCGCGATCGCGATGACCGGGAAGACCGCGAGGGCGACGCCCGTGAGGGCGGGCGAGACGCGGAACATGAGGACGAGCGACACGGTGCCGACGAGGAGAGTGTTGCCGGCCTGCATGACGCCGGGCCCGAGCATCATCCGCACCGCGGACAGGTCGTTCACGGCGCGGCTCATGAGGTCCCCGACGCGGTTCCGGCGGTACCAAACGGGCGGCAGCCGCAGGAGGTGCGCGAAGAGGTCCTGCCGCATCTCGTACTCGATGTCGCGCGACGCGCCGATCAGGAGGCGCCGGGTCATGAAGAGCGCGATCGCGTCGCCGACCGCGAGGAGGACGATCGTCGCCGAGAGGCGGAAGAGGCGCCCGGTCGTGACGCCCGTGCCCAGCTCCTCGATCGCGCGCCGAACGAGTCCCGGCATCGCGAGGAAGAGCCCCGTCGACGCGAGCATCGCGCCGAACCCGGCGGCGTAGACCCCGGGCCGGCGGCGGAAGTAGGCGAGGAAGCGGGGCAGATCTCTCAGAAGAGGAATATAGCCGACGGCCGGAATGGTTAAATACTGACGCGATGGATTCACAGAAGATCAAGGCAATCGATCCCGTTTGCGGGATGAAGGTCGACCCCGCCCGCGCGGCGGCGACCGTGAGCTGGGGTGGCAAGGACTGGTACTTCTGCGCGAAGAGCTGCGCGGAGAAGTTCCGGAGAGACCCCGGGAGATTTTCTTCGAATGAGAAGAGCGAGGCGAGGTTCGAGCCCATGATGGTGGCGCCCGGCATGGGTCTGCCGAGCCTGTCGCTTCCGGCCGCGCCTCTGCCCTCTTCACTTTCCAAGAAGTCTTCTGTCTCTTCTTCTTCCACTAAATGGATTTGTCCGATGGACCCCGAAGTGGTCTCGGACGTGCCGGCGGCGTGCCCGATCTGCGGGATGGCGCTGGAGCCCGCGGTCGCGACGGGAGACGAAGGGAATCCCGAGCTGGACGACATGGAGCGGCGATTCCGGTGGGCCCTCGTCTTCACGGTGCCGCTGTTTCTCTTCGAAATGGGCGCGATGCTGGCACCGTCTCTCCGGGATTCGATCCCGCCGCGCCTGAACCTGCTCGTGCAGCTGCTCCTCGCGACGCCGGTCGTCCTCTGGGCAGGGGCGCCTTTCTTTGAAAGGGCGTGGATTTCGCTGAAGACGCGGAACTTCAACATGTTCACGCTGATCGGCCTCGGCACAGGCGCTGCATATCTGTACAGCCTGTTCCGTTCCGCCGAGGCCCTCTTACCCATTCGAAGAAATCTCCCTCTTTCTCTTCATTCCCCGATCCACGACGTCTACTTCGAAGCGGCGGCCGGCATCGTGACGCTCGTCCTCCTCGGGCAGGTGCTCGAGCTCCGCGCCCGGGCGAAGACGTCCGGGGCGATCCGCGAGCTGCTCGGCCTCGCGCCCGACACGGCGCGCGTCGTCCGCGGGGGGCGCGAGCTCGACGTGCCGCTCGAGGACGTCATGAAGGGCGACGTTCTGCGCGTGCGCCCGGGCGAGCGGGTGCCCGTGGACGGGGCGGTGACGGAGGGCGGCAGCGCCCTCGACGAGTCCATGCTCTCCGGCGAGCCGATGCCGGTCGAGAAG
>JBBQDQ010000095.1:0-12912 GCA_038319835.1 Thermoanaerobaculia bacterium | reverse complement strand
GTCGCCGGTGAAGAGATCGCCCGCGGAGATCTTGCCGCGGACCGTGCGGACGAGGTCGCCGGGGGCGGCCAAGAGGGGATTTCCCAAAAGGGTGAAGAGGGCGACGGCAAGGATGCTGCGGCGACGGGCGAACAGGGGGTCTCTTGCCACGCGGAACCTCCTTCCCAGAAGTCTTCTTCTCTTCTCTCCCTCGCGCCGATTCGGCGTTTGGTTGGCAGGAGGGTGCAGGCCTCGTGCCACGCCCTGATGCGTCCGCATCAGTCGCCGTCCGGCGCGCCGGGACCCATGTTCTGGGAGGAATGGTGTCCCCGAGCGGACTCACCTCGTGGAAAGGACGTGCGCATGATGAAGAAACAGACGGTTGTGCTGGACAAGAAGGCCGACCTCGCGGGTCCCGGCATCGGGAACTACGCCGACCTCGAGAAGATCCTCCCGAACGACTACATGCCTCTCCTGGACCCCAAGGAGACGCAGCGCGCGATCACGGCCGTCAAGCGGTACATCGAGGACGGACTGTGCCGTGAGCTCTCTCTGATTCGCGTCGAGGTCCCCCTGATCGTCGACGCCGAGAGCGGCGTCAACGACTACCTCGACCGCGACGGGTCGCGCGGCCCGGTCACGTTCCACATCAACAACGACAACGGCAAGAACCCGATCGACGGGCAGGTCGTCCAGGCCGCCACGAAGTGGAAACGGATCGCCCTGAAGCAGTTCGGCATGAAGCCCGGCGAGGGCCTCGTGACGGACATGCGCGCCGTACGCAAGGACTACTTCCTCGACCATGACCACAGCGCCTACGTCGACCAGTGGGACTGGGAGAAGGTCATCACCGCCGAGCAGCGGAACCTCGAGTTCCTCACGAAGACCGTCGATGGGATCTGGCGCGTCCTCAAGGGTGCCGAGGACTTCGCGCTCGAGACGTTCCCGGGCCTGAAGAAAAAGAAGCTCCCGCTCCTCCCCGAGAAGCTCGCCTTCCTGCACGCCGAGGACATCCTCGACAAGTTCCCCGACCTCCCGCGCAAGCAGCGCGAGAACGCGATCCTCCAGGAGTACCCGGCCGTCTTCATCTACGGGATCGGCTGGACGCTCCAGGACGGCTACCCGCACGAAATGCGCGCGGCCGACTACGACGACTGGGTCACCCAGACGCACGCGAAGGACGGCCGGACGATGCACGGGCTGAACGGCGACATCCTCGTCTGGAACCCGGTCACGAAACGCCGCCACGAGCTCTCGTCCATGGGCATCCGCGTGAACGCCGAGACGCTGAAGAAACAGCTCGCGCTCACGCACCAGGAGCACTTCCTGAAGTTCCCGTACCACCAGGGCATCGTGAACGGAACGCTGCCGCTTTCCATCGGAGGCGGGATCGGCCAATCGAGGGTCCTCATGCTCCTCCTGCGCAAGGCGCACCTCGGCGAGGTCAGCGTGACCGTGTGGCCGAAGGTCCTCAAGGACATGTGCGCGAAGAAGAACATCCATGTGATCGAGTAGCGGCCGGAGCGGCCGTTCTGCTCGGGGCCGGGCGGCGACGCCCGGCCTCTTTTTTTTCCGCCCGCCGGCCAATCCGGCATTTTTCGCCCGGATTCGGCTACAATTCCAAATACACACGTGAAATTCAAGAGCCGGATCCTGCAGGCGTCCTTCTCGACCGCGGAGGTCGCGAAGTTGACCGGGCTCACCGCCCGGCAGCTGGACTGGTGGGACCGGCGCGGGTTCCTGCGCCCGTCCGTCACCGCGGCCTCGGGGTACGGTTCGAAGCGGCGGTACTCGTTCACGGACGTCGTGAAGCTGCGCCTCGCGGCGCGTCTGCGCGCGGCGGGCTTCGGCCTGCCGCAGGTGCGCCGCGTCGTCGAGACGCTCAAGCGCCTCGACCCCGCCGCGGACGGTCTCTCGACCGCCCGGCTCCGCGTCGCGGACCGCCGCGTCGTGTGGGCGCGGACCGACAGCGAGCTCGTCGACCTCCTCCACGGGGGCCAGCTCATGCTCGTCTTCCCGGTGGGCGAGGCCGTCGCGGACGTCGCCCGCGCGGCGGAAGACCTCGGCCGTGGCGAAGAGCGCGGCCTGCTCGGCGGCGTCAGGAGCCGGCGCTCGTGAGCGCGATCCGGCAGGAGGAAGAGCTCTCGGCGCGGATCGCGCGGCTCGCGCACATGGGCCGCGCGCGCGTGTTCCCCGCGGACCGCTTCTCGCGCGAGCTCGAAGCGGCGTGCGAGGGGATCACGAAGACGGAGATGCTCCGGCTCCTCCTCGTCGAGTGGACGGGCGTGACGGTGCCGGCCGAGGACGTCTCCCGGGTCTGGGCGCGCGTCGAGGCGACGTTCCGCAGGCTCTCGGCGGCCGGCAAGGTCCTCTCGCTCCAGACGGCTCTCCTCCACGAGTTCCACACGCGCCTCGGGCTCCTCAAGGAGCCGCGCATCGTTTCGGACCACGAGATCGCCGCGTTGCGCGTGAACGCGATCACGGACCCGCTCACGGGCCTCTACAACCGCCGCTTCCTCCTCGACCACCTCGAGCGCGAGGTCTCGCGGGCCGAACGCGCGGGCGGCGTCGTGTCGGTCCTCATGATGGATCTCGCGGGCTTCAAGACGATCAACGACCGCCTCGGCCACCCGGTGGGCGACGGGATCCTCGTTCGGACGGCGAAGGCGATCCGCGACTCACTGCGCGTCGTGGACGCGGGCTGCCGCTACGGGGGCGACGAGTTCGTCGCGGTCCTCCCGAACAGCGACGTCGTGCACAGCCTCGCGGTCGCCGAACGCATCCGCCACCGCGTCGGCGCCATCCGCCTCCCGCTCCGGGTCGGGATGAAGGTCGGCATGAACTACGGTGTCGCGACGTTCCCGACGGACGGACGGCTGCTCGACTTCCTCCTCAAGATGAGCGACATCCGGCTCTACTCCTCGAAGCGGCAGAACGGCAAGCCCTTCGAGCGCACGCGCCGTTACCCGCGCTTCGCGGTTCCGGGCCTCACGCTGAAGGTCGGACCGCCGAAGGCGAAGAAGCCGCTCCACGCCGAGGTGCAGGACATCTCCTACGGCGGGATCTCGTTCCTGACGGGTGCCTCGAAGACGCCGGACCGCCTCGAGGGCGAGATTCTCCAGCGCTTCGCCGGAGAGCCGCACGCGATCGCGATGCGCAAGGTGAGCTCCGTTTCCTTGCCGGACGGGCGGGTCCGGGTGGGCTGCGCGTATGTGCACTGAGCGCCGGCTCGTGCGGAGGCCGCTCTGGACGGTCGCGGCCCGCTGAGAGCCGCGGCGGCCGGAGGCTTCCTGGCCCCGGCGCTCCTGTCCCTGTCCCTTCTCGTCTTCCTCGCCGCGGGCGCCGCCCCGGCCGGCGACGTCCCGGCCCTCGCCGGGATCGCGTCGGCGGCGATCCTCGCGGGCGCGGCGCTCGCCTCGGCCGGCGTCGCGCGCGGCCTCGGGCCCTTCGCCGAGCCGCTGCGCCTCCTCGCGCCGCTCGGCCTCGCGCTCTTCGCGCTCGAGCGGACGGGCGGGGCCGCGAGCGACCTCTTCCCGCTCCTCCTCGTCCTCCTCGCGTGCGCCTCCCTGTCGTCGCGCGAGGCCGGCCGCTTCCTCCTGGTCGGCATCTACGGCGGCCTCGTCCTCCTCGTCGCGCTGCACGCGCCGGCGTCCCTCGCGGCGGCGCGCCCGCTCGCCCTTCGCGCCCTCTGGCCGCTCGCCGCCTTCGTCGCCCTCGAGGCCGCGAGCCGTTCGGTGGGGCGCGCGGCGCCGGCCGCGCCGCGCGAGGACGGGGCGGAGGAGCGCCGCGTCACGGCCGCGCCGCGGAGGGACACGCGGGCCGAGATCCTCCACGACCTCAAGTCGCCCGTGACGGTCCTGCGCGTCTACACCGACCTCGTCGGAGAGAGCTCGCGCCGCGGCGAGCTCCCGGCGGCCGAGCACCTCGCGGCGCTCGCGCGCGAGCTGTCGCTCATGGAGTCGCTCGTGGGCGTCCCGCCGCGCACGCCGGCGTCGGCTGCTGCGGCGGCGCCGTCCCCGGCGGCGGCCGGCCGGTCGGAGCTCGTCGGAATCCTCTCCACGCTCGTCGAGTCCTACCGCGCCGCGCATGGGAGCCGCATCCGTCTCGAGTTCGTGGCCGAGGCGCCCGAGATTCCGGTCTTCGCCGAGCCGGTGGCTCTCCAGCGCGCGTTCCGGAACGTCCTCGACAACGCCGTGAAATACACGCCCTCCGGAGGGCAGGTCCGCGTCCGGGCGAGCGTCGTCTCGCAGCACGCGTTCGTCGTGATCAGCGACACGGGCGCCGGCATGTCGCCCGAGGAGCAGAAGCTCGCCTTCGCGCCGGCCTGGCGGAGCCCCTCGGTCGTCGCGGCCGGAATCCCCGGGCGCGGGATCGGCCTCGGCGTCACGAAGGAGCTCCTCGACCAGAACGGCGGAAAGATCTCGCTTCTCTCGGAGCCCGGCCACGGCCTGGAGGTCACGATCATGTTCCCGCTCTCTCGCGAGGGCCGCGCGTGAGCGCGCGCGTCTTCGTCCTCGACGACGACCCCGCAATGGTGGAGGCCGTCATGGCCGTCCTCGTCCACGACGGTTTCGAGGTGGACGGCACGAGCGACGCCGCCTCGGCGCTCCGGACCGTGCTCCGGAACCCGCCCGACCTCGTCGTCCTCGACGTGAACATGCCCGGCCTCACGGGCTGGGAGATCTGCGACATCCTGCGCCGCCAGCCGGCCACGGCGGCGGTGCCCGTCCTGTTCCTGACGGGCCGCGGCGAGGTCGCCGACCGCATCACCGCGATGCAGGTCGGCGGCACGGACCACCTCACGAAACCGTTCCGGGCGGAGGAGCTGAGGGCGCGTGCGCGCGTCCTGACAGGCCGCGCCGCCGCGAAGGGAGTGCGATGAAGCCGACCCGGAGAGTGCCCCTGAGGATCGTGTCGCGCCAGGCGGCGGTCGAGGTGGCCGCCGTGCCCGAGATCGAGAAGCTGCGGCTCGAGTCGCTGCTCCACGACCCCGTGACGGGGCTGACGCTGCACCCGTTCGCGGACTTGAAGGGCGAGCGCGTCGCGAACCTCGGCGTCGTCTACGTGCAGCTCGGGCGCTTCGCGGGCGTCGAGAGCCTCTACGGCTGGGAGCTCTACGACCGCATCCTGCGCGTGACGGCGGCGAGCCTGCGTGAGGACCTCGCCGCTTCGCCCTTCGCGCCGGGTTTCCTGTCGATGTCCTTCAACGGCTCGGACGGCGTCTTCATGCTCTTCGACCTCGCCCGCCGGACGCCGAACCGCCGGGGCGGGACGCTCGAGAGCGAGGCGTCGCGCCTGCGCGTCGGCGTCGTCCGCCGGCTGAAGCAGGCTCTCGGCCGCTCGTCGGTCGACCTCATGCACGTCCACGCGACCGCGCTCGCCGTGCCGGACGACCCCCGCGTGAGGCCCGGCCGGAACCTGATGCGCGCGCTCGCGGAGGCCTCGCGGCTCGCGGACGCCCGCGAGAGCGGCGAAAAGAAGGGGTTCGTCGAGCGCCTCAAGGCGATCCTCTCCGGCAAGAAGCTCCGCGCCGTCTTCCAGCCGATCGTGGCCGTGAAGACGGGCGACGTGCTCGGGTACGAGGCGCTCATCCGCGGCCCGCAGGACCACGAGCTCGAGATGCCGGACGACCTCTTCGCGGTCGCGCGCGAGGGGGACCTCCTCCTCGAGCTCGAGAGCCTCTGCGTCGAGACCGTCTTCTCGTCGCTCCCGCGCGTCGCGCGCGGCAAGCGCCTCTTCGTGAACGCCTCGTCGCGTCTCCTGACGCACTCCGTCTTCCTCGACGACCGCAACCTCGCGGAGATGACGCGCGCGCACGGCGACGTCGTCCTCGAGCTGTCCGAGAAGGAGGTCGTCTTCAACTACCCGGCGTTCCGCGAAGTCGTCGCGCGCCTCAGGGCCGCGGGCTTCGGGTTCGCGATCGACGACGCGGGCTCGGGCTACTCGGGCCTCGAGTCGATCGTCCAGCTCCGGCCGGAGTACGTGAAGGTCGCGCACACGCTCGTCTCGGGCCTCCACGTCGACCGGATCAAACGCGAGATCGTCGGGTCGCTCGCGGCGCTCGCCCGCCGGATCGATGCGCAGCTCATCGCGGAGGGAATCGAGGACCCGGCCGAGCTCGCGAGCCTCGAGGAGCTCGGCGTCGAGTGGGGTCAGGGCTACCTTTTCGGGCGTCCGGCCGCGCGGCCCGTCGTCCTCCGGCCGCCGGTCCCGAGGCGCTGACCGCCCCCGGAGGGGGCGGCCAGCGGGGTTCGGTCAGACGGCCGCGGGAAGCGCCGCCCGCGCCGCTCCGCCGCGGCGCGGGAGCACGGAACGCAGCGTCGCGATCACGATCGGAAAAACGCCAACGACGAGGAACGTCGTATCCGCGACGACGCGCACCCACTCGAGCGTGTGATACGGCCCCGTCATGAGAAAGGCCTGGCGCCGCGCGTGCCAGTACCCGTTCGTGAGCGAGTCCTGAAGCTGGAGGACGCCCGCCGGGAACAGGTCGAGGACGACCATGAGGCCCAGTCCGACGTTCAGACCCCAGAAGCCGGTCCTGACGAGACCCTCCACCTTCGCCCAGCTCTCGTCGCTCTGAAGCGCCCGCAGGCAGTAGACGACGACGGCGAGCGCGAGCATCCCGAACACGCCGAACATCGCTGCGTGGCCGTGGTTGGCCGTCAGCGTCGTCCCGATCTCGAAGTACGAGACGACGGGCAGGTTGATCAGGAACCCGAAGATTCCCGCTCCGACGAAGTTCCAGACGCCGACCGCCATCAGGAAGTTGATCGCCCACTTCTGCGAGGACGACAGCGAGACGCCGCAGGAGCCGCAGGTCCTGTCTCTGAGGCGGATGAAGTCCCACGCATCGAGCGTCAGGAGCGTGAGCGGAACGACCTCCATCGCCGAGAACGTCGCCGCGAGGCCCATGTTGAGCGTGCCCTGGCCCGCGAAGTACCAGTGGTGGCCGGTCCCGATGATGCCGGCGCCCAGGTAGAGGATCGCGTCGAGGTAGACGACACGGGTCGCCGCCTTCGCGCTCACGAGGCCCATCTGGAAGAACATGATCGCGACGAGCACGGTCGCGAAGAGCTCGAAGAAGCCCTCGACCCAGAGGTGGATGATCCAGAAGCGCCAGTTCTCGATGACCGCCAGGTTCGTGTGCGGACCGTAGAAGAGGGCGGGCAGGTAGAAGAGCGGAATCGCGATCGCGACGTAGAGAAAGAGCGACGCGAGCGTACCCGTCGTCGGATGCTTCATCGCGGGACGGAGCGCCCGGAACATCAGAACGAGCCACAGGACGAGGCCGCCTGCGAGCAGAACCTGCCAGAAGCGGCCGAGGTCGAGGTACTCCGAGCCCTGGTGCCCGAACCAGAACCACCACTTCCCGAGCACGTTCCTCAGGCCGAGGAACTCTCCGAAGAGGCTTCCGAAGACGACGACCGCGAGCGCGCCGAGGAGGACGAGGGCGCCCGCCTTCTGGCCCTTCGGGTCGCCGCCGCCGAGGAGCGGCGCGAGGAAGAGCCCGCCCGCCACCCACGCCGTCGCGATCCAGAAGATCGCAAGCTGCAGGTGCCACGTGCGCAGGAGCGTGTACGGGAGGATCGAGGCGAGGTCGAAGCCGTAGAACGCGCCGGGCTCGACCCGGTAATGGGCGAGTGCGCCGCCCGCGAGCGTCTGCAGGAGGAAGAGCAGCGCGACGACGGCGAGGAAGAGGCCCATGACCTTCTGGCTCGGGGTGAGGGCCATCGCCTTCGGGGCGTCGTGGTGGTGCTCGCCGCCCTCGCTCTTCCATCCGAGAAAGTCGAACTTGCCGAACACGAAGAGGATCGTCCCGAGCCCGCCGAGGAGCGAGATGAGGGAGAGGCCGCTCCAGAGATAGGTTGCGGACGACGGCTGGTTCCCGACGAGCGGCTCGTATGGGAAGTTGTTCGTGTACGAGTAGTCCTTGCCGGGCCGCCGCGCGACCGTTGCCCACGTCGCCCACGAGAAGTAGGCCGCGAGGGCGTCGAGCTCCTTCGGGTCCTTGATGTAGTGGGCGGGGAGGCCGGGCGCGGCCGTGTCGCCGCCGAAGTACTCAGCCCACTCGGTCTTCGCCACGGCGAACGCCGCGGCCACGCCGGGCGGAAACGTGATCGTCTTTGCGGCGGGGTCCCACGTGTTCGTCCTCGCGGCGCGCTGGACCTCGGCGTCGACCGCGGCCTTTCGTCCTGTGTCGAGATCCGCATACAGGATCCCGAACCTGGCCTTGGCGAGTGTGTCGCGTGAAACCTCCGCGAGGCGGTGGAGCGTTTCGGCCGTGTAGTCCGGGCCGAGATAGGCGCCGTGGCCCCAGAGCGTTCCGTGCTCCTGGAGGCCGTACTTGAGGAAGACGTCCTGGCCGGCGAGGATGTCGGCTCCCGTGAAGAGCGTCGTGCCTGCTTCGTCCACGACCCGGTCGGGAATCGGCGGCGCGTTGCGGTAGGTCTGGACCGTGACGACCGACAGGACCGAGAAGCCGAAGACCATCGCGAGAATGGCACCGTGCCGCCACCAGGGGGAGAGTTTTCCGGAGTCGATCATCCTTTGCCTCCGGCCTGAGAATGCGTCTTCGAGTCGGCGATGGGTATGGTGGCGATCAGCCCGGGCCGACCATTCCCGGGGACCTCGCGCTCCGCGGCTTTGCTAGAGTCGCGCACGGCCGGTCCGCGCACGTGACTCCCTTCGCACGCAACCTCCTCTTCGGGGCGGGGCTCCCGCTTCTCCTCGGCATCGTGTGGGTCGCCGACCGGAAGGGCGCGTTCCGGCGCGACGCGTTCCCTTCGCCGTGGAGGAAGCGCGCCGCGCTCGCGCTCCTCGTCCTGCTCCTCGTCGCGACGACGCTCCTCCCAGCGGCTTCCGGCGGGAGGGCGGTCGACGTCTCGACGCTGCGGTTCGCGCAGGTCTTCCTCGTCCAGGGGCTCCTCGCGGCCTTCCTGGGGTCGTGGTGGCTCCTCGCGGGCCGGCCGCCGCTGAAGACGTTTCTCGCGCTCGAGTCCCGTCAGCCGGGGGCCGAAGCGGCCGCCGGTGTCGCGCTCGGCCTGATCGGCTGGACGCTGACCATCGTCGTGAGCGTCGTCGCGGCCGTCTTCCTGAGCGTCCTCGACGTCCACCAGCAGCGGGCGGTCCCGCCGCTCGTCGGCTGGCTGGCGGGCCGGCCCGCATTCGAGCGGCTCCTCATCGTGATCTCGGCGATGACGCTCGAGGAGTTCCACTTCCGGGCGTTCCTCCAGCGCCGGCTCGGGGCGGTCCCGGCCTCGATCCTCTTCCTCCTCGCCCACGCGGGCTACGGGGAGCCGTTCTTCTTCGTGGGGCTGCTCGCGATCACGTCCGTCCTCGCGATCGCGTTCCACCGGACGGGGAGCGTCGTCGCCCCGATGGTCGCCCACGGGACGTTCGACGCCGTGCAGCTCTTCATCTTCCTGCCGGCCGCGCTGAAGTTCCTGCAGGGGAGCTGACGGGCTTCGGCGGCTGCGGCCGCCCCTTCACGACCTCGACGCGGTCGCCGTTCGCGGTCGCGGACGCGACGGGGCGCCCGTCCGGCCGCTCGTAGAGGGGCGCGAGGGCCGCGGCGAGGCGGCGCGCGGCGTCGGGAGAGGCCGCGCGGATGCGCCAGACGAACCCGACGGGCCGCGTCTCGCCGTCGACGCGCTTCGGCTCGAAGAAGAGGATGCGGTCGTCCTGCCATTCGGCGGCGAGGACCTTCGGGTCCGCGGCGCCCGCGCGCTCGAGGAGCGTCGCGAGCATCCACTCGCCGAAGGTGTCCGCGTACAGGATGCGCATGCCGGCGGGGAGGTCGGAGGCCGTCGGCCGGTCGTCGGCCGCGAGGAGGGCGCGCGTCCCCGTGCGCTCGGGGTGCAGGATCTCGGCCGTGGTGGAGGGAGGCGACTTGTAGTTCGCGTCGACGGACGCCCAGCCGACGCCTCCCGCACGCTTCGCCTCGATCCACGCGGTTCCGGAGACGTACGGGAAGAGCATCTCCTTGACGAAGAAGTCCGGCACGCCGTCCGACCCCTCGACGTTCGTCGTCCCGGCGGCGAGGCCCGAGAGCATGTTCGAGAGCGTGTCGGCGCCGAAGAGCTCCTTCGTCTCGGGGGGGAGGCGCACGAGGAGCGCGTCCATCATGACGACGGTCGCTTCCCCCTCGAGGAAGGCCTCGAGCGCGAGGAGGGCGTCGGACGACTCCTTCAGGGACTTCATGCGCGGGACGAGGTCCAGCCTGCGGTCCTGGAGGGCGTGGGTGAGCTCGTGCGCGAGGAGCGCGTCCTCGAGAAGCGTCCCGGCCGAGAGCCCGAGCGCGGGCGCGACGGCGGCCGCCTCGGTCGTGCGCTCGGGCACGATGAAGAACTTCTTGACGTCCGGGTCGTAGAAGCCCGCGACCTGCCGGACGTAGAGCTTCGTGAGCTTCTCCTCGAGGCCCGATTCCGGGTCGAGGAAGCCGACCGCCGCGAGCGAGGCCGCGTAGCGCGGGAACGGGACCGGGAGGTCCTCGACGAGCTTCTTGCCGAGGATCTTCGGGAGGTCCTTCTCGGGGAGGATCGCCGACGGCACGAGCCCCCGGAAGGGAACGCCGCGGACCTTTTCGACGAGCTTCTGGGCCTCCGCGACGGCTTCGGGCAGGCGCTCGGCGAGGGGTGCGGCGCCGGCGGCGGGAAGGGCTCCCGCGAGGGCGGCGGCGAGGGCGAGGAGGGCCGCAACCCGCTCCGGAGCCCGCCCATTTCGCGCCGAGACGGCGTCGCGTATCATTCGCGCGGCTTCCGCGAACGGGAGAGGTGACACATCGGGGCCAGCTTAACAGCGCGTCCCCCTTGCAACTTGCGATGAGCAATCCGCCCCCAGGCCCCATCGTCCTCTGGCTCTCGAGCCGCTACGAGAATCTCGAGCTGGCTCAGGCCGTGCTCGACCACGTGTGCAAGGTGCGCGGTGTCGGGACGGACGCGGAGCACTGGATGGGGGTCGCGCTCCGGGAGGCGCTCGCGAACGCGATCAAGCACGGCAACCGGCAGGACCCCACGAAACGCGTCTACCTTTCGCTCGCCGGCGAAGGCGAGACGATCGAGATCACCGTGGGCGACGAGGGAGAGGGCTTCGAGGAGGCGGCTGTCGCCGACCCCCTCGCACCCGAGAATCAGATGAAGACCTCCGGCCGCGGTATCTTCTACATGAAGACCTTCATGGACGAGGTGACGTTCTCGCGCGGCGAGAACGGCGGGACGATCCTCTCGATGAAGAAGAAACTGGATTCCGACACGAAGAAGGGAGTGCATACACCATGAAGACTTCGGTGACCACCCGGGACGTCGGCGACGTCAAGATCATCGAGCTCCACGGAAAGATCACGATCGGCGCGGGGGACCTCCAGATGCGCGAGGCCATCCACGCTGCGATCACCGCGGGCGCCACGAAGATTCTCGTCGACATGAAGGACGTCACGACGATCGACTCCTCCGGCGTCGGCGAGCTCGTGGGCTGCTACACGACGGCCACCCACAAGGGCACGAAGCTGAAGCTCCAGAGCCTGCCTCCGAAGATCAGCGACGTTCTCACGGTGACCCAGCTCATCACCGTGTTCGACGTCTACCCGAACGAGAAGGACGCGCTGGCGAGCTTCGTCTGAGGTGAACGGGGCCCTCGCGAGACTGCTCGGGGAGGTGCGCGCCGAAGTCGACGCACGCCTCCCGGGCCTCCTCGCGGCTCCGGAGGGGGAGCCCGATCCGCTCGACCCCCTTCCGCCGGCGGTTCGCGAGGCGCTGCTCTCGCCGGGCAAGCGCGTGCGGCCGGCGCTCGTCGTGCTCGCCGGCGACCTTTTCGGCGCGCCGCGCGCCAAGCTCGTGGACGCGGGCGCCGCGATCGAGATGATCCACGCGGCGTCACTCGTTCTCGACGACCTCCCGTCCATGGACGACGCGACGACGCGCCGCGGGCGCCCGGCCGTCCATATCGCACACGGCGAGAGCATTGCAATCCTCGCGGCCGTCACGCTTCTCGTGCGCGCCTTCGGGACGCTCGCGGAGGCGGGCCTCCACCCCCGCCGCGGCGCCGGCCTCCCGCCGGGGACGGCGCTGGACCTCGTCTCGAGGCTCGCGGACGCCTCGGGTCTCCTCGGCCTCGCGTCCGGCCAGGCGCTCGACCTGAAAACCGGCACCGCCGACGCGACGTTCGACCGGCTCGAGACGATCCACGCCCGCAAGACGGGCGCGCTCTTCGTCGCCTCGGCGGAGTTCGGCGCGGTCGTGGGCGGCGCGCGCGAGAAGGAGCTCGCGGCGCTGCGCTCGTACGCGCGCAACGTCGGCCTCGCGTTCCAGATCGTGGACGACCTCATCGAGGCCGAGGGCGACGCCGCCGAGTCGGGCAAGTCCGCCCGGCGCGCTCCGGCGCCGACGTTCGTCCGGCACGTGGGCGTGAAGGGCGCGCGCACGCTCGTCGCGGAGCTGACGGACCACGCGCTCGAGTCCGTCAAGCCGTTCGGGAAGAAGGCGGAGCTGCTGCGCGAGTTCGCGGTCATGCTGAGAGACCGCAAGCGCTAGAGTCGGGGGATGGACGAGCGGTCCCCTCTCTCCCTCGACGCGGCGCGCGAGCGACTGCGCGAGAAGGGGTATCTCGACCGGGGCGTCGAGGGAGCCGTCCTCAAGGGCGCGCTGGCGGCGCGCAGCCGCACCCGCGCGCTCCTCCTCGGCGCCGCGACGGGCGCACTGTTTCTCGCGACGGCCGTGGCCCTGTCCGGAGCCGTTCTTCACGCGGTCTCGTCCGCACTCGCGCCGCGGGACGCGGCCGTCCTCTTTCTCTGGCTCTTCGCGGGCGCCTCGGCGCTGGCGACGCTCCTGGTCGCGGGGCTCGTCGGACTCGCGCTCCTGCGCGGCCGCCTGCGCGGCGACGCCGAAGAGGCCTCGACCGAGCTCGCCGTCGCCTTCGGCGTCCTCGCCGGCGTCG
>JBBQDQ010000094.1:0-13028 GCA_038319835.1 Thermoanaerobaculia bacterium | reverse complement strand
ATCCGGAAGCACCCCGACGTACGCGGGGTCTCTTCGACGGTCGGGGCGAGCGACGCGAGCCCGGCCGGCAACTCCGGAAACCTTCTCGTCCTGCTCAAGCCGCGCGCCGACCGCAAGCGGGACGTCGACGGCGTCATCGAGGAGCTCCGGCCGAAGCTCGCGGCCGTCTCCGGGATCCGCGTTTTCCTCCAGAACCCCCCGTCGGTCTCGATCGGCGGTCAGGTCACGCGCAGCCCGTACCAGCTCACGCTCCAGAGCTCGGACCGCGCGGAACTCGCCCGTTACACGCAGCTCCTCGAGGACAAGGTCAAGAACCTCCCGGGCCTCATCGACGTGACGACGGACCTGCAGAACCGGAACCCCCAGCTCGCCGTGACGATCGACCGCGACAAGGCGTCCGCGGTGGGCCTCGCCGCCTCCCAGGTGGAGGACGCGCTCAACAACGCCTACGGCACGCGCCAGGTCTCGACGATTTACACGTCCACGAACGAGTACCAGGTCATCCTCGAGCTCCTGCCGGAGTACCAGACGAACCCCGCGGCCCTGTCGCTGCTCTACGTGCGCAACGCCGCGGGCACGCTGATCCCGCTCTCGTCCGTCGCGCGCTTCGACGAGAGTGCCGGTCCGCTCGCCGTGAACCACCTCGGCCAGGTTCCGTCGTCGACGATCTCGTTCAACGTCAAGCGCGGCGTCGCGCTCGGCGACGCGACGGCGCGCGTGAGGAAGGCGGCGGACGAGGTCCTCCCGCTCACGATTCCGGCGACGTTCCAGGGGACGGCGCAGGTCTTCCAGTCGTCCGTCGGCGGCCTCGCGTTCCTCCTCGTGATCGCGATCCTCGTGATCTACCTCGTCCTCGGCATCCTCTACGAGAGCTTCATCCACCCGCTCACGATCCTGTCGGGGCTCCCGTCGGCGGGCCTCGGCGCGATCGCGACGCTCCTCATCTTCGGGAAGGACCTCAACGTCTACGGATTCGTCGGTCTCATCATGCTCGTCGGCATCGTCGAGAAGAACGCGATCATGATGATCGACTTCGCGATCGAGTCCGCGCGCGCCGAGGGCAAGGGCCCCGCCGAGGCGATCCTCCGGGCCGCGATCGTGCGGTTCCGGCCGATCATGATGACGACGATGGCGGCGCTCATGGGCACGCTCCCGATCGCGCTCGGGATCGGAGCGGGCGCCGAGTCCCGCCAGCCGCTGGGACTCGCCGTCGTCGGCGGCCTCCTCGTGTCGCAAGTGCTCACGCTCTACCTGACTCCCGTCGTGTACATCGCGTTCGACTCCCTGCAGGCGAAGCTGACGCCCGAGGCCCTCCCGGACCTTCCGGAGGACGTCGAGCCGGAGGCCGCGGCGTGACCGAGGGAGGCGGGCCCAAGCCCGTCCACGCAAACGTCTCGGGTCTCTTCATCCGGAGGCCCGTCATGACGACGCTCGTCATGGCAGGGCTTTTCCTGTTCGGGGCGATCGGCTACCTGTCGCTCCCGGTCGCGGACCTCCCGAGAGTCGACTTTCCGACGATCAACGTGGGCGCGAGCCTCCCGGGCGCGAGCCCGGAGACGAGGGCAGCCGCGGTCGCGACGCCGCTCGAGCGCCAGTTCTCGGGCATCGCGGGGATCGACTCGATGAACTCGACGTCGAGCCAGGGCTCGACGAACATCACGCTCCAGTTCTCCCTCGACCGGGACATCGACGCGGCCGCGCAGGACGTCCAGACGGCGATCGCCGCGACGCTCTCGCAGCTCCCGCCATCCATGCCGAACCCGCCGAACCTGCGCAAGGTCAACCCCTCGATGCAGCCGGTCCTCTTCATCGTCCTGTCCTCGCCGACCCTGCCGATGTCCGAGGTGGACGAGTGGGCCGAGACGGTGCTCGCGCAGCGCATCTCGACGGTCACAGGCGTCGCGCAGGTGAACGTCTACGGCGCGAAGAAGTATGCCGTCCGCGTCCAGGTCGACCCGGGCGTCCTCGCGAGCCGGCAGATCGGGATCGACCAGGTCGCCTCGGCGATCTCCACGGGCAACTCGAACCAGCCGGTCGGGATCGTCTACGGGCCCGAGAAAGCCCTCTCGGTCCAGACGAACGGACGACTGCTGAACGCGGCCGCGTACAAGCCCCTGATCGTGGCCTTCCGGAACGGAGCGCCAGTGCGCCTCGGCGAGGTCGCGGACGTCAGGGACAGCGTCGAGAACGAGCGGCAGGCGGCGTGGTTCAACGGGAACCGCAGCATCATCCTCGCGGTCCAGCGGCAGCCGGACTCGAACACGATCCAGGTCGTCGACGCCGTCAAGGCGCTTCTCCCCGCGTTCCGGATGCAGATCCCGGCCGCGATGCGCATGGACGTCATGTTCGATCGCTCGCAGGGCATCCGCGAAAGCGTCCGGGACGTCCAGCTCACGCTCCTCCTCACGATCGTCCTCGTCGTCTTCGTGATCTTCCTGTTCCTCAGGAACCTGCGCTCGACGTTCATCCCGGCCATCGCGCTTCCGACGTCGCTCTTCGGCACCTTCGCCGTCATGGCCGTCCTCGGCTTCAGCCTCGACAACCTCTCCCTGATGGGCCTCACGCTCTCCGTCGGCTTCGTCGTGGACGACGCGATCGTTCAGCTCGAGAACATCGTGCGCCGGATGGAAAAGGGCGAGAGCGCGGCGGTCGCGTCCCTGCGTGGCTCGAAGGAGATCGGGTTCACGATCCTCTCGATGACGGTCTCGCTGGTCGCGGTCTTCATCCCCGTCCTCTTCATGGGCGGTCTCCTCGGCCGGCTCTTCCAGGAGTTCGCGGTCACGATCAGCGCGGCGATCCTCGTGTCGGGCTTCGTGTCCCTGACGCTGACACCGATGCTCTGCAGCCGCCTGCTGAAGCGCGAGGAGCCGGGGCAGGCCGCCCACGGCCGCATCGCGAAGGCGCTCGAGCGCGGGTTCGATTTCATCCTGCATGCCTACGACCGGACGCTGCACGTCGTGCTCCGGCACCGGAGGCTGACGCTCGCGACGCTCGTCCTCATGGCCGTCCTCGCGGGCGTGCTGTTCAAGGTCGCGCCGAAGGGCTTCATCCCGAACGAGGACATCGGCATGCTGCGGGCGAGCATCGAGGGGCTGCAGGGGATCTCGTACGAGGACATGCGCGACCGCCAGAAGCTCGCCGTCGAGATCGTGCGGGCGGATCCGGCCGTTCAGTCCGTCCAGGCGTCCGTCGGGGCGGGCGGGCCGAACTCGACCACGAACTCGGGCTCGATGTTCATCACGCTCAAGCCGCGCGGAGAGCGGTCCTCCTCGGACGAGGTGGTCGATCGGCTGCGCCCGAAGCTTGCGAAGGTGCCGGGACTGCGCGTCTTCATGCAGACCCCCGCCGCCATCAGCATCGGGGGGCAGAACACGCGCAGCCAGTACCAGCTCACGCTCCAGAGCACGGACACGGCCAGGCTCTACGCGAACGCGGCCCTTCTCGAGCGGAAGATGCACGCGATTCCGATCATCCGCGACGTGACGAGCGACCTCCAGATCAAGAACCCCCAGCTCGACGTCACGATCGACCGCAAGAAGGCGTCGACCCTCGGGATCACGTCCGGCCAGATCCAGCGGGCGCTCGCGCTCGCGTACGGGACGAGCCAGATCTCGACGATCTACACGGCCACGAACGAGTACGCGGTCATCCTCGAGGTCAAGGCGCAGGACCAGCGCGACGCCTCGTCCCTGTCGGCTCTCTACGTGCGTTCCTCGAGCGGCACGCTCGTGCCGCTGACGGCCGTCGCGACCGCGAAGACGAGCGTCGGGCCGCTTCTCGTGAACCACCTCGGGCAGCTTCCGTCCGCGACGATCTCGTTCAACCTCGGCAAGGACGTCGCCCTCTCGCAGGCGACGGCCGCGGTCGCGAAGCTGGCGCGCGAGACGCTGCCCGGCTCGATCACGACCAGCTTCCAGGGGCAGGCCCAGGTGTTCGAGTCGTCGCTCAAAGGAATGTCCGTCCTGCTCGTGATCGCCGTCCTCGTGATCTACCTCGTCCTCGGAGTCCTCTACGAGAGCTTCGTCCACCCGCTCACGATCCTGTCCGGGCTGCCGTCGGCGGCCGTCGGAGCCGTCCTGACGCTCATCCTCTTCGGCCAGGACCTGAACGTCTACGCGTTCTTCGGCCTCGTGATGCTCATCGGGATCGTGAAGAAGAACGCGATCATGATGATCGACTTCGCACTCGAGGCGCAGCGCGGCGAGGGGATGTCGCCCGAGAAGGCAATCGTGACGGCGTCCCTCACGCGGTTCCGGCCCATCCTCATGACGACGATGGCGGCGCTCGCGGGCACGCTCCCGATCGCGCTCGGCCTCGGGCGCGGGGGAGAGTCCCGCCAGCCGCTCGGCCTCGCCGTGATCGGCGGCCTCGTCGTCTCGCAGTTCCTGACGCTCTACATCACGCCCGTCGTCTACCTCGGCTTCGAGTCGCTCTCCGAGCGGTTCCGGAGCCGCCGGGGGTTTCGGGGAAGGGTGGGGGAGCGCAGCGTGCCCGTGAGAGGATGAGGGACGGCGCCCCGCTCGGGACCACTCGAAGGAATCTCTCTTCGGAGGCTTCATGACGCTTCGCGGAGTCCTTTTCGTCTGCGGTCTCCTCGCTGTCGCTCCCTCCCTCCGCGCCGCCGAGCCCGCCCCCGACGACGACCCGCGCGTCGCCTCGGCGGTCGAGCTCGCCCGCGGCTAGCTCGACGCCACGCGAGCCTACGAGCAGGTTCCCGGCGTCTCGGCCGCGATCGTCCACGACCAGACGCCGGGAAGCTCCGGCTCGACGACCCCGTGCGCTCGAGGCTGCCCTGGTTCACGATGAAGCCAGGCGGCACGGACGGGACGGAGATCACGGTCGAGGGCCTCCTGACGCACGCCTCCGGGATCCCGCGCGAGACGGACCTGCCCTACTGGACCGGCCCGTCCTTCACGTTCCCGACACACGAGCAGATCGTCGAGACCGTCGCCCGGCAGGCGGCGCTCTATCCGGCCGAGACGTACATCCAGTACTCGAATCTCGGGATGACGCTGGCGGGGGAGATCGTCGGAGCCGTCTCGGGGGTCCCGTACGCCGAGTACGTCTGGAAGAACATCCTCTCGCCGCTGAAGCTCTCGAGCACGACGCCCGAGATGCCGGAGAAAGAGCGCGGCAAGCGTCTCGCGACCGGATACAGCGCACTCACCCGCGCTGGGCGGCGCGAACCGGTCGCCTTCTTCCGGGGCCGGGGCGTCGCGCCCGCGATGGGCTTCGCGTCGACTGCCGAGGACCTCGCCCGCTTCGCGTCGTGGCAGTTCCGGCTCCTCGGCGGCGGCGGGACGGAGGTCCTGAAGGCGTCGACGCTCCGCGAGATGCAGCGCATCCACTTCGTCGATTCGGACACCGACGCGACCTGGGGTCTCGGTTTCGGCGTCCGGCGGAGCGAAGGCGTGACGTTCGTCGGGCACGGCGGCTCGTGCCCGGGCTTCCGCACGCAGCTCACGCTCAGGCCCGCCGAGAAGGTCGCCGCCGTCGTCCTCGCGAACGCGTCGGGGGTCGACACGGGCGCGTGGGCGCAGGAGGTCCTCGCGATCGTGGCGCCCGCGGTCAAGGCGGCGGTGAAGGAGCCCGGAAAGGGCAAGGCGCCGGCGCCCGACCTGCGGAAGTTCGCCGGCACGTACTCGAGCGCACCCTGGGGCGGCGAGACCTTCGTACTCCCATGGGAGGAGGGCCTCGCGATGCTGTCCCTGCCGTCGGCGCACCCGGTGAAGGACCTCGTCAAGCTGAAGAAGACGGCGGACCTCACGTTCCGGCGCATTCGGAAGGACGAGACTCTCGGCGAGGAGATCGTGTTCGAGACCGGTCCCGACGGACGCGTGACGCGCTTTCGCCAGCACAGCAACACGTCGGACCGCGTGGAGCCGTCCGCGACGGGACGGTAGCTCAGTCGTAGATGACGAGGCCGGGGTCGAACCTGTCGCCCGTGTCGGGGCCGTGCCAGCGGGAGTGGTTGAAGTCGTAGCGCCAGCCGAACGCGGTGTACGGGACCCGCACGTACGTGAAGAAAGCGAGGAGCGGCTTCCCCCACCAGGTGCTGTCGCGGACTCCGACGGCCCTGAGGATCTCGGGCAGGTTCAGGCCAAGGTCGACCCCGAGGTTCCGTTCGCGCGCCTCGACGGGCGAGAAGCGATAGCCCTTCGTCCCATACGTGATTGAGACGAGCAGGAATCGCGCGGGGCCCGGCTCGAGGCCGACGCGCGGCAGGAACCTCGCGAGCTTCAGGTCGAGCGAGTGAACCCACTTGGAATAGTCCGAGCCGTACCCCGACGCCCGGCAGCAGGGGGGCGGAATTTCGTAGGAGACCTGTCCCATCCGCAGGCCGATCGTGTCGTCGAGGCCCTTCGCGGTGACGAAGAGGGCGAAGCCGGCGCCGATCAGGTTGGAGGTCTCGTCTTCCCATGACGCGCCGTACCGCGTGAGGCCGTCGCCCACCTCGACGACGAGGCCGGTCAGGGCGACGGTGCCGAGCGCCCACCAGCGCGACTTTTCCGGAGGCTGTCCCGCCTTGCGGTAGATCCAGTCGAGCAGGTGCTGCGCCATGTACCCCGCCACCATGTGGTTGGCTTTGTCGGCGCCTCCCGTGTACGTGTCGGGGTCAAACCAGCCCTCGTTGGCGAAGTTGAACGGAACGCGCTCCTCCACCGACCACCACGTGAAGTAACCGACGATGGGCGTCAGAACCACCGAGCCCAGCCCGATGCCGACCGAGCGGTCGCGGACCGTCACGAGATCGGGACGGTGCGGCCGCGCGGGATCCGCCCCACCTGCGCCGCTGCCGGCCGTCGCCTCGAGATCGAGGAAGAGGGGGCTCATGCCCCAGAAGCGGGAGTCGGGCTTGCACGGGCGCGGCTCTACCCCCGTGCAGAGGCCGGGAGCGGGCGGCTGCGCCGCGAAAGCCCCGCGAGAGGCGGCAGCGGCGCCGACGAGGAGGAGCGCGAGCCCGATGGGCCGCGCTCGAGCGCCAATCGCCATTCAGGGCGATTCTACGGGATGCGACGAACTCTCACTGCACGGCGGGTCCGATTCAGGGTGTCTCGGGCTCGGTCTTCCCGTCCGGGTGGACATGACACTCGGCGACGAGGCGCTCGAACGCCTGCTCCGAGATCGGCGTACCTTCGCTCCAGACGCGCGTGACGAGGAAGGGGCGGGGCGGGTCGTCGTCCCACGCCCACGCCTGGAACACGTCGGCGTCGGTTGAAACCGGGACTCCCACGTCCCAGAGCCTGGCCGTCGAAACCTCGTGCCCGAACCGGTCCAGCGCGTGCAACACGGCCGTACACCCCCGAGGCAACGTAGGGCCCGCGGGGGCAGTTCGCCACCCCGCCCGCGGAAATCCTTCAGAGCTCGTTGACCGCCGCCGCGAGGCGCGTGAGGCTCGTCTTGGCGTCGCCGAAGAGGAGACCCGTCACGGGCTTGAAGAAGAGCGGGTTCTCGAGGCCCGAAAACCCCTTGCCGCGCCCGCGCTTGAGGACGATGACGGACTTCGCCTTGTCCACTTCGATGATCGGCATCCCGGCGATCGCGCTCTTCGGATTGTCGCGCGCCTCGGGGTTCACGACGTCGTTCGCGCCGATCACGACCGCGACGTCCGTCGTCGGCATCTCCGGGTTGATCTGCTCGAGCTCGTAGAGCTGCGAGTACGGGACGTTCGCCTCGGCGAGGAGGACGTTCATGTGGCCCGGCATGCGCCCGGCCACCGGGTGGATCGCGTACTTCACCTGTACGCCGCGGTGCTCGAGGATGTTCGCGAGCTCGCGGACGGCGTTCTGCGCCTGCGCGGTCGCCATGCCGTAGCCCGGGACGAAGACGACCTGGCGCGCATAGGCGAGCTGCGTCGCGACGTCGTCGAGCGCGACCTCGCGCATGACGCCTTCCTCGCCGGTCTCGACCGTCGCGGTCGCGCTCCCGAAGGCCCCGAAGAGGACGTTCGTGATCGAGCGGTTCATCGCCTTGCACATGAGGATCGAGAGGATGAAGCCCGACCCCCCGTCCAGCGTACCCGCAATGATGAGGACGTTGTTCCCGAGCGCGAAGCCCGTCGCGGCCGACGCGAGGCCCGCATACGAGTTCAGGAGCGCGATCACGACGGGCATGTCCGCGGCCCCGATCGGGAGGACGAGGAGGACGCCGAAGAGGAGCGCGAGGGCGCACATCGCGTAGAAGAGGGCCGTGTGGCCCGGGTTGAGGACGAGCGCGACGAAGATCACGACCGCGCTCGCGAAGAGGAGGCCGTTCAGGACGTTCTGACCCTTGTACGTGATCGGCGTCCCCTTCACGAGCTCCTGGAGCTTCGCGAACGCGATGAGGCTGCCCGTGAACGTGATGCCACCGAGGAGGACCTCGAAGCCGAGGGCCGTGACCTTGAACGTGCCGAGGTGCTCGCCGTGCCGGAGGAACTCCGAGACGCCGACGAGGGCCGCCGCGAGGCCGCCGAACGCGTGCGAGAGCGCCGTCCGCTGCGGCATCGCGGTCATCGGGACCCACAGGCCCATCGCGACGCCGATCGTCGAACCCGCGAGGAGGCCGACGATGATCCACTCGTAGCTCACGATGTCGCGGTGCAGAAGCGTTCCGATCACGGCGAGGAGCATCCCGAACTCGGCCATGAACATGCCGCGGCGCGCCGTCTCGGGGTGGCTCAGCCCGCGGAGCCCGAGGACGAAGAGGATCGAGGCGGTGAAGTAGGAGAGCTCGATGAGAAGGTTCTGCGCGCTCACTTCTTCTCCGCCGCGGCGGGCTTCGCCTCGCGCTTGAACATCTTCAGCATGCGATCCGTGATGATGAAGCCGCCGACGACGTTGATCGTCGCGGCCGTCACGGCGACGACGCCGAGAATCGTCGACGTCGTGTTGTACTTCGCGCCGGCCGTCACGAGCGACCCGATCAGGGAGATGCCCGAGATCGCGTTCGTCGCCGACATGAGCGGCGTGTGGAGGAGCGGCGGAACGCGGGAGATGACCTGGTAGCCGAGGAAGGCGGCCAGGACGAACACGTAGAGGCCGGCAATGAGGACTTCGTTCATCGGGCGGCTCCGGCGGGCGCGGCCGGCGCGAGGAGGGCGGCGACGCGGGGATTCACTGGCTTGCCGTCGTGCGCGGCGCAGGCGCCGGCCACGACGTCGTCGGTCAGGTTCACGGTCAAGGCGCCGCCCTCGCCCACGAGGAGCTTCAGGAAGGCCGCGACGTTGCGGGCGTAGAGCTGGCTCGCGTGCAGGGGCACGGTGGCGGCGAGGTTGAGCGGCCCCATGATCGTGACGCCGTTCACGACGACGTCCTCGCCCGGCTTCGTCAGGGCGCTGTTGCCGCCCGTGGGTGCGGCGAGGTCCACGATGATCGCGCCGGGCTTCATTCCGCGGACGGCGTCTTCGTCGAGCATGAGGGGCGCCTTGCGGCCGGGGACCTGGGCGGTCGTGATGACGAGGTCCGCGTCCTTCACGTGCTTGGCGACGAGGTCGCGGCCTCGCTTGAGCGCTTCGGGCGAGAGCTCGACGGCGTAGCCGCCGGCGTCCTGCGTCTGGATCCCGCCGAGGTCGACGTCGAGGAAGCGCGCCCCGAGGGAGCGGACTTCCTCTCCCGCGGCCTGGCGGACGTCGTAGGCCTCGACGTTCGCGCCGAGGCGGCGCGCCGTCGCGATCGCCATGAGGCCCGCGACGCCCGCGCCCACGACGACGACCTTGGCCGGCGGGACCGTGCCGGCGGCCGTCATGAGGAGCGGGAACATCTTCGGGAGCCGCGCGGCGGCCACGAGGACGGCCTTGTAGCCCGCGATCGTCGCCATGGACGAGAGCGCGTCCATGGCCTGCGCGCGCGTCGAGCGCGGAACGAGCTCCATGGCGAAGGCCGTGACGCCCGCGTCGAGGAAGGGCCTGAGGCCCTCGGGCTCGTCCAGCGGCCGGAGGAACCCGATGACGGCGGCACCGCGTCGGAGGCGGGCGACGTCGGCCGGTTCCGGACGATTGACGCAGGCGAGGACGTCCGCGCTTGCGAGGAGGGCCGCACGGTCGGCCTCGAGGGAGGCGCCGGCGGCGGTGAAGTCGGCGTCGGAGAAGCCGGCCTCGAGGCCCGCTCCGGACTGGACGACGACGGTGATTCCTGAGGCGACGAGCTTCTTGATGGTGTCGGGGGCCAGGGCGACGCGCCGCTCGTCGGCGCGCGTCTCCTTCGGGATGGATAACTTCATGCGGGGCGCGATGATACACAGCCGCAGTCGCCTCGCCGGATCCGAGCTTGACGGACGCTCGCGGGCGCACCACCTTGAGTGTGAGAGCGCGCTTCGGGAGGGCCCCATGTCCATGCTCGAGGCGGCCGAGGTCCGGTCCTTCGTCACCTCCGCCGCCCTGCCCCTTTCCGGGGGACCCGCCGAATACGATCCGCTCCTGCGCGCGATCGGAAGCGCCCGCCTCGTCCTCCTCGGGGAGGCCTCGCACGGGACGCACGAGTTCGCGCGGGCGCGCGTCGAGATCACGAAGCGGCTCATCCTCGAGAAAGGCTTCCGGGGAGTTGCCGTCGAGGCCGACTGGCCCGACGCCAGGCGCGTGGACCGCTGGGTGCGCGGGTCGTCCGACGACACGGCGCCGGAGGACGCGCTCGGCGGGTTCCGGAGGTTCCCGGCCTGGACGTGGCGCAACACCGAGATCCTCGACTTCGTGAGCTGGCTCCGCGCGCGCAACGACGCGGCCGCCGGGGACCGGGACCGGGTCGGCTTCTACGGCCTCGACGTCTACAGCCTGAACGCGTCGATGGAGACCGTCCTCGCCTGCCTCCGGCAGACGGACCCGGACGCCGCGCGCCGTGCCGAAGCCCGCTATGCCTGCTTCGACCGTTTCGGCGGCGACGGGCAGGGCTTCGGCGCCTCGGGAACGTTCGGCCACGCGATTCCCTGCGAGGACGACCTCGTGCGGCGGCTCGCCGAGCGGTCCGGCCGGTTCGCCGCCGACGCCGGCTTCCCGGACGAGGGCACGCAGGCGCGGCTCGTGAAGGAAGCGCCCGCGTACTACCGCGCGCTCCTCGGGAGCCCGGCCCTCTCGTGGACCGCGAGGGACCGGCACATGGCCGAGATGCTCGACGCGCTTGCCGCACACCTGTCGCAGGGAGGCGAGGCCGGGAAGCTCGTCGTCTGGGCGCACAACACGCGCCTCGGGGACGCGCGCGCGACGGAGATGGGGGAGAACGGCGAGATGAACCTCGGTCAGCTCGTGCGCGCGCGGCGCGGCGCGGACGCCGTCGCCGTCGGCTTCACGACGGATTCCGGCACCGTGACGGCCGCCTCGGCGTGGGACGGCCCTGCGCGGAGGATGCGCCTCAATCCCGCGCTGCCGGGCAGCTACGAGTCGCTCTTCCACGAGGTGCGCTACCCTCGGTTCCTGCTCGACCTGCACGCGAACCGCGAGACCGAGCTCCTCCTGTCGGAAAAGAGGCTGGAACGGGCGGTCGGCGTCGTCTACCGTCCCGAGACCGAGCGCCAGAGCCATTACTTCCACGCGCGCCTCCCGGAGCAGTTCGACGCCGTGCTCCACTTCGACATGACGCGCGCGCTCGAGCCACTCGACCGCACGGCGCTCTGGATGAAAGGGGACTCGGGCGAGACCGAACGGTCCGCTCGCGGAGGCCCGGCGCGGTAGGATTCGCGGCGCCGTGCGCGCCGCAGACTGCGTTCGCCTCGTCCTCACCGCATGCGTGCCGCTTGCGGGCGTCGCGCGCGCGGCCGAGCCGCCCCTCTCCGCGGGCTCCGTCGCGCTCTTCGTCCTCGATCCGCCGAGCCAGACCTCGTCCGCGCGAATCGCCGCGGCGCTCGCGCACCCGGAGGCGGCCGTTCGCGCCGCGGCGGCGCGCGTTGCCGGCGCGGCGGCGCCGGAGGGCGGCTGCGCCACGCTGAAGTCGGCGCTCAAAGCCGAGAAGGACGCCGAGGCGGCGCGGGAGGAGATCCGCGGCGTCGTGTCGCTGTGCGGGGACGCCCCCGGGTACCTGACCGGGCGCCTCGCGGCGCTGCCGGCTCCGCTACGGCCCGAGGTCGCATACGCGCTGGCCCGCAGGCTCGGCCTCGGCGCCGGGGCTCTCGGCTTCGGCGTCCTGCGGCCCACGCTGGATTCCGCGCCCGTCGCCGAACGGTTCTTCCGCCTCGCCGCGGGAGCCTCTCGGACGAGCACGACGGCCCTCGCGTCGATGGCCTCCGGCGCCGGAGACGCCGCGGCTCTCCGTGCGATCGTCCGCAACGCGGTGCGCGACGGCTTCCTGCCGTCGGACGAGACGCTCCGCGCGGCCCTCGCGGCTCCGGACGCCGCGATCGCCGGCGCCGAGGACTGGGTGGGCGCGGTCTCCGGCGCGGGACGACCCGAGGCGGAACGAGCGGCGTGGTCGGCGGCTGCGGCGCGCGAGATCGCCGACGCGCGGGCCGCCGCGCCGAAGCGGCTCACGGTGAAAGCAGGGCGAAGCGAGCCGCGGCCGGTTGCCGAGCGGGCGCCCCTCGTCCGCACCGTGACGGACCTTCCCCGCGGCGTCGCCGCCGGCGCGGCAAAGGCCACGGGCTGCTCGCTTGCGAGCGCGTCGCTCGCGCTCGCGGACGTCACGTTCCGGGCGCAGGGCACGCCCGAGGCCCTGAATCCCCGGTTGATGCCCGCCGATTCGGGCTGCCGCAAGGCCGCGCTCGCGCTCTTCGCCCTCTCGCTTCCTCCCGGCGACTATCTTCCTCCGGCCGGTTCTCCCGACAGGCTCGCCGTGGTCTTCGACGCGGACGCTCTCGCCGCAATCGACGAGGATCCGGTCGGGACGGCCGAGCCGCGCACGCTCGCGGCGGGCGGTTCCATGAAGGAGCCGAAGGAGATCCTCCGCGTGAAGCCGGCCTATCCGGAATCGCTCCGGAGGCAGCGCGCCGAGGGTCTCGCCGTCCTCACGGTGCGAATCGACCGCGAGGGGCGCGTGAAAGACGTGCGCGTCGTCGAGCCGGTCGGAACGCTCGCCGCGATCGCACGCGACGGGACGAGCCTCGATCTCGAAGCGTTGCGGTCTGTC
>JBBQDQ010000093.1:0-13111 GCA_038319835.1 Thermoanaerobaculia bacterium | reverse complement strand
CCGTGACGCCCTCTTCCGGCTCCGGGAAGAGCTTGAGCTCGAGGCCGGCGGCCGGCAGCAGCTTCGCGAGGTCGGGCGACTCCGTTCCGCGCACGTAGCGGTCGAAGAACCGCCGCGCGCGCGCCCGGGACGAGAGGACGTGCGCCGCCGCGTCCTCCACGGCTCCTTCCGGGTAGCCCTTGCCTTTCGAGGCCCAGCGTCGCCAGAGCAGCCGCAGCACGTCGTCGAGCCCGCGGCGGCCGCCGGTCGCGCCCCGGATGGTCAGGTCGAGCGCGAGGCCGAGGAGCTGGCCGCGGCGGTAATAGCTCTCCGCCACGTTCACGGAGTTCTCGTCGGGCCGGTAGAAGCGGATCCACGTGTCGAACGAGGCCATCTCGGCGCTCTGGACCGCCCGGCCCGGCGTCTCGAGGTGGCCCGACCACGACGTCGCCCACTGCTCGAAGCCCTGGGCGGGCGTCAGGAGGCCCGCGCGCACGGCCAGGAGGACCTCGTAGTACGACGTGATCCCCTCCATCGCCCAGAGGTCTTTCGTGTGGACTTCACGCGTGTAGTCGAACGGACCGAGCATGTCCGGACGGATGCGCTTGACGTTCCAGGCGTGGAAGAGCTCGTGCGAGAAGAGGAGGAGCGTGTCACGGTAGGCCTTCTCGGGCTTGAAGGCCCACGGGTCGACTGCGACGGACTGCGACGCCCGGTGCTCGAGTCCGCCGCGCGCGCCGGGCGCGAGGTGGACGAGGAAGAGGTACCTCTCGTACGGCACGCCGCCGAAGAGCGCCGCGGCCTCCTCGACGAGCTTCTTCAGGTCCCGGACGATCCGGGCCGCGACCCCGTTGCCGCTCCCCCAGATCGCGAGCGTGTGCGGCACGCCCTTCACGCGGAAGTCGAGCGTACGGTGCGTCCCGCACTCGAACGGCGAGTCCACGAGCTCGTCGTACGTCGCGGCCCGGAAGACGCCGCCGCGCGAGGGCAGCGCCATCGAGGTCCTCCAGCCCTTCGGGAGGTCGAACGCGACCTCCTGAGGCTCGTCCTTGCGGCCCTCGACGAAAAAGAACAGGTTCGCGCCGTTGCCGTAGCCGTGGGATGCGTCGAGGTGCGACGTCCTGACCGTCAGCTCGTGGGCGTAGACGCGGTAGGAGATGAGGATCGAAGAAGAGGAAGAAGGGGATTTCTTTGAAGGTAGAGAGAGGCGCCAGCGGTTCTTTTCCACCTTCACGGCTTCGATGGGACGCCGGCCCTTCTTCTCATTCGCAGAGAAATCTCTTACGTGCCTCGAGAACTCCCTCACGAGATAGGAACCCGGCGTCCAGACGGGGAGGACGAGGTCGAGCGTCGTCACGCCCCTCGCGTCGATCTCCATCGTGATTTCGTAGAGGTGCGTCTCGGGCCGCGGCATGGCGACCAGGAATCTGGTGATGCGCATTCCGGGATTCTAGGCGTCGAGGAACGCGACGACGCGCCGGGCGAACGCCACGGGGCGCTCGGTCGGCGGAACGTGGCCGCAGCGCGGCATGACCTCGAGCCGCGCGCTCCGGAGCGCGCGCGCGAGCGCGCGGCCGGTCGCGAGCGGGAAGATGCGGTCGCGGTCCCCCCAGAGGACGAGCGTCTCGTGCGGGATGCGCGAGAGGTCGCGCGGCGTCAGCGCGTCCTCCCCCGCCGCGATCGACGCGGTGAGCTTGAGAAGCTGCGGGCGGTTCCTGCGGCGGCCCTTGTAGACCGCGGCGGCGAGCGCGACGAGCGGGTGCGACAGGAAGCGGTTGTTCACGCTCGTCGCGAGGAGCCGGCGCGAGTCCTCGAAGCTGCCGGGCACGAACGGAAGCGAAGCCGCGAGGACGTCGATCGACGCCGCGACCGGCGGGCCCGCCGAATCCACGAGGACGAGGCGCCGGACGAGGCGGGGGTGGTGGCGCACGAGGTCCAGCGCAATGGCGCCGCCGAGCGAGTGCCCGAGCAGGTCGACGCGGGCCGGCGCGTCCGGCAGCGCCTCGATGGCGCCGCGGACCGCCTCCGCGAGGAACCTCACGCGGTACACGACGCCGGGGCCGGACGGCTTGTCGCTCCTGCCGTGCCCGAGGAGGTCGACCGCGAGGACGCGCCGCCCGCGCGCGAGCATTCCGAGCGACAGCGCCCACTGGCCGTGGTCGGCCCCGATCCCGTGCAGGAGGACGAGCGGCGGCGGCCCGCCGGGCCGCGAGGCGCCCGCGTCGAGGCACGCGACCGTCAGGCCGCCGGGAAGCGGCAGCCTCCGGAGCCTCAGTACTTCCTCATCAGCCCGACGACGACGCCCTGGACCTTCACGTCGCCTTCGGGCGCGTAGATCGGCGCCATGCGGTCGTTCGCGGGCTGGAGGCGGATGCGCCCGTCGCCCTCGTTGTAGAAGCGCTTCAGCGTCGCCTCGCCGTTCACGAGCGCCGCGACCATCTCACCGTTGGCGGCCTTCTCCCGGCGGTTCACGACGACGAAGTCGCCGTCGTGGATGCCGTCGTCGATCATCGAGTGGCCGTTGACGCGCAGGACGTAGTTCTGCCCCTTGCGCGTGAGCGCTTCCGGCACCGCGACGGACTCGCCCTCGGGCTCGACCTCGATGGGCTGGCCCGCGGCGATGCGCCCCGCGAGCGGGAGATCGACGGCGCCCACCGGACGGTCCTCCTCGGCGAGGGCGAGCGACCGCCGCTTGTTCCAGTCGCGTACGAGCACACCCTTGTCGAGGAGCAGCCGGATGTGCTTCTGAATCGTCCCGAACGACGAGTACCCGAACTCCTCGCAGATCTCGCGCTGGGTGGGCGAAACGCCGTTCTTGGAGCGGTAGCGCCGGATGAAATCGAGGATTTCCTTCTGCCTTGGTGTCAAGGTTAGAGCCATAATTTATTAGGCTACCTATGCCTTTCGCCTTATTTTATTAGAATGACTAAGGATATGACGCCTGCTTGATGCCTTTTGGGCCATCCCGTCGCCAGCCCTATTCACCTTCTAAGAAATCCCTCTCTGTCTCTCACTCGACGCAAGATAGGCGTAAATAGGAAAGTCGTCAAGCTCCTCTTTCACGTACACGCGGTAAGATCCGCACTCGTGCCCGACTCTCCCAGGCCGACCCCTGCCGCACCCCCCGCTCGTGGCACGTTCGTCCGCAAAGCCGGGCGCTGGACGCTGGGGATCCTCGCGACCGCCATCGTCCTTTACGCGGCGGTCCTCTGGCTCTACAACCGCGCGTTCACGGCCGACAAGCCCGTCGTCCGGGCGTCGCGGTTCACGTCCGGCAACACGGTCTTCCCGGTCCAGGTCGCGGTCTTCGCGGACCGCGTGTCGCGCTACAAGCCGCGCTTCCTCGGGCATACGGAAGACTCGATCACCCTGCGGCAGATCGCGTCCGTCAAGGTGCAGTCCGGCCCGGTCTTCGCCGACGTCGTCATCGACACGGCGGGCGGTTCGCCCCCCGTCATCATCCACGGCCTCTGGAAGAAGGACGCCGAAGCGCTGAGCGGCGCCATCGCAGCCGCCCAGTCGCAGTCCCCCATGCCGGTGAGGCCGGTGCCGCCGCCCGTAGCGCCCGCCACTGCTCCCCCGGGCTGAACACTTCCGCCGCGACTCCGATGTCCGCGGCGTCACTCACGAGAAAGGATTGGAGGAACCCCGAATGAAGAACGTCCTGAAGATGACCGCCCTCGTCCTCTGCTGCGTCGCGCTCGTCGCGTGCAGCCAGAAGGGCCCCGCCGAGGCCGCCCTGACGGCCGCCCAGACCGCCGTCGACGGCGTGAAGGCCGACGCGGCCAAGTACGTGCCCGACCAGGCGAAGGCCCTCATGGCGTCCATGGCGTCCGCCCGCGAGGCGTTCGACAAGGGCGACTACAAGGCCGCTCTCGAAGCTGGCAACACGATTCCGGCCAAGGCCAAGGACGTCGCCGCCGCCGCCGCCGCGAAGAAGGACGAGCTCACGAAGGCGTGGGCATCCCTCTCCGCGTCCGTGCTGCCGATGGTCGACCACGTCAGGGCAAAGATCGACGCGCTCGGTGCGATGAAGAAGCTCCCCAAGGACATGGACAAGACCAAGCTCGAGGCTGCGAAGGCGGGCCTCGCCGACGTCCAGAAGATGGCGGGCGAGGCGTCGGACGCCGGCAAGGCCGGGAACTTCGCGGACGCCATTTCGAAGGGCACCGCGGTGAAGTCGAAGGTCGAGGCTCTCATGGTCGACCTCGGAATCTCCGCCGCTCCCGCTCCCGCCGCGGCGAAGTAAGCCTCCGGATCCCGGAAATTCGGGGCCCGCGGGAACCCGCGGGCCCTTTCCTTCTCAGCTCCGGTAGTCCGCGTTGCAGGAGACGTAGGCGTGGCCGAGGTCGGACGCCAGCTTGAACGCGCTTGCGCTCCCCGCCCCGAGGTCGACGACGACCGGGACGCGCTCCCGCCGGAACACCTTCGCGGCGTCCTCCTCGCGGTACGCGACCGGGAGGCCGCGGTCCACGAGGACGAGCCGCCCGAGCCTCAGCGACACCTTCGTTGCGTCGAACCGCGCCCCGCTCCGGCCCGCCGCCGCGAGGATACGGCCCCAGTTCGGATCGCCTCCGTGGACGGCCGTCTTGACGAGCGGCGACGTCGCGATCGCGTGGGCGGCGGCCCGCGCGTCCACGGCGCTCCGCGCCCCGGTGACCGTCACCTCCAGAACGCGCGTCGCGCCCTCGCCGTCGCGCACCATGAGCCACGCGAGCCGCTCGCAGACCTTCACGACCGCAGCGCGGAACTCCGGCGCGTCGTCCGGCGCGGACATCGCCGGACCGCCGAGAGCGCCCGACGCGAGGAGGAGGAGGGTGTCGTTCGTGGACGTGTCGCCGTCCACCGAGATCGCGTGAAAGCTCGCGTCTGCCGCCGTCCGCAGCGTCGCGTCCAGGAACCCCGGCGTCGCAGGCGCGTCCGTCAGGACGAACGCGAGCATCGTCGCCATGTTCGGGTGGATCATTCCCGCGCCCTTCGCGATCCCGACGACGCTCCCGCGCCGGCCGTTCCACGTGAAGGGGGCCCGGGCGACCTTGGGCCCGGAGTCCGTCGTCAGGATCGCCCGCGAGGCCGCCTCGACGCCCGACGCGGACAGGCGGGCCTTCGCGTCGGGCAGCGCGGCGCGGATCTTTCCGTCCGGCAGGACGACGCCGATCACACCCGTGGAAGAGACGAGGACCTCGCGCTTCGGGACGTCCAGAAGCTCAGCCGCGGCATTGCGCACGCGGCGCGCGGCGTCCATGCCGGCCTTCCCTGTCACGGCGTTCGCACAGCCCGCGTTCACGACGAGGGCGCGGACGCGGCCCCCGCTCGCCTTCAGGTCCGTCCTTCCGAGGACGACGGGCGCCGCCTGGAACCGGTTCCTCGTGAACAGCGCCGCCGCGTTCGCGCCCTTCTCCGCGACGAAGAGCGCGAGATCGGGGCTCTTCTTCTTGCGCACGCCGGCGTACACGCCCGAGGCGCGGAATCCGCCCGGCAGCCTCACGCCGTCCCCCCCGAGAGGCGGCGCACGGCCGCCTTCGCCGCGCGGGCGACCTGGCGCGGGGCCGTGCCGCCGGTGACGTCGCGTTTTGCGAGGGCGCGCCGGACGTCGAGCGCCTGCAGGTCCTTGTCCGTGATCTCTCCCTTCGGCCCGAGCGCCGCAAGCGTGACGCCGAGCGCCTCGGCCTCGGCGATCCGCCGGCCCACGATCTCGTGCGCCTCTCGGAACGGGATGCCGCGCTTCGCGAGCGCGTCGGCGAGCTCGGTCGCGAGGAGGCGGTCGTCGGAGGCCGCGGCCGCCATCCGGTCGTGGTCGAGCTTCAGGCCGTCCACGACGCCCGTGACGGCGCGGAGCGCGACCGTCACGACGCCCCGGACCCGGAAGAGGGGCTCCTTGTCGAGCTGGAGGTCCTTGTCGTACGCGAGGGGCAGGCCCTTGAGAAGCGCGAGGAGCCCCGTGAGCTCGCCGATCATCCGGCCCGCGTGGCCGCGCGCCAGTTCGAGGACGTCCGGAGTCTTCTTCTGCGGCATCCGCGAGGAGCCCGTCGCGAGCGCGTCCGGAAGCACCGCGAACCCGAACTCGTCCGACGTGAACGCGATGAGGTCCTCGGCGAGGCGCGAGAGGTGGACGAAGAGCAGCGTCGCCGAGAAGAGGAACTCGGCGGCGGCGTCGCGGTCGGACACGGCGTCGAGCGAGTTCGCGGTGGGGCGCAGGAAGCCGAGGCTCCGCGCGAGGGCCTCCCTGTCGACGGGCAGCGGCGTCCCGGAGAGCGCGCCCGAACCGAGCGGGCACTCGTCGGCCCTCGAGAGGGCGGCGTCGAACCGGGCGGCGTCCCGCCGCAGCATCTCGACGTACGCGAGGCACCAGTGGCCGAACGTGATGGGCTCGGCGCGCTTCAGGTGCGTGTAGCCCGGCATCGCCGTCGCGGCCTCGGCCTCCGCGCGCTTCGCGAGCGCGAGCGCGAGGGTGCGCGCCGCGGCCGCGCCCTCGGCGAGGGCGTCCTTGAGCCAGAGGCGGAGGTCCGTCGCGACCTGGTCGTTGCGCGAGCGGCCCGTGTGGAGCTTGCCCGAGAGCGCCCCGACCTTCGCGGCGAGGCGCCCTTCGACGAACGAATGGACGTCCTCGTCGTCCGCGTCGAGGGGGACGCCCGACGTCCGGGCCTCGGCCGCGACCTCCTCGAGGGCCCCCACGAGCTTCTTCACCTCGGCGGCGGTCAGGATCCCGGCCGCGCCGAGGGCCTGCGCCCATCCGATGGAGCCCCTCACGTCCTCGGCGAGAAGCGCGCGGTCGAACCCGAAGGAGTCGTTGAACGCCTTCAGGGACGCGGCGGGCGGCTCGGCGAAACGCCCGCCCCAGAGCTGCTTGCGGGTCAACTCAGCCCTCTCCCGCGACGACCGCCTGGTACGTGCCGGGCTTGAGGTGGAGGCGCCCCTTCGTCGGGAGGCCGAACAGGCGGATGAACCCGGCCGCGTCCGCGGGCGTGTAGCCGCGCATGTCGAACGAGGCGAGGCTCGTCGAGTAGAGAGCGAAGGGCGACGTGCGGCCGACGACGTGCGACGAGCCCTTGAAGAGCTTCAACGTCACGTCGCCCGTCACGGTCGGCATGAGGGCATTCATGAAGGCGTCGAGCGCCTCGCGCAGCGGCGAGAACCACTGGCCGAAGTAAACGAGCTCGGCGTAGCGCGCGGAGAGCTTCTCCTTCTCGTGGACGCTGTCGCGGTCGAGCGTGAGGGTCTCGAGGGCGCGGAGCGCCTGGACGAGAAGAGTCCCGCCGGGCGTCTCGTAGACGCCGCGCGACTTGATCCCGATCAGCCGGTTCTCGACGAGGTCCACGCGGCCGACACCGTGTCGGCCGCCGAGCACGTTGAGCGTCTCGATGAGCGCGACCGGCGCGAGCTTCTTCCCGTTCACGGCGACCGGGAGGCCGCCCTCGAACGAGATCGTGACCCGCTCGGGCTCGTCCGGAGCCTTCCGGGGGTCAGACGTGAGCTTGAACATCGACTCCTCGGGCTCGAAGCCCGGCTCCTCGAGCGGCCCGCCCTCGTGCGAGATGTGCCAGAGGTTGCGATCCCTCGAGTACGGGTCCTTCTTCGTGACGGGCACAGGGATTCCGCGCGCGGCGGCGTAGTCGATCGCGTCCTCGCGCGAGCGGATGTCCCACTCGCGCCACGGGGCGACGATCGCGAGCTCCGGCGCGAGCGCCATGTAGGCGAGCTCGAAGCGGACCTGGTCGTTGCCCTTCCCCGTGCAGCCGTGGGAGAGGGCGTCGCAGCCCGTCTTGAGGGCGATCTCGACCTGCTTTTTCGCGATGAGCGGCCGGGCCGTGGCCGTCCCCAGGAGGTAGTCGTGCTCGTACACCGCGCCGGCCTTGAGGACCGGGAAGATGTAGTCCTTCGCGAACTCTTCCTTGGCGTCGATCAGGAAGAACTCCGACGCGCCGGTCTTCTTCGCCTTCTCCTCGAGGCCGGACGTCTCCTCGGCCTGGCCGACGTCGACGGCGACCGCGACGACCTCGCAGCCGTAGTTCTCCTTGAGCCACGGGATGATGACGGACGTGTCGAGCCCGCCCGAGTAGGCGAGGCAGGCCTTCTTGATCTTCGGCTTCACGGCTTTTCTCCTTGGGCGTTGGCGGACGTCTCGCGGAGAGTCTCCTCGAGCGCCTTGATGAATCCGGCCAGCGCCGGGCGGGGAACGACGTACGGGGGGAGCAGACGGAGGACGTTCGTGCGCGACGTCCCGACGACGAAGCCCTTCGCGAGCAGCTTCTTCTGGATTTCGGAGGCGTCGCGGTTCAGCTCGACGCCCCACATGAGGCCGCGGCCGCGCACGTCCACGATCGCGCCCTTGCTCCGGCGCTTCGCGGACCTGAGCTTCTTCCCGAACCACTCGCCGGTTTCGAGGATCTTCGGGAGGAGGCCGCCGTTCACGATCTCGTCGAGCGTCTCGAGACCGAGCCGGCAGGCGACCGGGTTACCGCCGAAGGTCGTGCCGTGCTGGCCGGCCTTCACGAGCGCGGCGATCTTCGGCCCGACGAGGACGGCGCCGAGCGGGAGGCCGCCGCCGAGCGGCTTGGCGAGGAGCACGAGGTCCGGCGTCACGCCGACCTCCTGGAAGACGAAGAGGTGCCCGGTCCGCCCGAGCCCGCTCTGGATCTCGTCGAAGACGAGCGAGGCTCCGACGCGGTCGGCGGCCGCGCGCGCGGCGGCGAGGTACTCCGGCGTGAGCGGAATGATCCCGCCCTCGCCCATGATCGGCTCGAGGAAAATCGCGGACGTGTCCGGGGTCGCCGCCGCGTTCAGAGCCTGGACGTCGTTGGGCGGCAGGAAGACGGTCGTCCCGACGAGCGGCTCGAACGGCTTCCTGTAGCCCTCGTTGCCCGTGAGGGCGAGGGCGCCCATCGTGCGGCCGTGGAAGCCGCCCTCCAGCGCGATCATCCGGCTCCTCCCGGGCGTCGCGAGACGCGTCAGCTTCACGGCAGCCTCGGTCGCCTCGGTCCCCGTGTTGCAGAAGAACACCTTCGGAAACCCCGAGAGCTGGACGAGACGCTCGGCGAGGAGGCCCTGCGCCGGATGGTAGAAAAGGTTCGAGACGTGGAGCACGTTCGACGCCTCTTCCTTCATGGCCTTCACGAGGCGCGGGTGCCGGTACCCGAGCGCGTTCACGGCGATGCCCGCGAGGAGGTCCCAGTAGACCTTGCCCTCGGCGTCGATGAGCTTCGCGCCCTTGCCCGTGCGCGGGTGGAACGACGTGCGCTTGTAGGTCCCGAGGACGTACGCGGCGTCCCGCGCCTCGACGGCGGCGGTTTCTTCAGCCGATGTTTGCAAGACGAGTTCCTCCGATTCCTTCGGCGAGAGCCGACGCGTGGCGCTTCGGCCCGGCGATGACGACCTGCGAGACCCCGGCCTTGAGCGCCTCGAGGCAGGCGACGAGCTTCGGGCGCATCCCGCCCGCGACGGCGCCCGAGTTCAGGAGCTCCCACGTCGCGTCGGGCCCGAGCCCTTCGATGAGCTTGCCCTCGCCGTCGAGGACGCCCTCGACGTCGGTGAGGAAGACGAGCCGCTCGGCCTGAAGCGCCACGGCGAGGGCGGACGCGGCCGAGTCCGCGTTCACGTTCAGGAGCGTGCCCTCGCGCCCGAGCGCGACCGAGGCGACGATCGGCAGCAGCTCGGCTCCGAGGATCGCCCGGATGAGGCGGGGGTCCGAGAACGTCACGCGCCCGACGTAGCCGAAGTCCACGCCGTCGAGACGCGGGTGGAACTCGGCCCAGAGCGTCTCGCCGTCGGCGCCCGAGACGCCGGCGGCCGTCACGCCGAGAGAGCGCAGCTCGGCGACGAGCGACTTGTTGACGAGGCCCGAGAGGATCGACACGACGACGTCGAGCGTCTCGGGGTCGGTGATCCGGAGGCCCCGGTACGTCTTCTTCGGGATCTTGAGGGCCTGAAGCGACGCGTCGATGCGCTTGCCGCCGCCGTGGACGACGACGACGTTCTCGCCGGAGGTCCAGCTCGCCGCGATCGCGGCGAGGGCGTTGGCGCGCGGGACGGCGTCCTCGAGGAGGCTCCCCCCCAGCTTCACGACGATCGGGCGGCCAGGGCGGTTCGCGCTCAAACGAGTCCCTCCGTCTCCGGGAATCCGAAGACACGGTTCATGTTCTGCACGGCCTGCGAGGCCGCGCCCTTGAGGAGGTTGTCGATCACCGAGACGATCACGCCACCCCGGCCGCCGGGCAGGACCGCGAAGCCGATCTCGGCGCGCGGCGTGCCGACGACGCTCGCGAGGTCGGGCAGCTCTCCGGCCGGGCGGACCTTCACGAACGGAAGGCTCTCGTACCGCGCGTACGCGGCCGACACGTCCGCGGCCGAGACGCCCGCGCGGAACGTGACGTGCAGGGTCGAGAGGATTCCTCTCACCACGGGCAAGAGGTGCGGGACGAAGACGAACGGTGCCTCGTCGGAGAGGCCGAGCTCCTGACGCATCTCGGGCTCGTGGCGGTGGCTGCCGACCCCGTACGCCTTGAAGTTCCCCGCGAGCTCCGAGAAGGAGAACGCGAGGTCGGACTTCCTCCCCGCTCCCGAGACGCCGCTCTTGCTGTCGGCGACGACGCTCGCGCCCGGCTCGAGCAGGGACACGAGCGGCTTGAGCGCGAGGAGGACGGACGTCGGGTAGCAGCCCGGGTTCGCGACGAGCCGCGCGCCGGCGAGCTCCGGGCCGCACCACTCCGTGAGGCCGTAAACGGCCTCGGCGAGGAGCGCGGGCGTCGGATGGTCGAAGCCGTACCACTTCGGGTAGTCCGCGGCGTTCCGGAGGCGGAAGGCCCCCGAGACGTCGATCACCCTCGCGCCGAGCGCGAGGATCGGCCCGGCGACCTCGGCGGACGTCTCGTTCGGTGTCGCGAGGAAAACGACGTCGGGCTTGCCGGCCGCGAGCGCCTCGAGCGAGAACGCCTCGGCGGCGGGGCCGGTGGCTCCGCCGATCGACGGGTGGAGCCGCCCGAACGGAACCGGCTTCGCATCCTTCTTCCCGGACGAGAAGACCGATGCGACCGTCGCGCGCGGGTGGCGCGCGAGGATCGCGCAGAGCTCGCCGCCCGAGTAGCCCGTCGCACCGAGGACGGAGACGCGGACCCGGGACGCGCTCACGGGCGGGCCCTCCGCGGGCGGCCGGGGAGCCCGGCCTCGAGAATCCGGGCGAGCTTCGCCGCGGCGGTGGCCGACGGCGTCGCGAGGAAGATCGTGTCGTCGCCGGCGATCGAGCCGGCCACGCCCTCGAGGCCCGCCTCGTCGACGGCGCGCGCCACATGGTGCGCCGCGGCGGGAGGAGTCTTGAGGACGACGAGCGTGCCCGCCGTCGCGACGCCGAGGAGCCACTCGCGGAGCGCCCGGTCGAGCTTCTCCCTCGAGCGGGCTTCCCGGTCGGGGCCCGGCGCGGCGCCTGTCTCGCCCGGGAGGACGTAGCCCGACGGCGTTTTGGCCAGGCCGAGGTCCTTGAGGTCGCGCGAAAGCGTCGGCTGCGCGACCTCGATTCCCCGCCGCGCGAGGCGCTGCTGGAGCTCCTCCTGGGAGTGGACGGCCCCGTCCCGGATGACCCTCAGGATCTCGTCCCGGCGCCGCAGGGCGGAGCCGGTCGCATGAATATTCACTAACACGCATATTCATGCATTTCGGTGCCGTGTCAACGGATTTCTTTCGGTGACGAAGGCCACGCCTTCCAGGGTTCCGGACGGCTAGAATCGGCGCATGCCGTGCGGACCTCAGAAGCCGCGGGGGCGGTCGTAGACACCTCCCGCTTCTCCGAACCCTACGAGACGGAGCTCGGCCGCCTCCCGGAGAAGCTGCGCCGCTTCTTCCTCTCCCGGGGCGTGCGCACCGAGGACGACGCCCGCGATCTCGCGCAGGAGACGCTCCTGCGCGTTCTCCAGCGGATCTCGCGCGGCGAGCGGATGGACTCGCACGAGGCCTACGCGCTCGGTGTCGCGAAGAACGTCTTTTTCGAATACTGCCGCCGCGTCGCGAAGGCCAACACCCACGACGGCCTCTCGGGCGCCGTGGACCTCGCCGGCGTCGAGGACCCGCTCACGGACGCCCTGATCTCCAGCCAGGCCCTCCGGTTCCGCAACGCCCTCTCGCTCCTGCCCGAGCGGATGCGCAGCCTCCTCGTGAAGCGCTTCGTCGAGGAGGTCCCCTCTCGCGCGATCGCCCGCGAGGAAGGGATCACGACAGACGCCGTCGACATGCGCGTCTACCGCGCCAAGCGCGAGCTGAAGAAGCGCATGGACAAGGAGAAGGCCGACAAGGAGAAGGCGCTGCGCGAAGGGCTGCGGCCGGGAGGCGGAGGGCCGGAGTGAGCGCAACGGCGCCAGGCTCCCCGGAGATTCGCGACTACCTGCTGCGCAGGATGACGGACACGGCACGGACGCGCTTCGAAGAGGCCTACTTCCGCGACGACCGGCTCCTCGACCTCATCGAAAGCGAGGAGGACCTCCTCGTCGCCGACTACGTCATGGGGCGACTCCCCGACGGCGAGAGGCACCTCTTCGAGGAGTCGCTCCTCGACACGCCCTACTACCGCGACCGCGTCGAAACGACCCGCGGCATCAAGCTGCAGCTCGCCGAGGAGCGGTTCTTCCGCAAGAAGGCGGCCGCCGCGGCTGCCGCGTCGCCCGGCTCCCGCGCCGACTCGCGCCTCTTCCCCGGCGGCACGGGGATCGCCGTCGGCTTCGCGCTCCTGATCCTCCTCACGGTCGCGTCGCTGGCGTCCGCGTGGTTCCTCAAGACGGCACTCGCCAGGACGCGCAGGGAGCTCGCGGACCGCGCCCCCCGGGCGGACGCCGCCGCCCAGGCTGGGGTCGTCCCGCTCGCGCAGACCGTCGTCCTGACCTCCGCCGTCGGCACCGGCCCCGCGATCGTCCGCGTCAGGCGGCCCGCGGGCGGCGCGCTGCTTCTCGTCCTCCCGCGCGCCTCGCTGGCTCCGCAGGCGCCGTCTTTCGGGGTCACGCTCACGACGGGCGGCCGAGTCGCCTGGGACTCCGGCGAGCTGCCTTCGAAGGGCTCCGAGGACGGAGACCTGTCCCTGCGCCTGCCGCCCGGCGTTCCCCCCGCGGGCGCGTACGCGGTAAGGCTCCGGTCCCGCAGCTCCTCGGGGACGCCC
>JBBQDQ010000092.1:0-13354 GCA_038319835.1 Thermoanaerobaculia bacterium | reverse complement strand
CGAGATACGCCAGTTCGAGCTTCAGCCGCACGGGACGATTATGGCCGCGCTATCGTCTCCCCAATGCCCGTCGCCCCTTCCCCTCCGGCGCTCGTCGTCACGGAGATCTTCCGGAGCCTGCAGGGCGAGTCGTCCTTCGCCGGACTCCCGTGCACGTTCGTGCGGCTGACGGGGTGCGCGCTGAGGTGCACGTGGTGCGACAGCGCGTACGCCTTCTCCGGAGGATCGGCGATGACCGAAGGGCAGGTCCTCGCCGAAATCGCGCGCCTCGGCGCGCCGCTCGTCGAGATCACCGGCGGAGAGCCGCTCGAGCAGGAGGGCTTCTTCGCGCTGGCGACGGCGCTCTGCGACCGCGGCTACGTCGTGCTGGTGGAAACCGGAGGCCACGTTCCGTTGGGCCGCGTGGACCCGCGCGTCGTCAAGGTCGTCGACGTGAAGTGCCCCGGCTCGGGCATGGAGGCGTACAACGACCTTCAGAACCTGAAGCTCCTCGGGCCGCGGGACGAGGTGAAGTTCGTCGTGAGAGACCGCGGCGACTTCGACTGGGCGGTCGCGCTCGTCGAGAAACAACGTCTCGACGAAACAAACCAGGTCCTCATTTCGCCCGTCTTCGACGGCGCCACAAGCACAATCGCGCCGCAGGTCGCCGAGTGGGTCCGCGACTCGAAGAGAAGACTCCGCCTCAGTCTGCAGATCCACAAGACGCTCTGGGGAGACGTGCCGGGGAGATGAAAGAGACGGCAATTCCCAAGGCCCCCGTGGCGGGTCGACGTACCGTGGTGCTGTTGCTCTCCGGCGGCCTCGACTCGGCGACGTGTCTCGCGCTCGCGACGCGCTGGGGCTGGAGGGTGCACGCGCTTTCCTTCGACTACGGCCAGCGGCACCGCATCGAGCTGCACGCCGCGCGCGCGCTCGCTCGCCGTTACCGCGCGGCCTCGCACCGCGTCATCGCGATCCCGTCGTTCGGCGCCCTCGGAGGCTCGGCCCTGACGGACCGCTCCATCCGCGTCCCGAAGAAGGCGCTCGGACGATCGCGCATCCCCGTCACGTACGTTCCCGCGCGCAACACGCTCTTCCTCGCCTTCGCGCTCGGCGCGGCCGAGACCGCGGGCGCGACCGAGATCGTGATCGGCGCGAACGCGCTCGACTACTCGGGCTACCCCGACTGCCGCCCGGCGTTCCTCCGGGCGTTCGAGCGCGTCGCGAACCTCGGCACGAAAGCCGGCGACGAGGGCCGCCGGTTCGCGGTGCGCGCACCGCTTCTGAAACTCACGAAGGCGGACATCGTGCGGCTCGCGCTCGCCCTGGAGCTCGATCCCGGCCTCACGACCTCCTGCTACGACCCCTCGTCTTCCGGCCGGCCCTGCGGCGCCTGCGACTCGTGCCTCCTGCGCGCGAAGGGCTTCGCGGAGGCCGGCGCACGCGATCCGCGCGCGCGCTGATCAGCGCGGGACGGACGCGAGGGCGCGCGCCCGCTCGAGGAGCTCGCGGGGCGGGGCCTCTCCGGGCGCGAGGGCGACGGCTTTCTCGAGCTCGGGCACCGCGGACGCGGGATCGCCCGCGAGGATCAGCGCACGCCCGCGGTGATAGCGGGCCGGAAAGAACGCCGGAGAGATCGCGAGCGCGCGCCCGTAGGCCGCCGCGGCTTCGGCGGCGTGCCCCTGCTCTTCTTCGGCCTGACCCAGGAAGAAGTGCGCGGACCGCGAATCGGGGTCCATCCGAAGGGACTCCTCGAGGAGTCGGGAGGCTTCCGGCGCGCGGCCTTCGGCGAGGCGGAGGCGGCCGAGGAATTCCACCGGGAGCGCGGCGGCCGGATCGGCGCTGCCGGCCTTCTGCAGCGCGCGCACGGCCTCTTCGGGCCTCCCCATCTCCATCCACGCGTTTCCCTCGAGGCTCCACTCCTCGGCGAAGACGTGCGAAGGCGGGTGCACCCTGAGGTGAGCGGCGCCGAGCGCGAACATCCCCGCGACGAGCGGCGCGGCGAGAGCGCGTGCGTCGCGCGCGCGCAGCCTCTCGAAGAGGAGCGCGGCACCCGCGCCGCCGAAAAGGGCGACCGGCGGGACGAGAGGCATCCGGTAGCGCAGCCCCGCGAGCGCCGCGAGGAACGGGAGCGCGCCCGCGCCGATCCAGAGGAGAGGAAGCGCGGCGGCCCGCACCGGGACGCGCGCGAACAGGGCCACGACGGCAAGCGCGATGACGGCGCCGAAGCCCGGGAGCATCCGGAGAATCCCGGACTGCGACGCGAAGAAGGCGTACGCGTGATTGTCGCGCGGCTCCTCGGCCTGCGTGAGCCAGACCGCCTTCGACAGGACGGCGCGCAAGAGACCCGCGGGCGCCGCCGCCGCGCGCGCGATCGTCCGCTGCGTGAACCACGCCTCCTCGTCCTTTGGAGCGACGCCCGCGCGCGCCGGCGCCGCGGCGATGCGGTCCCACGGCCCGTTCGGCCGTGCGTTCTGGACGCCGCCCGAGGCCGGGTCGTTTCCGAGCCAGAGGTTGACGGCGCCGTATGCGCGGACGAACACGAAATGACCCGAGGCCCGCGACGCCGCGAGAACCGCGGGCGCGAGGACGAGGCCCGCAGCGAGAACGAGCGCGCCCGCCGCCGCGCCGCGGCGCGTCCAGGCGCCGGCGAAGAGGATCGCGGCGGCGGCGGCGACGACGAAGAGGAGCGACGTCGGGCGCGCAGCGCAGGCGACGCCGAGGAGGAGTCCGGCGAGCGCCGCCCCGCCCGGAGTCCGGCGCGTTGCGAGGAGGAACAGCGCGGCCGAGAGGACGAATCCGACGAGACCTTCCTCCCAGAAGCTCACGTCTACGAGCGCGACAGGCCCGGATACCGCGAGGAGGATCCCCGCGGCAAGTCCGGCGCGCCGCCCGAAGAGCGCGACTCCCGTCCGGGCGACGAGGACGCACGTGAGGCTCGCGAAGACGGCCTGCCCGAACCGCGCAGCGCCGAGCGAGCCGCCCGCGACCTTCAGGAGCGCCGCGAGGAAGAGCGGGTAGGCGGGCCCGTGCGTCGGCGGCGACGGCCACTGGAAATTCCCCGCGGCGAGAGCGCCCGCCCAGCCGAGGTTCTCGCGTGCGTCGAACTGCGGGTTCTGCCAGAGGCCGAGGGACGAGAGCGACGAGGAGACCGCGAGACGAACGACGAGGGCGAGGAGGAAGATCCCTATGAAAGTGAGCCAATCGCGGCGTCCGTCCCGCTCGGGAACGTCCCTGCGCTTCATAGAGGCGAGAGGCTAGCACGCGCATTGCTTCCCATACCATTCAGAAGAAATGACTTATGCTTATCTCTATCATTAGTGTAGATACAGACTTGACATCGTTACACTCAGATAATAGATTGCAGGCGTTATGAACCTCGACCGCTTCACTCACAAGGCCCAGGAAGTCCTTCAGAGGACCTCTCAGGCAGCCCGAACCGAAGGGCATCCGGAGGTCACGCCGGAACACCTCGCCGAGGCTCTGCTCCTCCAGGAAGGCGGAGTGGTGCCCGCGCTCCTCGACCGCGTGGGCGTCGCACCAGGCCAGGCGGCCCAGGAGATCGCGAAGCTGATGGCAAGGCTTCCGCACGTGGCGGGAGAGAACGTCGACCCGCGCTTCTCCCCTCCTCTCGTGAAACTGCTCGACCTCGCCGAGAAGATCGCGGCGGATTTCAAGGACGACTACGTCGCCTCCGAGCACCTTCTCCTCGCCCTCCTCAAGGACGGGAAGTCCGCGGCCGCGAAGGCGTTCCTCGCTCTCGGCCTCTCCGAGGCTTCCGTCCTCGCGGCCCTCAAGGACGTGCGCGGCGGGAGCCGCGTCGCCGACCAGGCCGCCGAGGACAAGTACCAGGCGCTCAAGAAGTACGCGAAGGACCTCACGGAGCTCGCCCGCAAGGGCAAGCTCGACCCGGTCATCGGGAGGGACGAGGAGATCCGGCGCGTCATGCAGGTCCTGACGCGGCGGACGAAGAACAACCCCGTCCTCATCGGCGACCCCGGCGTCGGCAAGACCGCCATCGTCGAGGGCCTCGCCCGGCGCATCGTCTCGGGCGACGTCCCCGAGACGCTCAAGGACAGGCGCGTCGTCTCGCTCGACCTCGGCGCCATGCTCGCCGGCGCGAAGTACCGCGGCGAGTTCGAGGAGCGCCTCAAGGCGGTCCTCAAGGAAGTCGAGGAGTCCGACGGCAAGGTCATCCTCTTCATCGACGAGCTCCACACGCTCGTCGGCGCGGGTGCGGCCGAGGGCGCGATGGACGCCGGCAACATGCTCAAGCCCGCCCTCGCCCGCGGCGAGCTGCGCGCGATCGGCGCGACGACCGTCGGCGAATACCGCAAGCACATCGAGAAGGACCCCGCTCTCGAGCGCCGCTTCCAGCCCGTCCTCGTCGGGGAGCCGTCCGTCGAGGACACCGTCGCGATTCTGCGCGGTCTGCAGGAGCGCTACGAGCTGCACCACGGCGTCAAGATCACCGACGCGGCGCTCGTCGCGGCCGCGACGCTTTCGGACCGCTACATCGCGGACCGGTTCCTGCCCGACAAGGCGATCGACCTCGTCGACGAGGCCGCCTCGAAGCTCAAGATGGAGATCGACTCGATGCCGACCGCGATCGACGAGGTCGAGCGGCGCATCCTCCAGATCGAGATCGAGAGGAAGGCGCTCCAGAAGGACGACGCGAAGGCCGCGAGGGACCGTCTCAAGGGCCTCGAGAAGACTCTCGCCGAGCTCAAGGAGCGCTCCAACGTCATGAAGACGCGGTGGCGCTCCGAGAAGGACGCGATCACCGTGATCCGCGACCTCAAGAAGAAGCTCGACGAGACGAAGGTCGCGGCCGAGGCCGCCGAGCGGCAGGGCGACCTCAACAAGGCCGCCGAGCTGCGCTACGGGACGCTCCTCAAGGTCCAGAAGGACCTCGATGCGGCCCAGACGCGCCTCGACGACATGCAGAAGGGCGGCGCGGTCCTTCGCGAGAAGGTCGACGAGGACGACGTCGCCGCGATCGTCTCGAAGTGGACGGGCGTGCCCGTCTCGCGGATGGTGGAAGGCGAGACGCAGAAGCTCCTGAAGATGGGCGACCGGCTGCGCCTGCGCGTGATCGGGCAGGACGAGGCCGTGGACGCCGTCGCGGCCGCCGTGCGCCGGGCCCGCGCCGGGATGAAGGACCCGCGCCGGCCGATCGGCTCGTTCCTGTTCCTGGGGCCGACGGGCGTCGGCAAGACCGAGCTCGCCCGCGCGCTCGCCGAGTTCCTCTTCGACGACGAGAACGCGATGGTGCGCCTCGACATGTCCGAGTACCAGGAGAAGCACACCGTCTCGCGGATGATCGGGGCCCCTCCCGGGTACATCGGCCACGACGAGGGCGGCCAGCTCACGGAGGCCGTGCGCCGCCGGCCTTACTCGGTCGTCCTCTTCGACGAGATCGAGAAGGCCCACCCCGACGTGTGGTCCGTCCTCCTGCAGGTGCTCGACGACGGGCGCCTGACGGACGGCAAGGGCCGCGTCGTGGACTTCAAGAACGTCGTCGTCATCATGACGTCCAACGTCGGCTCGCACCTCATCCAGGAGCTGCAGGGCGTGGACGAGAAGGCGCTCAAGGCGCGCATCGAGACGGAGCTCCGGACGCACTTCCGGCCCGAGTTCCTGAACCGCATCGACGACATCGTGACGTTCCGCCGGCTCGATCTCGCCGACATCGAGAAAATTGTCGAGATCCAGCTCGGCAAGGTGGCCGAGCTCGTCGCACCGCGCGGGATCAAGCTCTCGTGGGAGAAGCCCGTCGCGACCTGGCTGGCCCGCGAGGCGTACGACCCCGTGTACGGCGCGCGCCCGCTCAAGCGCAACATCCAGAAGCTCGTGCAGGACCCGCTCGCGTGGAAGCTGCTCTCCGGCGACGTGCGCGACGGATCGGCCATCGCGATCTCGCTTGCCCCGGGCGGCGCCGCGCTCGAGTTCCGTAACGAGCCGGCCGAGGCGCCGGCTCGAAAGAAGCCCGCGATCGAGGGAAAGAAGCCCTAAATCGCCGCTGCTCCGGCCGGCATCTCCTCCTCCTTGAAGAGGTCCGTCGAGATGTAGCGCTCCGACGTCGACGGGACGACGCAGACGATCAGCTTCCCCGCGCTCTCCGGCCGCTTGGCGATCTCGACGGCGGCGTGGACCGCGGCGCCCGACGAGATCCCGCCGAGGATCCCCTCCTCCTTCGCGAGCCGCCGCGCCATCGCGAACGCCTGGTCGTTGGAGACCTGGAACGTCTCGTCCACGAGCGTCGTGTCGAGGTTCTTCGGAATGAACCCCGCGCCGATCCCCTGGATCTTGTGCGGGCCGGGCGCTCCGCCCGAGATCACCGGCGACGCCGTCGGCTCGACCGCGACGAGGCGCACGGACGGCTTCTTCGGCTTCCAGTAGCGGCCGACGCCCGTCATCGTGCCGCCGGTCCCGACACCCGCGATGAAGATGTCCATCTTCCCGTCCGTGTCGTTCCAGAGCTCGACGGCCGTCGTCGCCTCGTGGATCGCCGGGTTCACGGGGTTCTCGAACTGCTGCGGCTGGACGCCGTTGGGCCCGTACTCGGCGAGAAGCTCCTGGGCCTTGGCGATCGCGCCCTTCATCCCGAGCGGGCCGGACGTGAGCACGACCTCCGCCCCGAGGAGCTTGAGGACCTTGCGCCTCTCGATCGACATCGTCTCGGGCATCGTGAGGATGAGGCGGTACCCCTTGGCCGCCGCAACGAAGGCGAGGCCGATTCCCGTGTTGCCGGAGGTCGGCTCGATGAGCACGGATTTTCCGGGGGCGATCCGGCCCTGCTTCTCGAGCGCCTCGATCATCGCGACGCCGATGCGGTCCTTGACGGAGTGGGCCGGGTTGAAGAACTCGAGCTTCGCGGCAACCGTCGCGCCGGACGCGATGCCGGCCGTGACACGGTTCAGGCGGACGAGGGGGGTTCCCCCGACGAGTTTCGTGATGTCCGAGGCGATCTTCATTGGAGTTCCTCCGGAGCCGCGCCGCAATGGCGGGGCGCGCGCCTTGCTACAGTCGAATTCAGGGCGTCAGATCGAGTAGGTGGGCTCCTCGCGCTCGGCGCGGACCTCCGCAACGAGGCCCCCCACCGTCACGGAGGACAGGAATTGCCGGTAACGTTCCGAAGCGCGCTGGTCGAGGTTGCGGATGAAACGCGGCGCAGCCGGATCCTCGGGTGCTGGCTCGCGCCCCTCGCGGGAGTAAAGGGACACGACGGCGAGCACCGTGATGCCCGGCGCCACCGGCGTCGCGCGGTACCCTCCGTTGCGCCCGCGGCCCGCCGCGACCCAGCCGTTCCTCACGAGCGGCAGGAGCAGTTGGTGGACCGAGTCCCGCGACAGGTCGAGCCACGTCGCGAGCTGTCCCGACGGCACATCCGGGCCCGCGCGATAGACGAGCTCGACGAGCGCCTGAACTGCTTTCTTCTGCCGGGAATTCAGAATACTTAAAATCCCTTTCCGGTATATCGACTTTATTATGAAACGACAGACAATGAAGTCAACCCACCTCGTTTTCGCCCTGGCCGCACTGTCCGCCGCCGCTCCTCTCCGCGCCGCCGGCGGCCGCGAAGAGCGCCGGACTCCGATCGTCGTCGCCGTCGAGAAGAGCGGCCCGTCGGTCGTGAACATCTCCGCCGAGCACGTCGTCCAGCAGCGGCGCAGTCCTCTCGACGTCTTCTTCGGCGGCGAGGGGCGCTCGCGCACGTCGCGCAGCGAGTCGCTCGGCTCGGGCGTCGTGATCGGCCCCGGAATCGTCGTCACGAACGACCACGTGATCTCGGGCGCCTCGCGCATCTGGGTCACGACGTCCGACGGCCGCGAGCTCGAGGCGAAGCTCGAGGGCGCCGACGCGGACAACGACCTCGCGGTCCTGAGCGTGGATCCGAAGGGCCTGAAGGCCGCGGCGCTCGGGACGACGGCCGACCTCATGATCGGAGAGACCGTCATCGCGATCGGGAACCCGTTCGGGCTCTCGAACACGGTCACGACGGGAATCGTCTCGGCGGTGCACCGCACCGTGATGGGCGAGTCGGGCCGCAACTACTCCGACTTCCTCCAGACCGACGCCGCGATCAACCCCGGCAACTCGGGCGGCGCGCTCGTGAACGTCCTCGGCGAGCTCGTCGGGATCAACACGGCGATCGTGGGCGGCGCGAACACGATCGGATTCGCGATCCCGATCGACCGCGTGAGGCGCGTGGCCGACGACCTCCTGAACTACAAGGAGGTCAAGGCGGTGTGGATCGGCGTGCGCGGCGCGACCGTGATGCCCGAGAACGCGCGTCCCTCGGCGCGCGGACAGGGCCTGCGCCTGAAGTCCGTCTACCCTGCGTCGCCCGCCGCGAAGGCCGGCCTCGCGCCCGGCGACGTCGTCGTGGCGCTGGACGGACGTCCCGTCGAGACCCGCGAGGACTTCGAGACGGCGCTCGCGTCGGCTGGACCCGGGAAGTCCCTCACGCTCCGGGTCCGGCGCGACCGCGCCGAGCGCACGGCCCAGGTCACGACCGAGCGGACGCCCGAGGACCTCGGCCTCGAGGTCTTGCGGCGCGAGATCGGCCTCGTCTTCAAGGAGACGCGCGGCGGCCTGATGGTCGCCTCGGTCGTCGCGCGCTCCCCGGCCGGCGCAAAGGGCCTCGAGCGCGGCGACGCCGTCCTCGCCGTCAACAACGTGAAGGTGCGGACGCTCGACGACCTCGGCAAGGCCGTCGAGAGCGGCTATTCGCGCTCGAGCCTCGTCCTGTCGGTCCTGCGCGAGCCTTACGTCTACAACCTGACGTTCGGGCTCGAATAGTCAGTTCCGGCCGCGCAGCTCCGACACGAGAATCCCGGCGAGGACGAGCGTCGCGCCCGCCCAGTCGCGGCGCGACATGCGTTCGCCGAGGAAGAACGCCGCGAAGAGCGCCGTGAAGACGGGCTCGAGCGCGAACATGATCGCCGCGTGCGTCGCGGGCATGCGCGCCTGCGCCCACGTCTGGGCGAGGAACGTCACGACCGTCGCGACGAGCGCCATCCAGAGGATCGCGAGGACGACCGTCCGGCCGAAGACGAGCGGCCGCGCCTCGGCCGCGAGAAACGCGCCCTTTCCGTGGATGAACGGCATGAGCGCGAGCCGCACGGCGCCGATGCCGATCGCGGCGAAGACGATCTGCCCGAAGGAGTACCAGCGCACGTCGTGCGTCGCGGCCGTCTCGCTCACGATCACGATCAGGACCGCGTAGGAGACGGCCGTCACGAGGATCAGGAGGTCGCCCGTGTTGAACCCGGACGCGACGTCCTTCGGCCAGGTCAGGACGAGGAAGCCGGCGGCCGCGACGAGGAGGCCCGCGAGGTTCTCCCGCGAGGGCTTCTTCCGCGTCATCAGGTAACCCGCGACCGGCGTGAGCGGCACGGAGAGGCCCGTCACGAACGCGGCCTTCGAGGCGGTCGTGAACAGCTGGCCGACGACCTGGAACCCGATTCCCGCCGCGAGGAGGAGGCCGACGGCCACGCTGTCGCGCGTGAGGTTCGACGTCCGCGGGCGGCCGCGCGCGATCAGCCAGAGGACCGCCGCCGCGAGCGCGAAGCGGGCGAGAACAAAGAGGAGGGGCGGGGCCTCGCGGATCACGAGGCGGTTCACGATGAACGTGGACCCCCAGATTGCGGTCACGACGACGAGCACGAGATCTGCCGTGAGGGCCTCGCGGCGCGGGATGGAGAGGGGGCCGGCGGCCATCGGGCCGCATCATGCCCGACTGCGGGCTGGTATCCTCGCCGGCCCATGACCGCGCCCCGCGTGCGGTTCGCCCCCTCGCCCACGGGCTCTCTTCACGTGGGCGGGGCGCGCACCGCCCTCTACAACTGGCTCTTCGCCCGCCGCCACGGCGGGACGTTCATCCTCCGCATCGAGGACACGGACGTCGAGCGCTCCAAGAAGGAGCTCACGCAGCAGATCCTCGACGCGATGACGTGGCTCGGCCTTTCGTGGGACGAGGGCCCGTTCTTTCAGAGCGAGCGGCAGGACCTCTATCGGGAGGCGGCGGACCGCCTCCTCGCCGAGGGCAAGGCCTACCGCGCGTTCGAGACGCCAGAGGAGCTCGACGCGCAGAAGAAGGCCGCCGAGGCCGCCGGGGCGTCATTCAAGTACGACGGCCGCGGTCGCGCGATCTCGCGGGAGGAATCCGACCGGCGGGCGGCCCAGGGGGGAAAATTCGTTCTGCGCCTCAAGGTCCCCGACGAGACGCTCGTCGTGGACGACGTCGTGCAGGGCCGGACGGAGTTCCCCGCCGGCGCGCTCGACGACTTCGTCCTCGTGCGCTCGGACGGCCACCCGCTCTACCACTTCACGGTCTGCGTCGACGACGTCGCCATGGGGATCACGCACGTCGTACGCGGCGTCGACCACCTTCCGAACGCGCCCAAGCACGTCGCGCTCTTCCGCGCGCTCGGTGCGCCCTGCCCCGCCTTCGCGCACCTCGGAATGATCCTCGGGGCGGACGGCAAGAAATTGAGCAAGCGGCACGGTGCGGCGGGCGTCGAGGAGTTCAAGGAGCAGGGCTTCCTGCCCGAGGCGCTCGTGAACTTCCTCGCGCTCCTCGGCTGGTCGCCCGGCGAGGATCGCGAGCGGATGACGCTGGCCGAGATGACGGCCCTCTTCGCGCTCGAGCGCATCGGCCCGTCGCCGTCGCGCTTCGACCACGAGAAGCTCCTCTGGCTGAACGGGCAGTATCTCCAGGCGACGCCGGACGCGCGCCTCCTCGAGCTCCTGGCTCCGTTCGGGCTCCCCGCGCGCGAGCCGGCGACGCTCGCGAAGGGCATCGCCCTCCTCCGTCCACGCGCCCGGACGCTGATCGAGCTCGCGCAGGGGCTGGCGGTCTACGGCGACGATCCCACGGCTTTCGACCCCGCCGGCCTGAAGAAGTTCGGCAAGCCCGAGCTTGCCCCGGTCCTGCGCTCGCTCGCCGCTCGCCTCGACGCCGTCGAACCATTCGTCCACGCCGGAATGGAGGAAGCGGCCCGCGCCCTCGCCGCCGAGACGGGCGTCGGGCTCGGACAGATCGCCCAGCCCGCGCGCCTCGCGATCACGGGCTCGCTCGCCTCGCCCCCGCTCTTCGAGATGATCGAGGTCCTCGGCCGGGAGACCGCCCGCAAGAGGCTCCTCGCGTTCGCCGACCGCATTGCCGCGCCGGCGGCCGTGAACTGAGGAATCCCATGGACGACACGAAGACCCCCGCGCCTCCCACCCCCGGCAAGGACTTCATCCGCGAGATCGTGGACGCGGACCAGGCCTCCGCCAAGCACGGCGGCCGCGTCGGGACGCGCTTCCCACCCGAGCCGAACGGCTACCTCCACATCGGCCATGCGAAGTCCATCTGCCTCAACTTCGGGATCGCGAAGGAGTACGGCGGGACCTGCAACCTCCGCTTCGACGACACGAACCCGCTCAAGGAAGAGGTCGAGTACGTCGACTCCATCCAGGCGGACGTGAAGTGGCTCGGCTTCGACTGGGCGAACCGCCTCTACTACGCCTCGGACTATTTCGAGAAGCTCTACGGGTTCGCCGAGACGCTCATCGAGAAGGGCAGCGCGTTCGTCTGCGACCTGACGGCCGACGAGGTGCGCGAGACGCGCGGGACCTTGACCGAGCCCGGAAAGAACAGCCCCTACCGCGACCGCCCGACCGCCGAAAGCCTCGACCTCTTCCGCCGGATGCGCGCCGGCGAGTTCCCGGACGGCGCGCGCACGCTGCGCGCCAGGATCGACATGGCCTCTCCGAACATCAACCTGCGCGACCCGGCGCTCTACCGGATCCGCAAGACGGTCCACCACCGCACGGGCGACGCGTGGCACCTGTACCCGATGTACGACTACGCCCACGCGATCTCGGACTGGATCGAGCGCATCACGCACTCGCTCTGCACACTCGAGTTCGAGGACCACCGGCCGCTCTATGACTGGTGCCTCGAGGCGCTCGACCTTCCGGAGCGGCCGCGCCAGATCGAGTTCGCGCGCCTGAACCTCACGTACACGCTCCTCTCGAAGAGGAAGCTCCTCCACCTCGTGACCGGCAAGCACGTCACGGGCTGGGACGACCCGCGCATGCCGACGCTCGCCGGGTTCCGGCGCCGCGGGTACACGCCGGAGGCCATCCGCGACTTCTGCGACCGGATCGGGCTCGCGAAGCGCAACAGCGTCGTCGAGGTCGAGCTCCTCGAGCACTGCCTGCGCGAGGACCTCAACAAGCGCGCGCCGCGCTTCATGGGCGTCCTCGACCCCGTGAAGGTCGTCCTCACGAACTGGCCCGAGGGCCAGGTCGAGATGCTGGACGCCGTGAACAACCCCGAGGACGCTTCGCAGGGCACGCGCGCGGTCCCGTTCTCCGGCACGCTCTATATCGACCGCGACGACTTCCGCGAGGTCCCGCCGCCGAAGTATCACCGCCTCTCCCCCGGCGTCGAGGTGCGCCTGCGCTGGGCCTACGTGATCCGCTGCACGGAGGCCGTCAAGGACGCCGCCGGTGCGGTGACGGAGCTCCGGTGCACCTACGACGCCGCGACGAAGGGCGGCGAAGCCCCCGGCCGGAAGGTCAAGGGCACGATCCACTGGGTCTCGGCGGCCGAGTCGCTGCCCGCCGAGGCGCGCCTGTACGACCGGCTCTTCACCGTGCCCAATCCCGACGACGCGCCCGAGGGCAAGGACTTCCTGGCGAACCTGAGCCCGGAGTCGCTCGTCGTGAGAAGCGGCGCCCGCGTCGAGCCCGCGCTCGCGGCCCTGCCTGCCGGCACCGCGTTCCAGCTCGAGCGCACCGGCTACTTCGTCGTGGACCCCGACAGCGCTCCGGGCCGTCTCGTCTTCAACCGATCGGTCTCGCTGCGCGATTCGTGGGGGAAGATCGAGAAAAAGGCGGCCGCAGCGGGATGAGAACGCGGCGGCGGCTCCTCCTCTGGGCGCCGGTCGTCCTCCTCCTCGCGCACGAGTTCTGGCTCTCGAGCCGGACGCCTTCCGGGCTCCCGTCCGTCGGGCCGTGGTTCGACGGCAAGGACAAGATCGAGCACGCGGCGTATTTCTTCCTCACGGGCCTGCTCGCGGTCCGCGCCGCCCGATTCGGCGAAGGCTGGAGCCGCACGAAGACGGCCGTATTCCTGCTGCTCGGCGCCGCACTCTGGGGCTGCTCGGACGAGATCCACCAGTCCTTCGTACCCGGCCGGGACGTCGAGATCGGCGACGTTCTCGCAGACGTGGCGGGCGTGGCTCTTGCCATGGCGGCTGGAGAATGGATCCTTCGAAGGACCGGGCTGGACCGGACGGCTTGAGCGGCGCGCCGTTTGACCGCGGCGCGCCGCCCCCTCATAATCCGCCGCCCGCGCTGGGGGGTCGTCCAACGG
>JBBQDQ010000091.1:0-13487 GCA_038319835.1 Thermoanaerobaculia bacterium | reverse complement strand
CGCGGGTCCGCGGCCGGCTCGCTGGTGGCCTGGTCGCTCGGCATCACGGACGTCGATCCGCTCCGGTACGACCTGCTCTTCGAGCGCTTCCTGAACCCGGACCGCATCTCGATGCCCGATATCGACGTGGACCTCTGCGAGCGCCGGCGCGGCGAAGTCATCGAGTACGTGCGCCGCAAGTACGGGCGCGACAACGTCGGGCAGATCATCACGTTCAACTCCATGAAGGCCCGCGCGGTCATCCGCGACGTGGGCCGCGTCCTCGACGTTCCGCTCGCGGAGGTGAACCGTCTCTGCTCGCTCATTCCCGCGAATCCTGGCAAGCCGACGATGCTCGCGGAGGCCCGGCGCGACGTGAAGGAGCTCGCGGACGCGCTGCGCGACAATGAGACGTACCGGCGCCTCTTCGACCTCGGGGAGCGCCTCGAGGGCGTCTCGCGGCACGCGGGCGTCCACGCGGCCGGTGTCCTGATCGCGCCGAGGCCTCTCGTCGAGTACCTGCCGCTCTACAAGAACAGCAACGACGAGATCACGACACAGTTCGAGATGAAGGCCGTCGACAAGATGGGCCTCCTGAAGATGGATTTCCTCGGGCTCATCACGCTCACGATCCTCGAGGACGCGCTCGCGTTCGTCGAACGAAAGACCGGCGCGCGGCCGGACCTCACGACGATTCCCCTCGACGATCCCGAGGTCTACAAGCTCTTCGCGGACGGGCGTACGGACGGCATCTTCCAGTTCGAATCGTCCGGGATGCGGGACCTCCTGCGCCGGGTGCGCCCGGAAGTCTTCGACGACCTCGCCGCGTTGAACGCGCTCTACCGGCCGGGCGCGCTGGACGCCGGCACGGTCGAGGTTTACATCCAGAGGCGTCGCGGCACGAAGTTCGACTATCCGCTTCCGCAGCTCGAACCGATCCTGAAGGAGACGCACGGCGTCCTCGTCTACCAGGAGCAGGTCATGCTCGCGGCCCGCGCCGTCGCGGGCTACACGCCCGGCGAGGCCGACAAGCTCCGCAAGGCGATCGGCAAGAAGGACGAGGCGCTCCTGAAAGCGGAGGGCGACAAGTTCGTCAAAAAGGCCGTCGCGGAGGGCACGCCGAAGAAGAAGGCGGAGGAGCTCTGGGCGCTCATCCTTCCATTCGGGCGGTACGGGTTCAACAAGTCCCACTCCGTCGTCTACGCGCTTCTCGCGTACCGCACGGCCTGGATGAAGGTCCACCACCCGGTCGAGTTCCTCGCCGCGACGCTCACCGCGTCCTCGGGCAGCTCGGACGACGTCGTGAAGTACGTGAACACGTGCCGGGACATGAAGATCCCGGTCCTGCCGCCGGATGTGAACAAGTCCGATCTGTCCTTCACGCCGGACGGCGGCGCGATCCGGTTCGGGCTGGGCGCCGTCAAGGGCGTCGGCGACGGGGCGGTGGCCTCGGTTCTCGAGGCGCGCGCGGGAGAGGGACCCTTCAAGTCGCTCACGGACTTCTGCTCGCGGGTGGACCTACGTCTCAACAACCGCCGTGTCATCGAGGCGCTCGTGAAGTCCGGCTGCTTCGACTCGCTGGGGAAGACGCGGGCCGCGCTTCTCGACGGACTCGACATGGCGATCGACGTCGCGGCGGCCGCGCGGGAGGCCGCCTCGTCCAGCCAGAGCCTCCTCTTCGACGTTCCGAAGGACGCGCAGGTGGCGGACCGCTTCGACGACAAGCCCGAGATGAGCGCGGACGAGAAGATCCGGTTCGAGAAGGAGACCCTCGGCTTCTACATCACGGGCCACCCGCTCACGCGATTCGAGGACGAGATCCGGATGTTCGGCGACGCGACATGCGAGACGCTCCACGAGCGGATCGACGCGCCCGTCAAGCTCGTCGGCCTCGTGTCCTCGATCAAGAAGAACCAGATCAAGAAGGGGCAGAACGAAGGGAAGATGATGGCGAAGGCCGTCGTCGAGGACCTCACGGGCACGGTTCCGGTGACGGTCTTCGCGAGCCTTCTCGAGCGGATCAACGGGTGGTTCGCGCCCGGGAAAGCGATCCTCGTGACCGGGACGGTCCGCTCGTCCATGCAGATCGGCGCGGCCGCGGCGGCGGCGGGGGAGCACGCCGACGGCGAGACCTCCTCGATTCCGATCGAGGTGATCGCCCGGGAGATCCAGCTCCTCGAGGGGATGAAGGAGCAGGGCGCGCGCGAGATCCTCATCTCCCCGCAGAACTTCGAGACATTCGACGAGTCCGCGCTCATCGAGATCCTCCGGCGGCATCCCGGATCCGTGCCGGTCTCGCTCGAGCTCCGGCGTCCCGGTCATTTTGCAGCGCGCCAGAAGATCGACTCGCGTCTTTGGGTCCGGCCCACACCCGACTTCACGGCGTCGATGGAGACGCTCCTCGGCCCAGGCTCGGTCCGTTACGGCTACGCGTCGTCGGCATGACGGCGTCCGCTCCCGAGCGCCCGTCGCCCGGCTCGGAAGACCTCGGGACGTTCCTCGCCCGCATCGGAGAGGTTGCCGATCGCCGGGAGATGGGGCTCTGGCTCGTCGGCGGCGCGCTGCGCGACCTCGTCCTCGGGCGCCCGACGCGGGACGTCGACCTCGCCGTGGAGGCGGGAGCGGCGAACGCGCTGGAGCTTGCCACCCGGCTCGCGGCGCTTCCCGGCTGGTCGCTCCGGGCGCGGCACGAGCGATTCGGAACCGCGACGCTGGAAGCACCCGGCGGCCTCAGGGTCGACCTCGCGGCCACGCGGCGGGAGGAATACCCGTCGCCCGCGAGCCTGCCCGTCGTGACCGGCACGGCCACGATCGACGACGACCTCGGCCGGCGGGATTTCACGATTCACGCGATGGCGCGGCGAATCGGGAAGCGCGGCGTCCTCGGCGCGACCCTGGACCCGTTCGGCGGGAAACGCGACCTCGCGGCGAAGACGCTCCGCCTCCTCCATCCGAAGTCGCTCGTCGACGACCCCACGCGCGCGTACCGCGCGGTGAAGTACGCGGTGCGGCTGGGATTCGCCTGGGACGCTGAGTTCGGCAAGGCCCTGAAGGCCGCAAGAAAAGCAGATGCATTCGGTCGCCTTTCCGGCGACCGAATGAGAAGAGGAATAGAAGAGATGTTCTCAGAAGGTAAGTGGGACGAGGCGGCAGCCCACGCGAGCAACCTGCAGCTTTTCGGCGACGTCGTGCCGGGGTGGTCCAGCCCTTCTTACCTTTCTAGGAACTCTTCAACCACCGGTTCCGATGCTTCGGTGTTACTCGACGCGCACCCTTCGGCGGATGCGCGTCCGAAGCCAGAAGAAATCTGGCGTCGGCTGCTCGAGTCCCTGCCGGGGCCCGAGCGCGCCGCTGCCGCCGCCCGCCTCAATTTCTCGCGAGCCCTGCGGAAGGCGGCCGGAGTCCCCGCATGACCACGGCGCTCGTCCTCGTCGCGGTGCTCGCGGCGGCGCCCGGCGGTGCGCCGGAAGCGCCTCTGCCGACGTTCACGCCCACGCCGACGGCGACGGCGACTCCCACGAGGACGCCGGAGGTCCGGAATCCCCGTCTCGTCATCGCGCTCGAGTCCTGGCAGGGCGTCGGCCGGGAGCGCACGGCGCTCTTCGACGACGGGACGCTCGTGAAGGTTCTGAGCTTCCGGGGAGTCGACACGCTCGAGCGGCGCGTCGTGTCTCCGCAGGAGCTGGAGGTCATCAAGCGCGTGTGCCAGGACGCGCTGGTCGTCGAGCGCCGCGACGTCGAGGATCCGGGCCGCATGGTCCTCGGCGACTCGTCGGCCCGTCGGATGCGTCTCGAGATCGCCGACGGGCCCGCGAAGATCCGCGCTTACCCGTTCGACGATTTCGCGACGCTGCCGCTCGCCGTCGGGCACGCGCGGGGCGCGATCGAGGACCTCCGCGCGCGCTTTGCGAAGGAGGACCCGTCCGAGATCAGCTGGGAGACGAAGGGACTGAAGGCGGGCTGGCTCCTGAAGAAGCGGTCCGACGGCGTCTGGTACCGCATCGTGCACGACGACTCGCTCGACCACGATTTCGAGATGGAGGAGCTCGTCGTCTCGGGCGGCGACGGCAGCCACAAGTTGCAGCTCTTCCTCTACCGCGGAGACATCCCGCGGCTCTTCGAGAATCCCGAGCGGGCCGGACCGGCCCCGACGCCCGAACCTCCGGCGAGACGGCGCTGATGGTCCGGATCACGGGCGGGACCTGGCGCGGACGCCGCCTCGACGTGCCGGACGGAATCCGGCCGACGACGGAGCTCGCGCGGAAGGCGGCGTTCGACATTCTCGGCGAGGCGATTCGTGGCGTGCGCGTCCTCGACGCGTGCGCGGGTTCGGGCGCCTACGGCCTCGAGGCGCTCTCGCGCGGAGCGGCGCACGCGACGTTCATCGAATCGGACCGGAGGGTCGTGAAGGTCCTGAGGGGAAATGTGGACCGGCTCGGCGCGGGGGATCGCGCCAACCTGGAAGAAACGTCCGTGGCCCGCTTCTCCTCGAAGGGTGAATTTTCGCGCCCCGCGAGCGCCGCCGGTGCCGCTCTGTTCGACGTGATCTTCCACGATCCCCCTTTCAAGGAAATCCCGGAATCCGACCTTCAGCTCCTGCTCTTGCTCGTTCGCCCGGGCGGCTGGCTCTTCCACGAGCGCGGAGACGGTTGCCTTCTCACGCCGGGCGGCGTGCCGCCGGCGGACGTCCGACGCTACGGACACGCGCGGTTCCTGATCTACCGGCCCTGACGCCGCCTTCGCCTGCTAACATCCGCGTTTCGCCGCACGCGGCGCGGAGACGTTCAATGAGCAAAGACCGGCATCTCTTCACGTCCGAGTCCGTCACCGAGGGGCATCCCGACAAGATCGCCGACCAGATCTCGGACTCGATCCTCGACGCCATCCTGACCGACGACCCGATGGGGCGCGTCGCGTGCGAGACGCTGGTCACGACGGGCCTCGCCCTCATCGCGGGCGAGATCACGACCAAGACGTACGTCGACATCCCGGGCATCGTCCGGCAGACCATCAAGGACGTCGGTTACACGCGCGCGAAGTACGGGTTCGACTACGAGACGTGCGCCGTCATCTCGACGATCGACAAGCAGTCGCCGGACATCGCGATGGGCGTGGACACGGGCGGCGCGGGCGACCAGGGCCTCATGTTCGGCCTCGCGGTCCGCGAGACCGAGGAGCTCATGCCGCTCCCGATCATGCTCGCGCACAAGCTCACGCTGCGCCTCGCCGAGGCCCGCAAGAACCGGACGCTCGAGTGGCTGCGGCCGGACGGCAAGAGCCAGGTCTCGGTCGAGTACGCGGACGGCAAGCCAGTGCGCGTCGACACGGTCGTCGTCTCGACGCAGCACTCCGAGTCGATCCCGACGCCGGAGCTCCGCGAGGCGATCCGCGAGGAGGTCATCAGGCCCGTCGTTCCGGCTGCCCTGATGGACGACAAGACGAAGTTCCACATCAACCCGACGGGCCGGTTCGTGACGGGCGGGCCCCAGGGCGACACCGGGCTCACCGGGCGGAAGATCATCGTCGACACGTACGGCGGCTACGGCCGCCACGGCGGCGGAGCCTTCTCCGGCAAGGACGCGACGAAGGTCGACCGCTCCGCGTCGTACATGGCCCGGTATATCGCGAAGAACCTCGTCGCCTCGGGCCTCGCCGACAAGGTCGAGGTCCAGCTCGCCTACGCGATCGGGGTTGCGGACCCGGTGTCCGTCTACGTCGACACGTTCGGCACCTCGAATGTCGACCCGGACCTCCTCGCGAAGCTCGTCCGCGAGAACTTTCTCCTGACGCCGAAGGGAATCATCGAGACCCTTCAGCTGCGCCGGCCGATCTTCCGGAAGACGGCCGCCTACGGCCACTTCGGACGGAATCTGCCCGAGTTCACGTGGGAGAAAACGGACAAGGCCGCCGCTCTGGCGTCTGCCGCGGGGGCCCGCGTCCCGGCCTCGGCCTGAGTTACATCATAGAAATCTGTTGTTGTGATATAAGAGTTGGGTGCTGGACGCCGCCCCCGCTCTTGCCGCGCTCGCAGACCCCCTGCGCCTGAGGGCCGTGAGGCTCCTCGCGAAGGAGGAGCTGCAGGTCCGCGAGATCCAGCGGATCCTCGAGGCCGCCCAGTCGCGAGTCTCGAACCATCTCGCGGTCCTGCGCCACGCGGGCCTCGTCGAGACCCGCCGAACGAACGGCTCGGAGCGCTACGCGGCCACGGCCGGTGGAACGAAGCTCTGGGAGTCGGTCTCGGGCGCCGTGACGGACGCCGCCTTCTCCGACGACGACGACCGGCTCAGGGACATCCTCGAGGAGCGCACTGCTCTGCTGCCCGAGGGCGGGTTCGACGCCGTAGCGGGGGAGTGGGATCGCATCCAGGGGCCGTTCTACGCCTCGGGCGCGCGGGAGGCCGCGCTCCTCAAGCTGGTCCCGCGCGGTTTGTCGGTGGCGGACGTTGGCTGCGGAACGGGCCTTCTCACCCTCGGCCTCGCGGCCGTCGCCGACGAGGTTCACGCGGTCGATGCCAGCGAAAAGATGGTTCGTCTCGCTCGCGAGAAAGTCCGCCGCGCGGGCCTCGCGAACGTGACCGTGAAGAAGGCGGCCGCCGAGAGCCTGCCGTTCGGGGACGCGTCGCTCGACGCGGTCTTCGCGTTCCACCTCCTGCGCCATCTCGCGAGACCCGCCGACGCCCTCGCCGAGTTCGGCCGCGTTGTGAAGCCCGGCGGCCGGGTCGTCCTCGTCGAGCTCGAGCCGCACGGCCACCGCGCCCTGCGTGAGGCCACGGGTTCGACGCACCTCGGCCTGCCGCGCGAGACGGTCCGCGCCGGCCTCAAGCGCGCCGGCTTCGCCGAAGCCCGCTTCGCCGCGCTCGCCGCCTATCGCGTTCCCTCGGAGAACGGGGAAACGCTTCTGCCCACGTATCTCGCAGACGCCGTCCGCTGCGCGCATGGCGAAACAAAGGAGACCTCATGACCACCGCGACCCTGCCCGCCCACGACGTCAAGGACCTCGCGCTCGCCGCGAAGGGCCGTCTCCGCATGGAGTGGGCCGACCGCTCGATGCCCGTCCTCACGCGCATCCGCGAGCGCTTCGAGAAGGAGAAGCCTCTCAAGGGCATCCGTCTCTCGGCCTGCCTCCACGTGACGACCGAGACGGGCAACCTGGCCCGCGCCCTCAAGGCCGGCGGCGCCGACGTGGTCCTCTGCGCCTCCAACCCGCTCTCGACGCAGGACGACGTCGCCGCGGCGCTCGTGGCCGAGTTCGGGATCTCGACCTACGCGATCAAGGGCGAGGATCACAAGACGTACTACTCCCACATCCAGGCGGCCCTCGCGCACAAGCCGAACATGACGATGGACGACGGCGCCGACCTCGTCTCGTCGCTCCTCTTCATGTCGCTCGGCAAGGAGAGCCAGCTCGAGGCCACGCTCGCCGCCTGGGCGAAGAGCCTGTCCGCGGCCGAGAAGAAGGCGCTGTTCGACGGGATCGTCGGCGGGACGGAAGAGACGACGACCGGCGTCATCCGCCTCAAGGCGATGGAGAAGGAAGGCGTCCTGAAGTTCCCGGTCGTCGCCGTGAACGACGCCGAGACGAAGCACCTCTTCGACAACCGCTACGGTACGGGCCAGTCCACGATCGACGGGATCATCCGCGCGACGAACCTTCTCGTGGCGGGCCTGAACGTCGTCATTGCCGGCTACGGCTGGTGCGGCAAGGGCGTCGCGATGCGGGCCAAGGGCCTCGGCGCGAACGTCATCGTCACCGAGATCAACCCGGTCCGCGGGATCGAGGCCGCGATGGACGGATTCCGCGTGATGCCGATGTCCGAGGCCGCGAAGATCGGCGACGTCTTCGTCACGGTCACGGGCAACAAGAGCGTCCTGGCCGACGAGCACTTCGCCGTCATGAAGTCCGGCGCCGTCATCTCGAACTCGGGCCACTTCAACGTCGAAATCGACATCCCGTCGCTCGAGAAGCGCGCGACGTCCCGGCGCATGATCCGCGAGTACGTCGAGGAGTTCCGCCTCAAGGACGGCCGCATCGTGTTCCTCCTCGGCGACGGCCGCCTCATCAACCTCGCCGCCGCTGAGGGCCACCCGGCCTCGGTGATGGACATGTCCTTCGCGAACCAGGCTCTCGGCGCCGAGTACATGGTCAAGAACCACGCGACACTCGAGAAGAAGGTCTACTCGATTCCGCAGGCGATCGACGCCGAGATCGCACGCCTCAAGCTCCTCTCGATGGGCGTCGCGATCGACGTCCTGACGCCGGAGCAGGAGAAGTACCTGGCGGGCTGGGAAGAGGGGACCTAGGTTCTCACGCCCAGGAGCCCCCACGCCGCACCGAGGCCGAAGAAGACGTTCGGCACCCACGCGGCGAGGAGGGGAGGGAGCGCTCCCGACTCTCCGAACCTCACGAACAGGGACGTGAGGAACAGATAGGTCAGCCCCAGGAAGAGCGCGACGCCGATCCCCGCAACGGCGCCGCGCTTTCCGTATTTGAAGGCGAATGGGAGGCCGACGAGCGTCAGGAGGAGCGCGGACGCCGCCGCAGCCGTCTTCTGGTACAGGCCCGTTGCAAGCACTGCCGTGTCGGCGCCGGCGCGGCGCCGCGCCGCGATGAAGCGCCGGAGCTCCCCGAACTTCATCCGCTTGACGTCCGACGGGCCGGCGACGAACGCCGCGGCTGCCTCGGGAGCGTCGAGGAGGAAGTCGTCGTCGCGCCGCGCGGCCATCGCCGAGGGGCCCGTGAACGAGCGGACCCAGCCGCCGCGTGCGACGAGGCCGCGGCCCGGAACGACCGTGGCGTGCTCGGTGTCCGTCCGGGCGTCGAGGTGCCAGGTCTGCGGGTCGATCTGCAGCATCGTGAGGCCGTCCACGCGCTTCGTGAGCGGGTCGTACGCAGACGCGGCGAAGAAGCGTCCGCGCTCTCCGCGCACCCACACTCCGGACGCGCCTGCCGTGGGCGGCGTCTGGCCCTTGAGGAGGTAGCGGAGACGGTCGGATTCCGCCGCGGCCGCGGGCACGACCCGCTCGGCGAAGAAGAAGAGGAAGGCGCCCGCCACGGCCGCAAGGACGAGGAGAGGCGCCGCGGCGCGGTGGAGCGAGACGCCGTGGGAGAGGAGCGCGGTCGTCTCGGCCGAACGGACGAGGCTCGCGGTCGTGACGAGGGCCGCGACGAGGAACGCGAACGGCACGATGTCGAGGAGGATGGGGGAGATGAACGCCTGATAGAACCTGAGGACCATCGCGAAGGGCGTCTTGTTGCGCGCGATGTCGTCGGAGATCTCGAGGTAGTCGATCAGGACGTAGAGCACTGCGATGGAGCAGACGACGAGGACGAAGGTGCCGAGGAAGCGCCGGGCCACGTAGCGGTCGATCAGGAGGAGTCCCGGCAGGCGCATCGTGCGGCGGCGAGGGGCCGGGCTCGGAGCGGCGGGCGCGCCGGCCCCGGCCGGCCTCGGGAACTCGGGTTTCGCGGGCGAGCGGAAGTTCAGCTCGAAGACGGTCCGGTCCCGGCGGACGCGCGCGAGGGCGAAGATTCCGAAGGCGAGAAGCAGGACGTTCGGGAGCCACATGGCGAGGGCGGGGGACATCCGGCCCTCGATCGCCCGGGCCTCGCCGGTGGCGAGGAGCGCGTAGTAGAGGAGGACGATCCCGACCGATACCGCGAAGCCGGCGGCCCGTCCGCCGCGCCGGTTGACGATGCCGAGGGGGAGTCCGATGAGCCCGAAGACGAGGCAGGCCGCCGGAAGGGCGAACTTCTTGTGCACCTCGGTCATCGCGAGACGGCGGTCCTCGGGGCGCCGACTCCCGGCGGCCGCTCGCGCGAGGAGCTCTCGCAGCGACTGCTCGCGGGTGAGCTTCTCCTTCACGAGACCAGCCGGGCCGTTGTCCTGAAGGACCATCCGCTGCTTGGAGAAGGACGTGACGTCGTAGTGCTTGCCGCCGTCCTCCTGGTGGTGCGTCTCGGCGTCCTCCACGCGCAGCCAGAGGCGGCCCTGATCCTCTTCGAGCTCCAGCCAGCCCCTGCGGGCGAGCGTCAGGCGGTCGCCATCCGGGTTCGAGCGGTCCGAGATGATCAGGCCGGAAAGCTCGCGGCGGTCGGCCGAGGCCTTCTCGACGTAGACCCTCAGGCCGCCGAACTCCGGGCTGAAGAGTCCGGGCTGGATTCGCTGGGCGAACGCGAAGCTGCCGAGGCGAAGCTTCATCGTGAAGAGGACGTGGTTGGTCCGCGGGACGACGGCGAGCATGAGGAAGAGCGTGATCCCGGCGATCGCGGTCGCGAGGACCCCGATCGGGCGGTAGAGGCCCGCGAGGTCGATGCCGGAGGCCCGCAGCGCCGTCAGCTCTGAGTCGGCGGAGAGGCGGCCGATCCCGATGAGGAGGCCGAGCAGGAACGCGACCGGCAGCGTGAGGACCACGATGTTCGGAAGAGAGAGCGCGAGGACGAGTCCGGCCTCCGCGAGGGGCTGCTCGCTCTGGACCAGGAGGTCCGAGAACATGACGAGCCCGCGGACGGCCATGAAGCCCGTGTAGGCGAGGAACCCGACGAGCGTGGGCGCCAGCACCTCGCCGAACACGTAGCGATCCAGCCGCCTCAGCACCCATCGATGGTAGCCGGAGATCGGCCTTTTCGGCCTCGTTCCTATGCCAATATGCTAGGTCCGATAATATTTATTATGTTAAATATGAACAGGCAGACGCCTTATTTCGTTAGGCGTCGTGAGCGGATTTTCCGGGCCTACTTCTTCGCCTTCGCTTTTACGAAACGGCCCTGGGACTCAAGGTCGATCTCGCCCGCTTCGATTCGACGCGCGAGGTCGCGGATCGCCTCGAGGATCTCGTCCTTCTTGTGGAGCTTTCCCTTGAGGACGAGGCTCACCCTGTAGCGGCGATCGTCCGGTACGTAGTCGAGCGTGTACGCCTTCTTGAGTGTTCCGGCTTTCGCCGGCGCCGCTCCGCGGCGTGCGGCGGTCCTGGCCTCGCGCAGGACGTCGCGGCTCACGTCTTCACCTCGCGCCATGGCGGCAACCATCGCGAGCATCAGGTCCTCGTCCTTCAACCGGCCGAGCTCGAGGAGGAAGGATCGGGACTGGATGTCGGCGCGCCGACATTCGGCCTGGACCGTCTCGGGGAGACGGCCGATGGCGAGAGCCTCCGTGATCGTGACGCGCGACTTCCCCACGGCGTCCGCGATCTGCTCGTGCGTGTACTCGTGCTTCTCCTGAAGAGCCCTGTACCCGTCGGCCTCTTCGAAGGGACTGAGATCCTTGCGCTGGAGGTTCTCGATGAGCGCGATCTCGAGGAGCTCGTTGTCGGCGACGTCCATCTCGATGCACGGGATCTCGGAGAGACCCGCCTCGAGAGAGGCGCGGAACCTGCGCTCGCCCGAGATGATCGTGTAGCGGCCGTCGTCCCGCGGCCGCACGAGGATCGGTTCCAGAACACCCTTGTCCGTGATCGACTTGGTCAGCTCAGCGAGGTCCCCCATCGAGGTCCGCGGCTGATCAGGGTTCGCTTCGATGAGATGGATCGGGATCCGCCGCCCGACGGGCAGCTCGTCCGCACGCACGAGCTGTTCGACGAAGTGCGAATCGTGCCGCATGCGCGAGGTTTCGGGGAGACCGCGACGTTTAGACACGGGAGAGGATCTCCTCCGTCAGGCTGTAGTACTCGAGCGCTCCTGACGAGCGCGGGGCGAACGTGAAGATGGACTCCTTGTACGCGGGGGACTCTTCGAGCCGGATGGACTTCGAGATCGTCGTCTTGAAGACCTTGCCCTTGAAGACCTCGTCGATCTGGTTCTGGATGTCGCGACCGAGCGTCGTACGCCGGTCGTGAAGCGTGATCACGACCCCGAGGATCTGGAGGTTGGGATTCGGGCGGCCCTTGATTTTCTCGATCGTCTCGAGGAGGTCGTCCGTGCCTTCGAGGGCGAAATACGAGGACTGGATCGGGATGAGGATGTGCGAGGACGCCACGAGGGCGTTGACCGTAATCATCCCGAGGGTCGGAGGCGTGTCGATGATGATCGCGTCGTACTCCCCCGACTCCTTCACGACCTGGAGCTTGTCTTTCAGCCGGAAGTGGCCATCCAGCTCGCCGAGGAGCTTCGATTCGACCTTGGCGAGCGCGATCCGGGCCGGTGCGATCGTGAGCTTCGGGAGCGCCGAAGTGCGAATGATCTCGAAGACCGACGTCTCCGGGTCCGTCAGGACGTCGTACATCGACTTCCCGATCTCCTTCCGGTCGATGAAGGACATCGTGGAGTTGCCCTGCGGATCGAGGTCGACGAGAAGGGTGCGGAGGCCCTTCTGCGCCAAGGCGGCGGCGACGTTGATCGCCGTGGTGGTCTTCCCCACCCCGCCTTTCTGATTCGCGACGGTAATGATCATGCGCGAGAGGTGCGCATGATACGGAGGGCCGGACCCACCATCAAGAGGTTCCGGACCTCCAGGTCACATTTTGTACTTGCCGAGGCTCTCCGGGTCGGCGTCCTCGAGCCACTTGCGCAGCCGTTCGGCCCCGTGGGACTCGGCCGAATCGTCACCGGCGCGGCTCTTTTCCAGGACGGATTCCTCCACGAAGAGGGGCGCGTGCGTCCGGAGCGCGAGCGCGATCGCGTCGGAGGGTCGGCTGTCGACCATGAGCTCGCGGTTTGCAAGCTTGATGTGGATCTGCGCGTAGAACGTGTTCTCCTTGAGGTTGTTGATGACGACGCGCGTCACGTCGCCTTCGATCTGGCGGATCACGTTCTTCAGGAGGTCGTGAGTCATCGGGCGCGGCGTCGTGACTCCCTCCATCTGCAGGGCAATCGCGTTGGCTTCGAAGACACCCACCCAGATCGGCAGGAAGTTCTTCTCGTCCGCGTCCCGGAGGATCACTACGGGGACGTTCGCGATCGGATCGACGATGAGGGCCTTGACGTCCATCTTTACGCTCACTTGGACGCCTCCTGAGACTGAATCTAGGGAGCGCGGATCAGGAATGCAAGGCGAAATCCAGCGATGGTATGTCCGAAGAGGACCTAACGGATTTACTTAGAATGGGTTATGGGAATGTCGCGGCCGCCCTCAGAGGGCCACTCACCGTGCGCGGGCTCCATTTATTAACCACTCGAAGAAATCTTTCTTTCTTCTTGAACGGCTTCAAGTCCCTAGGAGACGCCCCATCAACGAGTTCGGATAGCCCCGCTCGATGAGCACGTTCACGAACGTGCCTGGTGGAATCGGGGGCTCCCCTTCCGTTCGGGCGACGTTCACGACGCGGCTGCATCGCGACCGGCCCGAGCTGCCGCGGCCCCGCCTGTCGAGGCCTTCCACGAGGACCTCCATGACACGGCCCTCGAGCGAACGGTGCACCTCGCGCTGGATGTCCTGCTGGACGTCCATGAGAGTGGCGAGGCGAGCGGACGCTTCGCGGGGCGGCACGTCGTGCTCCCAGCGGGCTGCAGCCGTGTCGGGCCGCGGCGAATACGTGAACGAGTACACGAGCGCGAACCGCAGCTCCCTGAGGAGA
>JBBQDQ010000090.1:0-13507 GCA_038319835.1 Thermoanaerobaculia bacterium | reverse complement strand
TTCCTTCGCCTTCAAAGAATCCCCGTGCGCCGACAGGCGCCCGGCATCCCCCTCTGAGATATTGCAGAAGGTCGCGTTCGATCTCAGCGGCCACTCGCGAGATCGGGTCTTCCATCTTCAGCAGAATCTCCCGCGTCTCCTCGTCGTCCGCCCGGCACCCGATCCCGAGCGCGCCTTGCGCGGGGGCGCCGAGCATCGCTGAAGGCTCCAGCCGGCGTGTGATGACGCCGCCGCGCCCGAGGCGGTCGAGGCCCGCGCTCGCGAGGATGAGCGCGTCCGCGCGCCCCTCCTCGAGGCGCTGGAGGCGCGTGTCGACGTTGCCCGCCATCGCGACGGTCACGAGATCGGGCCGGACCCGCAGGAGCTGCGAGACGCGGCGAGGCGACGACGTCGCCACCTTCGCGCCCTGCGGGAGGTCCTCGACGCGCGTCACGCCCGGATGCCGCGTCGCGACGATGAACGCGTCGCGTGAATCCGCGCGCACCGGCACGGCCGCGAGGACGAGACCCTCGGCGTCGGCCGTCGGGACGTCCTTGAGCGAGTGGACCGCGAAATCGATCTCGCGGTTGCGCAGCGCGTCGTCGAGCGCGCGTACGAAGACGCCCGCCGAGTCGCCGCCCGGGGGGGCCTTGCCCTCGCTCGAGAGCTGGTCGCCCTGCGTGCGCACGATGACGACCTCGACGGGTCGGCCCGAGCGGCGCGTGAGCTCTTCGGCGAAGGCCCCGGACTGGGCGCGCGCGAGCGCGCTCGCCCGCGTGCCCATGCGGAGCGGAGTGGCGGTCGTCATGCGTTCACCTCGGAGGGTCGTCCAGCCGGAAGAGGGCCTTGACGGAAGCGGCCCTCTCGAGGCGCTCGGACACGTCACCCTCCTTGAGGCCGACGGTGGGTTCGTGGAGGATGTGATGAACGAGAGTCTCCGTGAGGCGCTCGACCGTCGCGCGGTCCTTCTCGTTCAGGCCCGCCAGCTTGCCCGCGTACTTCCCGAGCTCCTCGCGGCGGATCCTCTCGATCTTGTCCCTCAGGCCGCGCACGACGTCGACCTGGAGGAGCCCGCCCCACCAGTCCGTGAAGCGCTGGACGCACTCCTCGACGATCGCCTCGGCCCGCGGAACCTCTTCGAGGCGCGCCTTCGAGTTCGCGTCCGCCATTCCCGTGAGGGCCTCGATGTCGTAGCGGTAGACGTCAGGCAGGTCGCCGACCTCGACCTCGACGTCGCGCGGAACCGCGAGGTCGAGGATGAGGAGCGGTCCCCGCCGCTTCACGTTCGAGAGCGCCGCCTTGAGCGCGGCCGCGGTCAGGACCGGCTCCGTCGCGTTCGTCGCCGAGAGGATGAGGTCGACCTCGGCCGCGGCGACGGCGCGCTGGTCCCACGGGACCGCTCTCCCTCCGGAGGCGGCCGCGAGGACCTGGGCCCGCTCGAACGAGCGGTTCGTGACGACGATCTCGGAGACGCCCTCGTCGAGGAGGAGGCGTGCCGTGAGCTCGGCCGTTTCGCCAGCGCCGACGAGGAGGGCGCGGCAGCCGCTCAGGGACTCGAAGATGCGGCCCGCGAGCGTGAGCGCGAGACCGGCGACGGACGTCGGCCGCGTCCCGAGGCCCGTCTCGGAGCGCACGCGCTTTCCGCACTCGAGCGCGCTCATGAAGAGGCGGTTCGTGACCGCCCGGAGCGACCCCGCCGCCGTCGCGACGCGGTGGGCCTCGCGGATCTGCCCGAGGATCTGCGCCTCGCCGAGGACCATCGAGTCGAGCCCCGCCGCGACGCGGAACAGGTGGCGGACCGTCGCGTCGCCGTGGCCCGTGAGCGCCGTCTGACGCAGGAGCACGTCGTCCACGCGGTGGAAGCGGGAGAAGTAGCCCGACAGCGCGTCGAGGTCGTCCTCGCGGTCCGACACGCCGTAGATCTCGGCGCGGTTGCACGTGGAGACGATCGCGCCCTCGGCGAGGATCCGCTCCGCGAAAAGCCCCTCGAGCGCCTCGCGCGCCTTCTCGGGTGTGAAGGCGAGTCGCTCTCTCAGGTCGAGAGGGGCGCCCCGGTGGTTCCAGCCGACGAAGACGAGCTTCATGAGCGGAAGACGTGCAGCTTGGAGACGAACATGTTGACGGCGGTGTACGACAGGAGCACGAGCGCGAAGCCCGCGATCGAGTAGCGCGCCGTCGAGACCCCGGGGGCGCCGCGCCGCGCCCTCACGAGGACGAAGAGGTAGAAGACGAGCGTCGCGACGGCGAAGAAGATCTTCGGGTCGAGCGCCCACTGCGGGTGCTCGTTCGTCCAGACGCGCGCCGCCCAGAGGAACCCGAGGGCGAGGCCCGCCGCGAGCGTGATGATTCCGAGGCCGAGGGACGTGCGGTTCGCGCGCTCGAGGTAGGAGAGCGTCGGGAGCCGGGTCGCGGGACCCGAGAGCCGGTGCGACTTGAGAGCCCGCCCCGCGGCGATGTAGAGGATCGACAGCGCGGCCGACACGGCGAACGCGGCGTAGGCGAGCATGTTGAGCGTGACGTGTAGGGCGAAGATCGCACCCTTGAGGTCCGGGTTCGGCGCGGGGCGCGCCGCCCCGCCCGGCGACTCGAGGAGCGCGAGGAGCATGAAGAAGAGCGCCGCCGGCATGAGGACGGGACCGAGCGCGCGATCGTGGTGGCGCAGCTCGAGGACGACGGAGAGGACGGCGAGAAAGAAGCCGAAGAGCTTCATCGAGCCGAGAAGGTCGCGGTACGGGACGGTCCCGACCGCGAGGGCCCGGGCGTAAAGCGCCGCGAAGTTCAGGATGGCGCCCACCACGGCGCACGCCGTCGCCGCCCGGCCCGCCCAGGCGGACGGCCGGTAGAGGTTCAGGACGTAGAGAGCCGACGCCAGGGCGTATAGCGTGAGAGCGGTCCAGCCGAGGCCGACGCTCCACGCGGCCGCTGCGACCGAGTCCACCATCACGGCGCGATTATAGGAACCGACCCCCGGGCGACAACCCCTGCGTCTGCATCAGCTATCCGGGGCGGATCGCGGGACGCGGATGCTAACCTCCCGCGCCATGTCGGTTCCCACCACTTCCGGCCCCGGTCCGTCCCGCCAGCGCTTCGTCGACGCCGCCTTTTCTCGCCCCGTGGACGTCCCGCCGGTGTGGCTCATGCGGCAGGCCGGCCGCTACCTTCCCGAATACCGCGAGGTGCGCAAGGGCCTCGCGTTCCTCGACCTCTGCGCAAACGTCGAAGGCGCCGTCGAAGTCTCGATGCAGCCCTTCCGGCGGTTCGGGATGGACGGCGTCATCCTGTTCTCCGACATCCTCATCCCGCTTCCCCCGATGGGGATCGAGGTCCGCCTCGACGAGGGCGGCCCGAAGCTCCCGAGCCCGATCCGCACCGCGTCGGACGTCGCGCGCCTGAAGACGTTCGACCCGCTCGTCGGGACGAAGTTCGTCCCCGAGATCCTCAAGGCGCTCAAGACCGAGGTTGCCGGCCGCGCGGCCGTGATCGGGTTCTGCGGCGCGCCGTGGACGCTCGCGACCTACGCGATCGAGGGCGGCGGCTCGAAGTCGTTCGTCGAAGTGAAGAAGATGATGCACGGCGACCCGAAGACGCTCGTGTCTCTCCTCGAGAAGCTCGCGGACTCCTGCGGCGACTACCTCGCCGCTCAGATCGAGGCCGGCGCCGACGTCGTGCAGGTCTTCGACACGTGGGCGGGCGAGCTCTCGCGCGCCGACTACGACCGTTTCGCGCGCCCGGCGACGGAGCGCCTCCTCGCGAAGCTCCCGAAGCGAGGCACGGTGCCCGTCATCAACTTCGCGTCCGGGTCGGCCCACCTCATCGAGTCGATCGCCGCGCTGCCGGGCGACGTCGTGTCCGTGGACTGGAAGCTCCCTCTCGATCAGGCGCGCGCCCGTGCGAAGGGCCGCGCGCTGCAGGGGAACGTCGATCCCGGCGTCCTCCTCGGGCCGAAGGAGGGCGTGACCTCCGCCGTGCTCGCGGCGCGCAAGGCCGCAGGACCGCTCGGCCACATCGTGAACCTCGGCCACGGCATCCTGCCCCCGACGCCGCCCGAGAACGTCGGCGCGTTCGTCGCGGCCGCGCGGGCGCCGCTCGGCTAAGGCTTCAGGGCGCTTCCGTCCAGACGACCGCCTGGCACTCGAGACGGTCGCGGACGTCGATCAGCGCGGTCCGAAGGTCCTCCTCGCTCGCGATCGTCCGGCCTTCCGGCCACTCGGGCCGGGCCGCCGGGCGCACGCGCCAGACCGCGAGCGGGACGTGGAGCTCCTCGAGATAGGCCCGCACGCCACCGGCGTCGAGCCTGCTCTCGTCGTCGGGACCTCCCGCGAGGATCGCGACGACGAGCCGGCGGCTGCCCGGGACGCCCGCGAAGAGCGCCGCCGACGCGACGGCGTCCGCGAGGCGGAGCGGCTTCAGGGGCGTCGCGTCGAGGGTCTCGAGGAGCGCCTGGAGAACGGGCTCTTTCCGCTGGAGGTCGCCGCGCGAGAGACGCTGGTCCGGCACCACGACGTGCCGGGTGAACGAGACCTCCCTCAGGATCTCCTCCAGGGCGGTCTGGTCCGCCCGTTTCGGAACGGCGTACGGGGAGCCGGCGAGCTCGACGAGCGCTCCGTAAGCCGAGGGTTCGGCGACGAAGACGATCCCGCCTTCGCCGCGCTCGACGGAGCGCACGGACGCGCCGCCGGCGCGCCGCCGCGCGAGCGCCTCCGCCGGGCCCGCCTCGCCGCACGCCTGCGTCTCGAGAGCGCCGGCCAGCGCCGACTCCTCGTCGCCGCGCACGCGGCCTCCGAGAACGGACGCGTACGTCGCGCGGCGTCCGTCCGGAAACACGAGGTCCACGGTCAGGACAGCGCCGCGCGTCGCGACGACGTCGAGGCTCAGGTCGCGCCGTTTCGCGCCTGCGATCGGCTTGCCGTCGAGGGCGACGGCGATCTTCTTCGGGTTCTGGCGCTCCGGGTGGGCCCAGCCGACGCGCACCGTGCAGCGGCTCGTCGACTCCTCGCAGCGCGTCCGGGTCTGCACCTCGGCCTGCGAGGCGCCCGGGCGGTTCACCCAGCGGACGGCGCGCTCGACGACGTGTCCTTCCGCGTTCGCGCGGACGAGCTCGAGGAGGTGGACGCGGGGAGCGGGGCCGAGGTCCACCGAACAGCCGGACGCGGCCGCGGTGACGGAGCAGACGGTCCGGCCATCCAGCCTCAGCGTCGCCGGGCGGGGCGGCGCGCCCAGCTCGACGACCACCGGAAGGAGGCCGACGACGACGCCCACGGGATACGTCAGGATCTGCAACTTCCGCCACCGTAGCAAACGAATGCCATGGCGTCCGGCCCAGATTTCGGGCCTTTCGTCCCCGGAGGGAGACGCCCCGGCCCTGTGACAGGCGGCACGAGGCGTGCTAAGAGGTTGGATTCGGAGGCTTCCATGAAGCGCACCCTGACGTTGACCCTCTCGGCCCTCCTCGCCACGGCCCCGGCCGTCCCCGCCTCCGCGCAGGCCGATGCGGCCCGGCCGGTCAAGAGCTCCGTCGAGGCGGTGGCCGCCGACGTCGAGGTGCTCGTCCTCGACTCGAAAGGCAAGGCCGTCGAAGGTCTCGCCAAGGCCGACTTCAAGCTGTTCGTGAACGGCAAGGAGACCCCGATCGACTGGATCGAGGGGCCCGCCGCCTCGTCGGCCCTCGCGGCGTCCGCGCCGGCCGCCGCGCCCGCGGTGGCGCCCGAGGCCCCCTCCGGCGCCGTGGCTGCGCGGCGCATGCACAGCACGGTTTTCGTGATCTCCGACCTCCACACGGACCTGCGGTCCCGCAACGACGGCATCAAGGCGCTCAGTACGTACGTGGACCGGATGCCCGCCGGCGAGGAAGCCGCCGTCTACATCCTCGACAACGGCGTCCGCCGCCTGCAGGCCTTCACGGCCGACCGCGCGGCCCTGAAGAAGGCGATCGAGAAGCCCGCGAAGATGCTCCCGAGGTCTTACGTCTTCGCCGACGCGAGGGGCGACGAGTGGGTGGGCCAGTCCCGCCAGATGCTCCGGAACTTCTCGACGGTCCTCGACAGCGTGGCGAACCGGCCGGAGCCCAAGACGGTCGTCGTCCTCTCGGGGCCGATCTCGGCCACGGGGTTCATCGCGCCCATCGGCGGCGCCGCCGGCTCGGCGGCGGTTTCCAAGACCGTCCTCACGGGCAGCCCGCTCTCCGGCGTCGACGTCCTCTCGGCGAACGGGGATTCGTACTCGTCGCGCGGCCTCTGGAACTTCCTCGCCGAGGCGAAGGACGCCGAATCTCAGGCCCTCCTCGCGCGCGCGACGATCGTCGCCCTCGATCCGACCGGCCTGCAGTCTCCGGACGGCAAGGCCGAGATCAGCTCCACGACGAGCCCCAGCGGAGTCCCCGGCAGGGACGCGGCCGCGACGCTGCGGCCCGCCGACAATTCCACGGAGAGCGACGCGATCGACTCGTTCGCGTTCCGGAGCGACACGTTCGCGCTCATCGCCGAGTCGACGGGCGGCGCACGCCTCGGCTTCTCGAACAAGTCCGCCGACGCCCTGACCGCCGAGGCGAACCTCCTCGCGAAGCGCTACCGCCTCGGCTTCACGCCGCCCGACGGCTCGTCCACGAGGCGCGACATCCGCGTCGCGGTCACCCGGCCCGGCGTCGTCGTGCGCGCGGCCAAGGGCCAGCGCTCGCTCACGCCCGAGACGGCCGCGCGCGCGCGCTTCGCCGCGCTGCTCCTCTCCGCGGACGCGCCGAAGGGCGACTTCGCGATCGCGCTCGAGACGAAGGGACCCGTCGCGAAGCGCACGTCCGACGCGTTCCCGTTCGACGTCGTCGTCCCGGTGTCGGGCGTCTACGCCGAAGAGCGCGGAGACAGCAAGCGCGCGAAGCTCGAGATGCTCATCGCGGGCGTCGACGAGGAGGGCCGCGCCTCCGAGCCGATGGTGATCCCCTTCTCGGTCACCGTCGACAAGGCCGCGGCCGCAGGCGCGTTCTTCCGCAAGGACGCGAACTTCAACCTCGACCACCGCTGGAAGGGCCGCCTCTTCGTCGGCGTGCGCGACACGTCCACGAACCGTCTCGGCGCGGTGGCTCTGCCGATCGGAATCTGAGCCCGGCCGAAGAAGGCGGCGCCGCCGCATGATCTCCTTCCTCACGCTGTTCCTCGGGATCGCCGTCGGGTTCCGACCCATCGAGGTGCAGACGGACCCGTCCGTCGCGGCCGTCGAATTCCGGCTCGACGGGCGGTCCCTGGCCGTCCTCTCGGCGCCGCCGTGGAAGACGAGCGTCGACTTCGGGCGCCCCATGCCCCACGAGCTCGTCGCGATCGCGCGGAACCGGGGGGGCGCAGAGATCGGGCGCGCGATTCAGCTCGTCAACGTCCCGCGGCCTCTCGCCGAGGCGGCGTTCACGCTCTGGCCCGGCACGGGCGGAAACGGCCGGATCGCGCGCCTCACGTTCACGAGCGCCCTCTCCGCAAGTCCCGAGAGCATCGATCTGACGTTCGACGGCAGGACGCTCGACCCGGGGAACCTCGCCCGGATCCGCCTTCCGGATTTCCGGCCCGCCGACGTCCACGTGCTCAGGGCGGATCTCGAATTCAAGGGCGGCAACCGCGTCATGGCGGAGCTCCTCGTCGGCGGCGTGAAGCGCGAGGCGCCCGGCGGACCCGAGACGATGCGCGGCGAGGCCCAGACCGAGCTCACCGCCGTCCCTGCCGTCTTCCGCGGCAAGCCGCCGAAGGAAGCCGAGATGGACGGCTGGTTCCTGTCGAACGGCGAGCCCGTCCGCGTCGAGGCCGTCGAGGACAGCCCCGGGGAGATCGTGGTCGTGAAGGACGAGAACGCGGGCTCGTGGATCGCCGATCTCCGCCTCCTCGGCATGTTCAGAGGGGGGTACACGTACCCGCTGGGAAAGGGCCAGCGCCTGCGGTTCTGCTGGCCGGGCACCCTCAAGCCGGCCGACGCCGCTCCCGGCTACGACGTCTTCATGCGCTCGCCCGACTACTTCGGGAACGTGGACGTGCGCAAGGCTCTCGTCAACGTTTCGCCGCCCGAGTACAGCGGACCGCCGCGCCTCGGAGACGCCGTCGGGGTCGCTGCCCTGTCCGCGGCGGCGGGAAACCGGCCGCGCGCCGTCGTCCTCCTCGTGGCCGGGCCCGACGACGAGAGCGAAACGCCGGTCGAGTGGACGCGCGGATACGTCCGTGCCCTGCGCGTTCCGCTCTTCGTCTGGACGAAGAAGAAACCGATGGCCGCGGCGTGGGGCAAGACGGACGTTCTCACGTCCGTCGGGGATCTGTCGGACGCGGTCCGAAAGGTGACGAAGGCCGTCGCGAGCCAGCGGATCGTGTGGCTGGAGGGCCGGCACCTCCCGCAGTCGGTCTCGCTCTCTCCGAAGGCGCGCAAGGTCACCCTCGTGGAGTGAGCGCGCACCGGCAGCTGATGCATTTGCGCCGTGAGACGCCGTCGCGGCCGGTGCTAACCTCCGGCCCGTGACGGCCATCCCGATCCGCCTTCGCGGCGAGACGCTCCCGATGACGACGGAGCTCCTCGACAAGTACAACGTCCAGGGCCCGCGCTACACGTCCTACCCGACCGCCCCCGAGTGGAACGAGGGGATCGGCCCGAAGGACTTCGAAGACGCCTGCGCGCGCGCGAACGCGCGGAAGTCGCCCGTCTCCCTCTACGTGCACCTCCCCTTCTGCGACGAGCAGTGCTGGTTCTGCGGCTGCTTCATGAAGGTCGTCCCCAAGCCCGAACGGCAGGGCGAGAGCCGCGCCGAGATCGAGCCCTACCTCGCGGATGTCCACCGGGAGATCGACCTCCTCGCCAGACGCATCGACCCCTCCCGCAGCATCGAGCAGGTCCACTGGGGCGGCGGGACGCCGACGTACCTGACCCCCGCGCAGGCCGACCGCCTCGCGCAGCACCTCCTCGAGACGTTCAAGCCGGCGAAGGGCGCCGAAGTCTCCGTGGAAGTCGATCCGCGGGTCACGAGCGCGAAGCACCTCGAAGTCCTCAAGAGCCGCGGCTTCAACCGCGTCTCGATGGGCGTCCAGGACTTCGACCCCGAGGTGCAGGAGCTCGTGAACCGCGTCCAGCCCTTCGACATGACGAAGGCGCTCGTGGACGCCGCGCGCTCCCTCGGCTACGGATCCGTCAACCTCGACATGATCTACGGCCTCCCCGGCCAGACGCGGGCGGGCTTCGAGGCGAGCGTCGAGCAGATCATCTCGCTCAGGCCGGACCGCGTCGCGATGTACTCGTACGCGCACGTGCCGTGGCTCAAGCGCCCGCAGCGCGTCCTCGCGGCGCACCTCCCGGAGGGGACCGAAAAGTTCGCGATCTTCGTCTCGGGGATCGAGCGTTTCGTCGCGGCAGGCTACGTCTACATCGGGATGGACCACTTCGCGCTCCCGCACGACGAGATCGTGAAGGCGCAGCAGGACCGGACGCTGACCCGCAACTTCCAGGGCTACACGACGCACGCGGGATGCGACCTCTACGGGATGGGCGTCTCGGCAATCGGTTCGGTGGACGACATGTACCTCCAGAACACGAAGGACTACGCCGAGTACCACGCCGCGATGGAGGCGGGCCGCTTCGCGACCGTGAAGGGCTGCCGCGTCTCGGCCGACGACGTCCTCCGGCGCGAGGTCATCACGCGCCTCCTCTGCCACTGCGTGATCGACAAGCGCGACGTCGAGAAGACGTTCGGCCTCGCCTCGTTCGACGAGACGTTCGCGAGCGCGGTCTCCAGGCTCCCCGACCTCGTGAACGACGGGATGGTCGAGGTCACCGCGGACGAAATCCGGGTGACGAGCATGGGACGTATTTTCATCCGGAACGTGGCCATGCTGTTCGACGCCTACCTCGAGAAGAAGACCGCCGACTCGCCGAAGATCTTCTCGCGCACGCTGTGAGCGCCCCGGAACGGCTCGGCGTCCTGCTCGTCCAGCTCGGCGGCCCCGCGTCGCGCGAGGAGCTCAAGCCGTTCCTCTACGAGCTCTTCGTCGATCCCGAGATCCTCGGGATCCCGTTCGTACCGCTCCGCAAGGCCGTCGCATGGCTCATCGCGACGACGCGCGCCCCGAAGTCGGCCGCGACGTACGAGCGGATCAACTGGTCTCCCATCCGCCGCTGGTCCGAGACGCAGGCCCGCCTCCTCGAGGGCGAGCTCGCGAAGAGGGCGGCCCCGGGCGGGCCGGCGCCCGTCGTCCGGGTCGGGATGACGTGCTCCTTTCCGTTCGTCGAAGACGCGCTCCAGGACCTCCGGAAGGCCGGGGCGACGCGCCTCGTCGTCCTCCCCCTCTACCCGCAGTACTCCGTGACGACGACGCGCGGGTCGTTCAACCGCGTCACGTCGGCCCTCTCGAAGATGGGCTGGACGCCGCGCCGCACGAACGCGCCCGACGCGTGGTACGACGAGCCCGAGCTCGTCGCCGCGCACGCGGACCTGATCGAGAGGGCGCACGCGACGCTGCCCGACTCCGACCCCGCGAAGACCGTCGTCCTCTATTCGGCGCACTCGCTGCCCGTGAAGACGGTCGTGACGCAGAAGGACCCGTACCCGCAGCACGTCGAGGGCACGGTGAAGGCGATCGACGCGGCGCTCGGGAACCGCTTCCCGTCGCGCATCGGATACCAGTCGAAGGTCGGGCCCGTGGAGTGGCTGGGGCCGTCCACGTCCGAGGTGCTCGCCACCCTCGCGAAGGAGGGCGTGCAGCAGGTCGTCGTCGTCCCCGTCGCGTTCGTGTCCGACCACGTCGAGACGCTCTACGAGATCCGGCTCCTCTTCGCGGGCGAGGCCGCGCGGCTCGGCATCCCGCACTACGCGGTGGCCGAGGGGCTCAACGACCACCCGGCGTTCATCCGCGCTCTCGCCGATGTCGTGACGAAGGCGGACACATGAAACGGGTCGTGATTCTCGGCGGCGGCATCGCGGGACTCACCGCAGCGTACCGGCGGACCAGCGAAGGCGAGACCGTCGTCCTCGAGGCGGGCCCGGCGCCCGGCGGCTCGGTGAAAACCGTGCGCGAGGACGGCTTCGTCGTGGAGGGCGGCCCGAACACCCTCCGCACGAGCGCGGCGGCCGACCGCCTCCTCGCCGATCTCGGCCTCGAACCGCGCGTCGTGAAGGCGGACCCGAGGGCGCCCAGGTGGATCGTGAGGGACGGCCGCCCGCGCGCCATCGTCGCCGGGCCCGGCGCGCTCTTCAACACGGTCTTCTCCACGGCCGGAAAGCTCCGCCTGCTCAAGGAGCCGTTCGTCCCCGGGCGCCCCGCCGGCCTCGAGGACGAGAGCGTCGCCTCCTTCTTCGCGCGCCGCTTCGGACCCGAGGCGGCGCGCTACGGCGCGGGGCCGATGGTCTCGGGCGTCTACGCGGGGGATCCCGACACGCTGTCGACGCGTTCCGCGTTCCCGCGCCTGTGGGACGCGGAGGGGGCTGCCGGGAGCGTCGTAAGGGGATTTCTTGGAAAGAAAGAGAAAGCGGGCGGAGCGCCTGCTCCGCCGCGTCATCGCGCCCGCACGCTCACCTTCGACACGGGTCTTTACACACTCATAGAAGCTCTTCAAACGGCCTTGAACGCGCGTCCCGGGTGCTGCATCGAGACGAACGCGGCCGCTGCGATCGTCGAGGGCCCGCACGCCTCCGGCCCGAAGTGGACCGTCCGCCTCGCGGACGGCCGCTCGTGGGACGCGGACGTCGTCGTCTCGACGCTCGAAGGGCCCGCGCTCGCGCGGCTCCTCGGCGACCGCCTGCTCCGGTCCGGAGCCGGTCTCGCCGCGATGAAGACCTCGCCCGTGACGGTCGTCGCATTCGGGTATCCGGACGGGCCGGGCTCGCCGAAGGGCTTCGGAGCTCTCGTGCCGCGCGGCGAGGGAATCCGGTCGCTCGGCGTCCTCTACCCGTCGTCGCTCTTCGCGAACCGGGCGCCGGCCGGCTCGATCCTCACGACGTCCTTCCTCGGCGGCGCGCTCGATCCCGAGCTTGCGGCAGCCCCGGACGCCGAGGTCCTCGCCGTCGCGGCCGAAGAGGCGCGCCGCCTGCACCCCGGGCTCCCGGCAACCGTCCGTTCGTGGATCTTCCGCTGGCCCGCCGCGATCCCGCAGATTCCGCTGCTGCACCATCGGACGCTCGCAGCGGTCGAGAAGGACCTCGAGTCCCTGACCGGCCTCGTCCTGACCGGCGGCTGGCGCGACGGCATCGCGATGGGCGAGCGCATCGCGCGCGGCGAAGCCGTCGGCGCAGCCCTCTGAGGCTCTCTCGGGGCCGTAGAATCGCGCGGTGACCCGCCGGCGCTCCCTCGCCGCTCCCCTCGCGCTGCTCCTCGGGGCCGCCGCGTGGGCCGGCGGCGCGCGGGTCCCGTCCCTGGACGAGAGACGCGGCTTCTCTCCCGAGCACGACGAGGGCCACGCGAAGCACGCCCTCTCGCTCGCCCGCGCCGAGGCCGCGCTCGCACGCGGCATCCCGGTGCCGCCGCCTCCGGCCGTCGAGGGAACGACGCGCGGCTTCGACGTCGTCACGTACGACCTCTCGTTCGACGTCGATCCCGGCGTCCGGATCCTCGCCGGGTCGTCGACGACCCGGATCTCCGGCTTCGCGAAGTCCACGGCGTCCGTCACGTTCGATCTCGACCGCGCATTCTCGGTCTCCTCCGTCACGCGCGACGGCGCGCCCGTCGCCGGCGTCACGTTCGCGAACGACCGCCTGACGGTGCCCCTCGTCCCGCCTCTCGCGGCCGAGGAGCGCACGTCGATCGGGATCGCGTGGTCGGGCATCCCGCCCGCGGCCGCCGCGCTCGCATGGTGGCAGCACGCGACGGGGATGGCCGCGACGAGCGTCGCCGAGCCGTTCGGCGCCCGGCAGTTCTGGCCGTGCGTGGACGCGCCGGACGACAAGGCCGTCACGACCGTCACCGCGACCGTGCCGCCCGGCTACGCCGTCGCCTCCGCCGGACTCGGAACGTCGACGACTCTCTCCGACGGCCGCATCCGGTCCACGTGGCGCCTCCCGCAGGCGATCTCGACGTATCTCGTCTCCCTGAACGTCGCGAACTACCAGGTCGTCGAGGACACGTACACGGCGATGGACGGGCGCAAGATGCCGATCCGCTCGTATCTCATGCCCGAGAACGCGGCCCTGAACGCGCCGCGGCTTTCCGCGATGAAAGACCACATCTCCGTCCTCGCGTCACTGTTCGGGGAATACCCGTTCGTGGACACGAAGTACGGGATCGTCTCGTCGTGGTTCGGGGGCGGAATGGAGCACCCGACGCTCACGTCCATCGGCGAGAGCATCCTCTCGAACACGTCGGGGAACATCACGACTCTCCTCGTCCACGAGCTGTCGCACCAGTGGTGGGGGGACCGCGTGACGATGCGGACGTGGGACGACATCTGGCTCAACGAAGGATTCGCGACGTACAGCGAGGTCGTGTATCTCGAGAAGGCTCAGGGCCGCGACCCCGGCGTCACGCTCCGGACGTCCTACGAGGACGGGCTCTACGGCGGGAAGCTCGCGCAGGCTGTCGTCGCAGATCCC
>JBBQDQ010000089.1:0-13987 GCA_038319835.1 Thermoanaerobaculia bacterium | reverse complement strand
GCGGCGCTGGAGGCCGTGGCGGGCCCAGGTGCGGCCCGGACGGAGGATCCCGGCGTCAGGCATCCGCCGGAGCGGGTTTCTCCGGGGCGGGGGGCTGGGCGGCCTTGGCGGCTTCGGCGACCTGAACGTCCGAACCGTAGAGGCGGTCGTACTCGCGCCGGTGCTCGTGCTTGAGGCGCTCGAGGGGGATCTTCCCCGTGAAGATGGCCGGGTCGAACGGGAAGATGCCGGGCGCCAGGTGGGCGTTGTAGATGTGCCACGTGATCACGACGAGGAAGGCCATCAGCCCCTCGTTGCTGTGGGCGACTTTCGCCATCGGGATGAGCTCGCCGGGGAGGAAGCGGGCGACGAGCATCGGGAAGTAGAGGATGAAGCCCGTCGCGATCATGACGAGCCCGCCGAGGACGAGGCCCCAGTACTCGAACTTCTGCCGGTAATCGAAGCGGTCGAACTTCGCCTCCTGGTTGGCGAGGCCGAGGTAGTAGCGCAGCTGCTGGACGGCGTCCGTGAAGTCCTGCCGGTCCGGCACGAGCGTCATCTTCATCTTGTGCTGGAGCGTCGAGAGGATCGCGGCGGAGAGGTGGAAGAACGTGAGGGCCGCGAAGAGGAATCCCGAGACCCGGTGGACGAGGCGCGCGCCGTCGAGCCCGCCGAAGATCGTCACGAGGAAGCGCGACGCGCCGCTCTCGTAGAACTTCTGCGGAAAGCCCGTGAGGGCGAGGAGCACGAACGTCGTCATGACGACGAAGTGCTCGATGCGCTGCTTCTTCGAGAATCGGACGGCGTATTGGGTCATCGGTTCACCATGACGCGCCAGAGGTGCAGGAGAATCTGCAGGACCAGCCCGCCGATCAGAAAGGGAATGAAGATCTTGTAGAAGACGCCCACCGCCCAGACGAGCGGCGCGCGCTTCGGGCTCGGCTGGTAGTGCGAGAGCCAGGCGCCCGTGAAGTTCTTCGGGGCTCCGGGGTGGCACTTGGCACAGGTCTTCTGGAGGTTCGCCTGGAGGACCTGCGAGTTGCCGTCCTTCGCCTTCGTGATGTCGTGCATCCCGTGGCAGTCCACGCAGAGCGCCGCGATGACGCGGGGCGACTGGCCCGAGCTCGAGAGGGACGCGCTCATGCCGTGGAAGTCGTTCAGGTACGTCTGGACGACGTCCGTCGACAGGCCATACTTCTTCATCAGGGCCTTGTCCGTGTGGCATTTCGCGCACGACTCGACGGTCTTGAGCCGCCAGGACGTCTTCTTCGGGTCCGCGATGTCGTGTGCCTTGTGGCAGTCGGTGCAGACGGGGACGTCCTGGTTTCCCTTCGCGAGCGCGAGGCCGTGAACGCTCTTGCCGAAGATCTCCGCGACGTCCGAGTGGCAGGCGCCGCACGTGTCCGAGACCCGCGTGCGCGGCGAATCGGGCTTCGTGATGTCGTGCGCGCCGTGGCAGTCCGTGCAGAAGGGGGCCGCGCCGCCCTTCTGGATGACCGCGAAGTGGACGCCGTCGAGCGCCTTCGTGTAGTTCTCGAAGTGGCAGGTCTTGCAGAGGTCGCGGAACGAGCCGGAGAACTCGGCCTTCGTCTTCGCCTTCACGTCAGGGTGAGGAACCTCGCTCTGAGCGGGGTGGCAGCCCGTGCACGCGATCTTCGTCCCGTGGACGGACTTCTCGAACACGGCCTTGTCGACGTAGACGGACTGCGTCGAGCCGTCGGGCAGCTTGAAGGACGCGTCCTTGTCGCCGTGGCAGGAGAGACAGTTCTCGATCTCATCCTTCTTCTGGTCGGCCGCAAGCGGCCCCGCCAGGAGAAAGACGAACAAAGCGCCGGAAATGAGCCCTTTACGGCCGGTGATCACGCGAGCCTCCGGTTCGCACGGTGCCCGGCGGGGGAGGGGGGGTCAATGAAGCAAAGTGACTAGCGCGGATTCCGGATAGTCTCGACCGGTGCCGGGGCGGGGAGATCCGCTCATCCAGACGGTCGCCGCCGCACCCGCGGTGATGCGTCTCGCCGGGCGGATCGAGGAGGGGGTCCTCGGAACGTCGACGGGAGGGGTGTCGCTCACGGGGGCCCCGCCGGGCCTCCTGCCCTATCTTCTCGAGGCCGTCGGCGGCCCGCTCGGCCTCAAGTGGGCGGTCGTCTTCGCCCACGAGCGGGACGCGGCCGCGTTCGCGCGCGACGCCGCAGCCGTCCTCGGCGCCGCGCGCGTCGCCTTGTTTCCTGCGCCGGCCCTTTCTCCATACCAGGGGATCGCGCCGTCCCTGAAGGTCCGGCGGGACGAGTTCGGGACGCTCCAGCGCCTCGCCGCCGGCGAGGTCTCCGTTCTCGTCGTCCCGGCGCGCGCCCTCCTGCGCGCCTTGCCTCCTCCCGCCGACCTCGCAAAACGGACGCGCCGCGTTGCGACCGGAGACGACGTCCCGCCGGCGCGCCTCGTCGAGGGCCTCCTCGCGGAGGGCTACTCCCGCGTCGACCTCGTCACGGAAACGGGTGACGTCGCCGTGCGCGGCGGGCTCGTGGACGTCTTCCCGCCCGACCGCGACGAGCCCGTGCGGATCGAGTTCGACCTGAACGCGGTTGCGTCGCTCCGCTCGTTCGACCCGGACACGCAGCGCTCGACCGGGGCTCTCGCGGCTGTCGCGCTCCCTCCGATGGCGCTCACGCCTGACACGCGGGCGACGCGCGAGGCTGCGCAGCGCGTCCTCGCGGCGTGCCGGACCGACGACGACGATCCCCCCGTGCCGCGGGACCTCTCGCTCGCGCGGCGGAACGACGGCCTCGAGGAAATCCTGCCGCTCCTGGACGGGCGCGACGCGGCCCACGTCCTCGACCACGCGGGAGCCCACGTCGTCGCCGTCGACGACGCCGACGCGGTGGCGGAGGAGCTGGGGCGCGCGGCGGACGTCCTCAGGCTGGACTACGAGAAGGCGCGCGCCGCGGGCCGCGTCGCGCCGGACCCCTCGCGCCTCGCCGGAGACGCCGATCGTCTCTCCGAGGACGTCGCGCGGAGGTCGCTCCTCGCCTTTGCGCCGGCGGTGCCGGGAGGCGACGTCGTCGCGATCGGAGCCGAGTCCGTCCTGTCCTTCGAGGATCGCCTGCCGGACGCGCCGAAAGAAATCGCGCGCGCGCGGAAGGACGGCCTCGCGGTCGTCCTCGCGGCGCAGACGAAAGGGGAGCGCGAGCACGTCGAACGCCTCCTCGCCGAGTACGAGGTGGACCATCAGGGCGAGGGCGGCGACGCGGTGTCGCCGCTAGCCCCGGGCGCGTGTCGCGTCGTCGCGGGCGGCCCGCGGACGGGCTTCCTCTTCCGGCCGGCGGGCCTCCTCCTCCTCACGACGACGGACCTCTTCGGCGAGCCGCGCACCGCCTCGCCGCGGCGGAGGTCGGCCTCGGAGGCGTTCCTCTCCGACCTGCGCGACCTCCGGGTCGGCGACGTCGTCGTCCACCGCGACTACGGCCTCGGGCTCTTCGCGGGCCTCGCGCGGATCGATGACGCGGGCTCCCTGCGCGAGATGGTCGACCTGCGCTACGCGGGGGACGCGAAGCTCCTCGTCCCGGTCGAGCGCCTCGACCTCATCCAGAAGTACGCCTCGGCCGGTGACGGGGCGACGCCCGTGCTCGACCGGCTGGGCGGGGCGGGCTGGGAGAAGCGCAAATCCTCCGTCCGCAAGGCCGTCAAGGACATCGCGGACCAGCTCCTGAAGCTCTACGCGCGGAGGGCCGCGGCGCCGGGCCACGCGTTCTCGAAGGACTCGCCGTGGCAGAAGGAGTTCGAGGACGCGTTCGAGTACACGGAGACGCCGGACCAGGCGGCCGCGATCCGCGACGTGAAGAGGGACATGGAGTCGGACAAACCCATGGACCGGCTGCTCTGCGGCGACGTCGGTTACGGCAAGACCGAGGTCGGAATGCGCGCGATCTTCAAGTGTGTCCTCGACGGCAAGCAGGCGGCCTTCCTCGCGCCGACGACGATCCTCGCGGACCAGCACTTCCGGACGCTCAAGCGCCGCTTCGCGGCCTTCCCGGTCACGCTCGACCTTCTCTCGCGCTTCCGGACGAAGGAGGAGCAGCAGGAGGTCCTCCGGCGCCTCGCCGAAGGGACGCTCGACGTCGTCGTCGGAACGCACCGGATCCTCTCGAAGGACGTGAAGTTCAAAGACCTCGGCCTCCTCGTCGTGGACGAGGAGCAGCGCTTCGGCGTCGCGCAGAAGGAGCGGATCAAGGAGTGGCGCGCCTCCGTGGACGTCCTGGCGATGTCCGCGACGCCGATCCCCCGCTCCCTCCACCTCTCGCTCGCCGGGATCCGCGACCTGTCCGTCATCGAGACGCCCCCGAAGGACCGCCTCGCGATCGACACGCACGTCGTCGCCCTGGACGACGCCGTGATCCGCGAGGCGATCCGTGCCGAGGTCGACCGCGGGGGGCAGGTCTACGTCGTCCACAACCGGATCGAGTCGCTCGGACTGTGGCGCGAGAGGCTCGCCGCGCTCGTCCCGGACGTGAAGGTCGTGAGCGCCCACGGCCAGATGTCCGAGGGCGAGCTCGAGCGGGCCATGCGCGCGTTCGTGACCCGCGCGGCGGACCTTCTCCTCGCGACGACGATCGTCGAGAATGGGCTGGACATCCCCTCGGCCAACACGATGATCATCGATCGCGCCGACCTTTACGGGCTCTCGCAGCTCTACCAGCTGCGCGGGCGCGTGGGCCGGAGCGACAAGGCCGCGAGCTGCTGGCTCCTCGTCCCGCCCGGGATGCCGCTCTCGGACGACGCGCGGCGGCGGCTGCGCGCGATCCAGGAGTTCTCGGACCTCGGCGCGGGCTTCCGCATCGCGGCGAAGGACCTCGAGATCCGGGGCGCCGGCAACGTCCTCGGCGGCGAGCAGTCCGGGCACATCGAGTCGGTCGGCTTCGAGACGTACGTGAACCTCCTCGAAGAGGCGATGGCCGTGATGAAGGGCGAGAGTGTGCCCGAGACGCGCGACGTGACGCTCCAGCTCGGCGTGCCGCTCGCCCTTCCGGCGTCGTGGATCCCCGAGGAGAGCCTCCGGATGGCGCTCTACAAGAAGGTCGCGGGCGCGGCCGACGAGGAGACTCTCCGGCGGGAGGCGACCGCGGCCTCGGATCGCTACGGGGCGGCTCCGCCGGAATTCGCGCACCTCCTCGAGCTCGCGCGCCTGCGCCTCCTCGCGCGCGCCCTCGGCGTGCGCGCGCTCCAGCGCCGGGGCGACGAGCTCGCGGCGACGCTCGAGAAGGACCACGCCCTCGATCCCGCGAAGGTCGTCGATCTCCTGAAGGCCGGCCGGCTCGTGGCGGCGGGGCCGGACGCCTTTCGCATCCCGAAGGCGTTCCTCGGCGCGGCGCCGGAGGCCCTCGCGGCGCGCGCCCGCGACGTCCTCGTCTCCCTCGCGCGGCCGCGCGCCGTTCCGGCGGGGTTCTCTTGAGGCGCCTCGCGCCGCTCGCGGCCGCCGCGCTCCTCCTCGTCGCGCCGGGCTGCTCGAAGATCGGCCGCCGGGCCGGGGCCCCGGGACCGTCCGTCGTCGCGACGGTCGGCGACCGGCACGTCACGCTCGACGAGTTCTTCGTGTCGGCGCGCAACGCGGCGGGGGAAGACCCGAAGAACGTCTCGCCCCGCGTCCTCTCGAGCCTGCTCGACCAGTACCTCGAGGAAGTCCTCCTCGACCGTGCCGTCGCCGCCGCGCAGCCGCCGGTCGCGGGCTCGACGGCGACCGAGCGCCGCCGCGCCTACCTCTCGCGCCGCGCCGGCCTCGACGCGCTCGGCGACGCGGAGCTGCGCAAGGAATACGCCGAGCACGCGGACCGCTACAGGAGGCCTGCGCTCGTGCGGGTCTCGCAGCTCTTCTTCCAGACGCACGAGGCCGCCGACGCGGCGCTGAAGAAGCTCGAGAAAGGCGCTGCGTGGATCGACGTCTCGCGCGCCTCCAGCGCGGCGCCGAACGCGGCCTCCGGAGGCGCCCTCGGCCTCCTCGGCCGCTCCGACCTGCCGCAGGAGTTCGAGAAGGCGATCTGGGGGCTGCCCGCGGGCGGGACGACGGGGGTGCTCGCCGCGCCGCACGGGTTCCACGTCTTCCGCGTCGAGGAGCGCCTCGACGGCCGCGACATCACCTTCGACGAGGCCCGCCCCGGCCTGCGCATCTCCCTCGCGGAGGAGCGCAGCGGGAAGGCCGTGGAGGACGCGATCGCGGAGGCCCGGGCGGCCTTCCCGGTAGCCGTCCTCGAGGACCATCTGCCGTTCCCGTACGTCGGCACGAACCCGAAAGCGGCGGCGCCCCGGTAGGCGGCCCGGATTTCGCTAGACTCCCGGGCTGTGACGACATTTCGGCCCTTTTTCAGACCGCCCGGCGCGGTGGCCGCCTTCCTGGCTGCCCTCGTCGCCCTCGCCCCGGCGTCCCCGCTCTCGGCCAGCGAGATCGTGAACCGGATCCTGATCCACGTGAACTCGCGGATCATCACGCAGAGCCAGTTCGACGCCCGCATCGAGCAGAACGCGCGGGAGAACGGCGCGCCTCCGACGGCCGCGCTCCGCGAGGAGCTCAAGAAGAGCGTCATGGAGGAGCTCGTCAACGAGGCCCTCCTCGAGGACCGGGCCAAGGAGCTCGACCTCATCACGACGGACCAGGAGATCGAGGACCAGATCAAGCGGCTCAAGGAGCAGAACAACGTCAAGACCGACGAGGAATTCACGAAGAGCCTCGCCGCCTCGGGCCTCACGATCGACCGTCTGCGCGAGCAGCTCCGCCGCTCGCAGACGCTCCAGCGCGTCGTCGGGCGCGAGGTGCAGGCCAAGGTCGACCTCTCGGACGACGCGCTCCGGCTCATCTACGAGCGCGAGAAGGAGACCTGGCGCGTCCCGGAGAAGGCGCACCTCGCGGAGATCCTCGTCTCCAAGGGCGACGACCCGTCCGCGGCGGCCCGGCGCGCCCGGGAAGCGTCGGACCTCCTGAAGGGCGGCGCGAAGTTCGAGGCCGTCGTGAAGGACTTCTCGGACGGCGGGACGAAGAGCAAGGGCGGCGACCTCGGCATCGTCGCCAAGGGCGAGCTCGCGGCCGACATCGACAAGGCCGTCTTCTCGCTCCCCGTGGGGGCCGTGTCCGACCCGATCCAGACGAAGTTCGGGTGGCACCTCGTGAAGGTCCTCGACAAGGTGCCCGTCTCCTACAAGCCGTTCGGCGAGGTGAAGGCCGATCTTCTCAAGCGCGAGCAGGACACCCAGTTCCAGAAGAAGCTCGCCGAGTACCTCGACAAGCTCAAGCGCGAGGCCGTGTTCCGCGTGAACGCGGACGCCAAGCCGTACTTCACGCCGCCTGCTCCGGCACCCGACTCGGTCGTGAAGGAATCGTCGGTGTCCGGCGCCTCCGGCGGCGTCCAGACCCTTCCGGCCGGCACGAAGGCGTCTCGCGACTCGTCCGTCGAGATCACGGCGACGGCCGGCTGGCGATTCGGCGGCACGACGGCCAAACCGGCGACGGCGACGGTCGAGACGGTGAAAATCCCGGACTCGACGAGCTGGGGGGCCATGCTCGAGATCCCGTTCGCGCCGTGGGGCTCTCTCGAAGCCCTCTGGAGCCACCAGAACTCCGAGCTGGCCGCGACGTTCACCGCGTCCGCTCCGGCGGGCGGGGAGCCGAAGCTCGCGCACCTGAACACCGACACGCTCCAGCTCGGCGGCCTCTGGCAGTCGGGCGAAGCGGACAGCCGGGCGCGGCTTTACATCGACCTCCTCTTCGGCGTCACGATGTTCACGCCCTCGCCGGGGTTCGCGACGCTCACGCGCTTCTCGGCCAGCGTGGGAGGCGGCGTGAAGTACTACTTCGCGGACCATTTCGGCCTGCGCCTCGGGGCGCGCTGGCTGCCGGTCTACGTCAACCCCGCAGAAGGCGCGTACGAGTCGTGCAGCGACGGGGGCGGCTGCACGACGTACTACGGGACGAAGGTCCTCTCGCAGGGCGACGCCTACGGCGGCCTGATCCTGAGGTTCTGACCGGAGCGCTTCGCCTCCGGGTCAACCCGCGAGAATCTCCGCGCGCCAGCGCGAGAGCCCGCCTTCGGTCGCGAGGAGCTCCGGCGTGACCCGGCCGTGTGCGCGCTTGACGCGCGCGGCGGCCGTGAGCGTCGCCCGCGACGCGAGGACGCCGGGGTCGAGCCCGAGCGCGACGGCCTTGACGTCCCGCGTCTTCTTGAGGGTGTCGACCTCCCGCTCGAGCGCGGGGTCCGTCTCGGCGCGCTCTCCCCGTCGGGGCTTCGGCCAGTCGGCGGGCGCGACCGCCGCGGCGGTCTCGAGAGCGGCCCTCACGGCCTGGGCGAACGGCGCGGGGAGGGGCCGGGGCCCCGGGAAAAGCCGGGCGAGGTCGCGTTCGCCACGGGCCGCGAGCGCGGCGGCCGTGAGGAGCCTTTCGTTCGTGAGGACGCGGAAGGGCGGCCGGTCCAGTGCGCGGGCGCGCGCCTCGCGGGCCTCCCAGAACGCGCGCACGAAGGCGCGCTCGTGGTCCGACGCGCCGTTCGAGCCCTTGATCCGCCAGTCGTTCTCGTCGTCGGCGGCGCGCTCGGACGGGAAGGCCGTCTGCGCGAGCCGCGCGCACTCCTCGGCGTGCCACGCGAGGCGGCCCTTCGTCTCGAGGTCGGCCGTGAGCGACGCGACGAGAGCCGGGAGGTGGACGACGTCCGCGGCGGCGTACGCGGACATCGAAGGCGAGAGTGGCCGCTCGCTCCAGTCCGCGCGCTGGTGGGCCTTGTCCAGCGTGACGCCGACGCGCGCGGCGAGGAGCGCCGCGAGGCCGATCTCCTTCTCGCCGAGGAGCTGCGCGGCGATCATCGTGTCGAAGAGCGACGAGGCGCGGAAGCCATAGCCGCGATAGAGCAACCGGAGGTCGTAGTCCGCCCCGTGCAGGAGGAGCGGCCGTCCGGCGAGCCGGGCGAAGAGCGGCGCGAGGTCGACCCCCGCGAGCGGGTCCGCGAGGAACGCCTCCGCGCCGAGGCCGATCTGAACGAGACACACCTTCTCGTAATAGTGGTGGAAGGAATCGGCCTCGGTGTCGAGCGCGACGGGCACGCCGCCGCCCGCGTCGAGCCGGGCGAGAAGGTGGTCGAGCGGGCCCTCGGCGGCGACGAAGAGCGGCGCGGGAGCGGGAGCGATGGAGGGCGCCGTCACGGGCGGCGAGGGTACCACCGCCGTGCGGCGGCTCTCCGGGACGCAACCCGCTCCTGAGACGGGATTTCGCTTGACGCCCCCGCCGGGATCGCCGGATACTCGTGGTGGAAAAAAGTGGTCAGTGGTGGTGAATGGTGGGCCCCCGGGGCCTGCCACCGCCTCCGCCTCCGCTTTTCACGAAAGGGATTATGGACCGCCTCCGGGGCAGCGCCGAAACGACGGTGGACGAGAAGGGCCGCTTCAAGGTCCCGGCCGTCTTCCGCGAGCCCGTCGAGGACACGTTCGGTCCGGAGTTCTTCCTGACGTCGATCTCCGGAGCGGACGTCCTGATCTTCCCCATGCCGGTCTGGAACGCGCTCGAGGAAAAGCTCGCCGCGATGCCGGCGATCCACCGCGCGAAGGCCAAGTTCCAGGAACGCTTCAACACGTTCGGCCAGACGGTGCGGATGGACGCACAGGGGCGCCTCCTCGTGCCCTCTCTCCTGCGCGAGATCTCGAACCTCTCGGGCGACGCGCTCGTCCTCGGGCAGACCGACCACCTCCGCCTCGTCGACCGCGCCCGCCATCTCAAGACTCTCAAGACCGCCACGATCACGGATGAGGACTACGACGAACTCGCTCGCCATCTCGTCTGACGGTCCGCCATGGAAGGAGAACGCGCGGGTCACGTCCCCGTCCTCCTCCGTGAGGTCGTCGCGGCTCTCCGGCCGGAGGGTGGCGGCGTGTTCGTCGACGCGACGCTCGGCCTCGGCGGACACGCCGAGGCCCTTCTCGAGGCGTCGCCCCTCGTGCGGGTCGTCGGAATCGACCGCGACCCCGAGGCGCTCGCCCTCGCGACGAGTCGCCTCGCGCGCTTCGGCGAACGCCTCGTCACGGTCCAGGGCCGCCACGAGGACGTCGCGGCGCACCTCGACGTCCTCGGGATCGACCGCGTGGCCGGCGTCCTCGCGGACCTCGGCGTCTCGTCGATGCAGATCGACCGCGCCGAGCGGGGGTTCTCGTTCATGAAGGACGGACCGCTCGACATGCGGATGGGGCCCGACGGCCCGACGGCCGCGGACATCGTCGCGACCGCTTCACGGGATGAACTGACGCGGATTTTCCGCGAATGGGGGGAAGAGCGCATGGCCGGACCGATCGCGCGCAGGGTCGTGGAGGCACGGGAGACGGCTCCCATCCGGACCACCGCCGAGATGCGACGCCTCGTTCTCAGGGCTCTCGGCCCCCGCCGCGAGAAGCACATGGACCCGGCGACGCGCGTCTTCCAGGCGATACGGATCGCGACGAACCGCGAGCTCGTCGAGCTCGAACGGTTCCTCGACGACGCGATCTCGCGTCTCGCGCTCGGGGCGCGGCTCTCCGTCCTCTCGTACCACTCGCTCGAAGACCGGATCGTCAAGCACGTCTTCCAGCGCCACACGGCGGGCTGCACATGTCCGCCCTCGTTCCCCGTCTGCGTGTGCTCGCGCCGCCGCGTCATGGCGCTCGTCACGAAGAAGGCCATCCGCCCCTCGCTCGCCGAGCTCGGCGAGAACCCGCGCGCCCGCTCGGCGCGGCTTCGCACCCTGGAGCGCGTCGCCGAGGAGTCCGGCCCGCCGACGCCGCCGCGGTAAGAACCCCATGGCCTACGCCCGCGCGGTCAACCGTCCCGTCCAAAACGTCTATCTGGTCCGGGAGCGCGACCGCCGCCGATCGCGCGAGCTCTTCGGTCTCGCGCTCGCCGCCGTGCCGCCCCTCGTCGTCCTGTTCGTCGCGATCTGGGCGAACGTCAAGACGGTCGAGCTCGGCTACCAGCTCGCCAAGGTGGTGAAGAAGCGGGACGCGCTTGTCGAGACGAAGCGCAAGCTCGAGATGGACCGCGCCCAGGCGGCCGCGCTCTCGCGGGTCGAGGACGTCTCGAGGAAGACGCTCGGCCTCGTGCCCCCGACGCTCGACCAGGTCGTGCTCGTGAAGGACGCGGCGCTCTCTCCGGCGCCTCCGCCCGCGCGGCCGCCCGCCGCGCGCCGGGAGGCGCCCTGAGCACACTCCGCCGCCCCGATCCGTCGCGTCGCGCCTACGTCCTCCTGGGCCTGGTGGGTGTGTGGATCCTGTGCCTCTTCGTGCGGCTCGTGGACCTGCAGATCTTCCGTGGAGCCGAGTTCACGCGCCGCGCCCGGAAGCAGCAGGAGCGCGTCACGGAGCTCGCGCCGCGGCGCGGAACGATCGAGGACGCGGATGGCAAGCCGCTGGCCGTGAACGCGCGCGCGGACTCCGTCTTCGCGACCCCATCGGACGTCGCCGATCCGGCGGGAGAAGCCGCGATCCTCGCGCCGATCCTCAAGATTCCCGCGAAGGACCTCCAGCGCAAGTTCGAGTCCGACAAGGAATTCGTGTGGATCGCGCGACGGGTCTCGAACGCCTACGCGGACCGCGTGCGCGCGCTGTCGCTCGAGAAGCACCTTCCGGGCGTCTCCCTCGTGCCCGAGTCGCTGCGCCGTTACCCCGAGGGCCCGCTCGCGGCCGCCGTTCTCGGGTACGTCGGGACCGAGGACAAGGGTCTCGGCGGGCTCGAGTACCGCTACGACTCCGAGGTGCGCGGCCGGCCTGTGCGCGTCACGCTCCTGAAAGACGCGGCCAAGCGGCCCTACGCCGTGCGCATGCGCGGCGGCGGCGAGGCGCCTTCAGAGGGCATCGAGGGGGCGTCGCTGAAGCTCACGCTGCGCGCCGCGATCCAGCACGCGGCCGAGCGCGAGCTCGGGCGCGTCGCGGACGAGTTCCACCCGAAGGGCGCCTCCGCGATCGTCCTCGACCCGGCGACCGGCGCCGTCCTGGCGCTCGCGTCGTGGCCGCCGTTCGACCCGAATCACTACGGCGACGCGGACGCCGAGGCGCGCAAGTGCCGGCCGCTCGCGGACGCTTACGAACCGGGCTCGACCTTCAAGATCGTGGCGGCGGGCGCGGCGCTCGACGGCGGGACGATCGGCCTCGACGACCCGGTCGACTGCGGCGGCGGAACGCTCACGATCGGCTCGACGACGATCCACGAGCACGGCGGCAAAGGCTGGAGCGCGCTCACGATCGGCGACATCCTCGTGCACTCCTCGAACATCGGGATCGCGCACGTCGCGATGGGGCTGGGGCGGCAGGCGTTCTACAAGGCGGTGCGGAGCTTCGGCTTCGGCCAGAAGACGGGCGTCGAGCTCGAAGGCGAGACGTCGGGCCTCCTGCAGGACGCCAAGGGATGGAGCGCGCTCACCCTCCCGACGATGGCGTTCGGGCAGGAGATCGGCGTCACGGTCCTCCAGATGGCCCGCGCCTACGCGGCGATCGCGAACGGCGGCGTCCTCCCGACCCTCCATCTCGTCGAGGCCGTGAAACGGAGCGGAAGTGACGAGTTCCGGAGCATCCCGAGGCCCGAACCGTCCCGTGTTCTCTCGGACGAGACGGCACGGCAGATGCGACGCCTCCTCGCGAGGGTCGTCGAGATGGGAACTGGAAAAGCAGCCGCCATTCCGGGTTACAGCGCAGCCGGGAAGACGGGCACCGCGCAGAAGGCGATTCCCGGCGCCGGGTATTCCAAGGAAAAGTACGTCGCCTCGTTCATCGGCTTCGTGCCGGCCGACGCGCCGCGCGTCGTGATCGCGGTCGTCGTGGACGAACCGCGCGGGAAGACGTACGGCGGCGACGTCGCCGCGCCCGTCTTCTCCCTGATCGGCGCGGACGTCATGCGCATCCTGAGGGTCGCGCCTGACCGGCCCGCCGGCGGACGTTCGGCCGTCATCACCGCGGACCTCTCCGCGGGCGCCGCCGCGGTTTCCGTGGGCGCGCAGCTCGCGGCCGCCGGTGTGGTGCCTGCGTCGAACCGCAGCGGTTCCGAGACCGACGAGGACGCCGTGCCGGATCTCGCGGGCAAGAGCGCCCGTGACGCCGTGCGCCTCCTCGCGACGCGCGGGATTGCGGCGCGGCTGCAGGGCTCGGGCTTCGTGATCTCGCAGGACCCGCCCGCGGGCACGCCCCTGTCGCGCGGGACGACGTGCGCGCTCGTCCTTTCGCCCACCCCCGGCCGGGCGGCCGCCGAAGGGGAGATGCCGTGAGGCTCTCCGCGTTGGCCGCCGAGGTTCCGCACGCCGTCTCCGGCGCGCCGGGCGATCCGGACGTCTCGGCCATCTCGCACGATTCGCGCGCCGCCGCGCCGGGCACGCTCTTCGCGGCGTTCCCCGGTCTGAAGTCCGACGGCCGCCGCTTCGTGGCGGACGCCGTCGAGCGCGGCGCCGTCGCGGCGATGGGCCTCGCGCCTGGGCCCGAGAGCCTCGACGTGCCGTACCTCTCCGTCGAGAACCCCCGCCGCGCCGCGGGCCTCATGGCCGCGCTCCTCGCGGGGCGGCCCACGGAGCGTCTCGTCACGGCCGGCGTCACGGGGACGAGCGGCAAGACGACGACGGCGTTCCTCGTGGATCGTCTCCTCGCGGCGCGCCACGAAAAGCGCGGCCTCTTCGGGACGATCGTCTACCGCGGTGCGGGCGGCGACGCGGCGGCGATCCCGTCCCCGCACACGACGCCGGAGGCGACGGAGCTCCAGCCGATGCTCGGCGCGCTCGCCGCGGACGGCGGCACGGCCGCCACGCTGGAGTGCTCGTCGCACGCGCTCGCCCTCGAGCGTCTCGCGGGCTGCTCGTTCGACGCCGCGCTCTTCCTGAACCTCTCGCACGAGCACCTCGACTTCCACAAGGACATGGACGAGTACTTCGAGGCGAAGGCGCGGCTCTTCGGACTGCTGAAGCCGGAGGGAAAGGCGGTCGTCAACCTGGGCGACGAATACGGAAGACGCCTCACGAGTCGACTCGCCGCAGATCGCACCGTG
>JBBQDQ010000088.1:0-14014 GCA_038319835.1 Thermoanaerobaculia bacterium | reverse complement strand
GAGGAGAGCGGTGAAAAGGTCCCCGCGGCCGACAAGGAAGCCGTGACGGCCGCCGTCGCCGAGGCGAAGAAGGTGCTCGAGAGCCAGTCCGGCGACGCCGAGGCCCTCAAGAAGGCGGCGCAGGACCTTCAGAAGGCCAGCTACAAGATCGCCGAGGCCCTCTACAAGACGGCGGCGCCGCCGGCCGCGGGCGAGCCCGAGGGCGGTGCCGCGGGCGGCCCGTCTGGCGCCAAGGCCGAGGACGTCATCGACGCCGAGGTCGTGGAAGAGAAGAAGTAAGGTCCCGTGGGCCGCGACCGAAAAGGGGCGCCGCCGCGGGAGACCTACGTCTTCATCGGCGTCATCGCGAAGCGCTTCGGCGTCCACCCGCAGACGCTGCGCCTCTACGAGCGCGAGGGCCTCATCCGGCCCGCGCGCTCGTCGGGGAACACGCGCCTTTACGACCTCGAGACCGTCGAGCGGCTGGAGATCATCCTCACGCTCACGCGCGAGCTCGGCGTGAACCTCGCGGGCGTTGAAGTGATCCTCGATCTCAAGTCGCGCCTCGCCCGGATGGAGGGCGAGGTCGGACGGCTCATGGAAGCGATCCGGGCCGTCGCGAAGGACCACGCGGCCCGGGGCGGGGCGGGCTCGAGGGACGAGAAGGCACTCGCCGTGCGGCCCCGGGGCGCCATCGTTCTCAAGTACGACTGAGGGATACCGCCGCCCCCGCCGAGAGGTGATAATCACCGGCCGGTGACTTCAAGGCTGCGCCCCGACGACGATTCCAAGGTCCTCCGGAAGTATCTGGACGACATTGCCCGCTACTCGGTCCTTGAGCCGGAGCGGGAGCGGGAGCTCGGCCGCGTCATCCAGGACCTCGCGACTCCCGAGGAGGCCAAGAAGGAGGCCGTGGATGAGCTCGTCCGCGGCAACCTCAGGTTCGTGGTCTCGTACGCGAAGCGGTTCCATTCGCCGGAGGTCTCGTTTCTCGACCTGATCAACGAAGGGAACATCGGCCTCATCCAGGCCGCGCGCCGCTTCGACCCCGAGCGCGGCGTCAAGTTCATCACCTACGCCGTCTGGTGGGTCCGCCAGGCGATCTCGAACGCCCTCTCCGAGCAGTGGGGCGCGATCCGGCTGCCCCACAAGCAAGCCACGCTCCACTCGCGCCTCGGCCGCATCAAGGAGGCGCTCACCCGTTCCCTCAGCCGCGAGCCGACGATGCAGGAGATTGCTGCGGAGGCAGGCCTGAAGGTCGTCGACGCCGAGAACCTCATGGGGATGACCCGCAGCTCCGAGTCCCTGTCCGGCGTCTTCGGCCTCGAGGAGGACCGGACGCTCGAGGACACGCTCGAACAGACGACCGTCGCGGCCGCGGACGAGCAGCTTCTCCGGCGCTCGTCGGTGGAGCAGACGCGGACGCTCCTCGAGGCGCTGCCGAAGAAAGAGCGCGCGATCCTCTGCCGGCGGTTCGGGATCCCGGAGGACGGCACGGAAGGGGAGCGTGAGCCGATGACGCTCCAGGAGATCGGCGAGGAGCTCCACCTCTCGCGCGAGCGCGTGCGCCAGATCGAGGCGCAGGCGATCGCGCGCATCAAGCGGTCCATGAAGAGCCGCGCGCTGAAGGCGTTCCTGAACTGATGTCCTCCGAAGCTCTTCCCGAGACCTGCCCGTTCTGCAAGGGCTTCGGCGTCGTCGAGACGCCCGGGGGGAAGGCCGTCCCGTGCCGGTGCCGCATCGAGGACCTCGCCGAGGCGCGCCTCGGGGCCGCCCTGATTCCCGAGCGCTACCGCAACTGCACGCTGGAGAACTACATCGTCCACAAGGACGCGCCGGCGTCCCAGCGCGTCGCGAAGATGAAGGCGGTCAAGTTCGTCGAGGAGTGGAAGTCGGTCCGCTACGGCCTCCTCTTCATTGGCACGGTCGGCGTCGGCAAGACCCACCTCGCCACGGCGATCCTTCGGAGGCTCATCGAGGAGTGCGGCGCGCGGGGCGTTTTCTGCGACTTCTCGGATCTCCTCGAGCGCATCAAGGCGACCTTCTCGAAGACGAACGCGGACAGCGCGGACGACGTCCTGGCTCCCTATCGCGAGGCGGAGATCCTCGTTCTCGACGAGCTCGGCGCGCAGCGTCCGACGGACTGGGTGCGCGACGTCCTCTACGGGCTCATCAACACGCGCTACAACCGCCAGCGGATCACGATCGTGACGTCGAACTACGGCGACGTCCCGGCGCGCACGGGCGACGAGACTCTGGAAGGGCGCGTCGGCGTCCTCGTCCGCAGCCGATTGCACGAGATGTGCGTCCCCGTCCTGATCGAGGGGGACGACTACCGCAAGAAGCAGCGAGCCTGGAGTGCCTGAGACCGGTGTCCCCGCCTCACGCACGCGGTCGGCGCCCGCGGCGTTCGGGCGCGGGGTCTCGCTGGTCGCCGCCAACCCCGGCCTCCTCCTCGCACCGCTCGCGCTCGGCAGTGCCATGCTGGCCGTGTGCGGTGGGGCCGGCTTCGCCGTCGCGGCAGCGGCGGGCGGGTTCTTCGCGAGCCGGGTGACCGAGCTTCGCCGCGGGCCCCGCGGGTTCGCGGACGTCCTCGAGGACCTCCACGTCCGCATCCTGGAGGCTCCGGTCCTCATCCTCGCGGGTCTCCTCGCCCTCCTCGCAGTCCTCATCGTCCTGACGGCGTTTGCGGCGTGGCTGCGGGCGGGCGTCACGGGCGCCCTTGCCGAGGCCGACGCGCGCGCGCCCGAGGGTGCCGCGCTCGGTGCGTTCCGGCACCCGGCGGTGTTCCGCGCTTTCGTCGCGTCGGCGCGCGAGCAGTTCGGCCCGTTTTTCGCGCTCGTGAATCTCTACGGACTCGCGGCCTCGTTCCTCGCCATGCTCCTCGTGGCGCCCGCCGCAGGCGTCGTCGTGGGCATCGCGAACGAACGCCCCGCAGTCGTCGTGCTCTCGGCCGTCGTGCTGGCCGTCGCCGTGCCCGTCGGAATCGCATGCGGCGGGGCGCTCCGGATCGTCTACCTCGCGGCGGGCCGGGCGATCGCCGTGGAGCGTCTCGAGGCCCTCGCCGCGACCGCACGCGGGATCGCGCAGGCCGGGGAGATCCCCGGCCGGGCCGTGACCCTCTACCTCCTGACGCTCGCGGGCGGGATGACGGTCGGTCTCGCGTTCGTGCTTCCGCGCGTCGTCCTCACGTTCGTGGCCGGGGCCGTGAACGCCGGGACGTGGGCTCTCGTCGCAATCAGCGTGGTTTTCATCCTCGTCCAGACGCTTGCGACGCTCGCGTACGACGCGGCCATCACGGGCTCGTTCGTGGCCCTGTGGCCGCAGGACGGGGCGGTTCCGCAGGCGCCCGTTCCGGAGACGCCCGTTTCGGAGCCGCCCGCGCCGTGAGGCGCCTCGCCGCTCTGGCCGGTTTCGCCCTCGCGGCGGGTTGCGCCTCGCCTCCCGCGCCGCGCGTGGCGCCTCCCGCGGCACGTGTCGCGACCCCTGCGCTCGCAGTCCCCTCTCCGACGCCGACGCCGACGCCGACGCCGACACCGGCGCCTCGCCTCGCGCCGCTGCCGGCTCCCTCGCTCGACGTGAGCCTCGCCGTGGATCGCGCCTCCGCCGCGTTCCCCGCGGGCGACTGGCTCCTCGCCGCGGGCGAGCGCGTCGAGCGGCGCCGCGGACCGCTCCTCTTCGCCCCTGCGGGTGCCGGCCTGCGCGTGACGGACGACGGCGCCGGCTCCGATTGGCCGTCGCCCGTCGAGGTCGCGCCCGCGAGCGGCGCGCTCGCGCCGTGGGCCGACGCGACGTACCGTGGCCGGCTCGCCGTGCGCGCGACCGCGAGGGGAACGCTCCACGTGATCAACCGCGTCGGCCTCGAGGACTACCTCAAGGGCGTCGTCCCGGCCGAGATGGGCCCCCGCGTCTACGACGAAGTCGAGGCGCTGAAGGCCCAGGCTGTCGCGGCGCGCTCGTACGCCGCCAAACACCGCGGCCAGTTTGCCGCCGAGGGTTACGACCTCTGCGCGACGCCGCGCTGCCAGGTCTACGCGGGGGCGTCGGCCGAGAGCCCGCTCTCGACGCGCGCCGTCGAGGAAACGGCCGGCGAGGTGCTCTTGTGGAAGGGCGCCGTCGCAGACGCGCTCTTCACGTCCACGTGCGGCGGCCGGACCGAAAACGCGCCGGACGTCATGGCCGGGTACGCGAACGTCGACGCGCCGTACCTTGCGTCCGTCCCGTGCGCAGGCGAATCGCCGCTGACGATCGAGTCGTCGGTCCCGGCGAAGAAGGGGACCGTCACGCTCCTCGCGGCGAGAGGGCGGGCGCTGGCCGCTTCGCTCGGCGAGAAGACGAAGGTTCCCGAGAAGACGCGTGAGGCGGTCCGGCAGCGGCTCGGCCTCGCCGTGGCGGGGGCGTCGAAGCCGCATCCGCTCTCCGTTCCGGCCGTCTACACCGAGATCGCGGCGGCCGCCGGATTCGACGTCGCGGTGCTTTCGGAGGAGTCCGAGCGATCGGGCCTCCCCGCGAGGTGGTCGGAGAGGGCCAAGGCGTCCTTCGCCGCGCTCCAGCGCTTCCAGCTCGGGGGCGGCAGCGCGCTGCCCGTCGACCGGGCCTTGAAGCCCGAGGAGGTTGCGGGGATCTACGCCGTCCTGCTTTCGAGAGTCGGCGACTTCGAGGACGTGGAAGGACGGATCCTCAGCAACGGCGAAGCCGGCCTCAGCCTGAAGAGCGCCAGGGGGCGTTCTTCCTATTCACTTTCAAAGGAATCCCTGGTCTTGTTCGAAGGCGGCAACGAGGCCCTCAGCCAGGTCGCGAGCCGCACGTTCTTCGCGGGTGACAAGGTGCGCGTCTTCGTCCGTGACGGCAAGGCGTGCGGAATCGTGTTCCCGCCGCAGGCTGCCGCGGGGGCGTACGACCGCGACTCGGCGTGGGAGCACTGGACGCGGCGCTTCACGGCGGGCGAGCTCGGCGCGAAGATCCGGGAGCGCGAGGGCACGAAGAACGCCGCCGACCCGACCGGCGTCGCCGTGACGGCGCGTGGGGCGTCCGGGCGCGCGCGCACGGTCGCCGTGGCCACCCCGAAGGGGACGCTCACGCTCACGGGCCTCGAGATCCGGTTCGCACTCGGGTTGCCCGAGAGCCTCTTCAACGTCGTCGTAGGCACGGAAGAGGGCGGCGGACGCGTCTTCACGTTCTACGGCCGCGGCTGGGGGCACGGGGTCGGCCTCTGCCAGACGGGCGCCTTCGGCATGGCCCTCTCCGGCCGGACGTACCGCGAGATCCTCGCCCATTACTATCCGGGCGCCGCGATCGGACCCGCACCGTGACGCTGACGCCGTCGGAGAAAGCCCACCTCCTCCTGCGTGCGCGCCGCGCGGCCGCCCGCGCGCTCGACCTCCCGCCGGGCGGCCCGGAGCCGCCCCCGCCGGCCGGCCGCCTCGCCGCGCCGGGCATGTGCTTCGTCACGTGGAAGCGCGCCGGGCACTTGCGCGGCTGCATCGGCAGCGTCGAGCCCGTGCGGCCGCTCTGGACCGACGTCGAGGCGAACGCGGTCCACGCGCTCCTCGAGGACCCGCGCTTCCCGCCCGCGACGCCGGACGAGCTCGCGCGCCTGAGCCTGGAGATCTCGGTCCTGTCCCCGTTCGCTCCCGTCTCCAACCCGCTCGCCGCGGTCGAGATCGGCGTCCATGGCCTTCTCGTCGAGAGAGACCGCCGGCGCGGCCTCCTGCTTCCCCAGGTCGCCGTGGAATTGGGTTGGGGTGTACGCGAGTTCCTGGGCCACGCCTGCGCGAAGGCGAGCCTGCCGCCGGAGGCGTGGCGCGACGAGAGCACGCACGTCTCGACGTTCGAGGCCGAGGTGTTTGGCGAAGACGGCGGGCCCGCCAGCGGATAGTCTCGGCTCATGAGCGCCGACTCCATCTCCGACGTCTCCTCCGTCTCCGAAATCCGCTCGCACTTCCCGGCTCTCGATCGCCGCGAGGGCGGACTCCCCGTTGCGTACTTCGACGGCCCGGGCGGCACGCAGGTGCCGCGCGCGGTTGCGGACGCCATGACGGACTACCTCCTCCATCACAACGCGAATACCCACTGGGTCTACCCGACGAGCGTCGAGACGGACGCGAGGATCGCGGCGGCCCGCGGCGCGCTCGCGGACTTCCTCGGCGGTGATCCGTCGGAGATCGTCTTCGGCGCGAACATGACGACGCTGACGTTCCACCTCGCGCGCGCCCTCGCGCGCGAGTGGCTCCCGGGCGACGAGGTCATCGTGACGGAGCTCGACCACCACGCGAACGTCGACCCCTGGAGGGCGCTCGAGAAGGACCGCGGGATCGTCGTGAAGGCGGCGCCGCTCGTCCCGGGTGCGGCGCGGCTCGACGTCGAGGCCCTCGGCCGGCTCCTCGGGAAAAGGACGCGCCTCGTCGCGGTCGGCGCCGCGTCCAACGCCGTCGGGACGGTCAACGACGTCGCGCGCGTGGCCACGATGGCGCACGCGAACGGGTCGCGTGTCTTCGTCGACGCCGTCCACTACGCGCCGCACGCGCTCGTCGACCTGGCGGCGCTCGGCGCCGACTTCCTCGCGTGCTCGCCGTACAAGTTCTACGGGCCGCACGCGGGCGTCCTCTGGGGGCGCCGGGCGCTCCTCGAGGCGCTCGACGTCCCGAAGCTCGCGCCCGCGCCCGAGAAGGCGCCGGACCGCATGGAGACGGGCACACAGAACCACGAAGGGATCGTCGGGTGCGGTGCGGCGGTCGACTTCCTCGCGTCGCTCGCGGGAGAGGCGGGGGACCGCCGGACGCGCCTCGCGCGGGCGTTCGCGGCGCTCCACGAGCGCGGCGAGGCGCTCTTCGCCCGAATGTGGGCAGGCCTCGCCGTGATCCCCGGCGTCGTGCTGTACGGGCCTCCTCCGGGACAGCCCCGGACGCCGACGGTCGGCTTCTCGGTCGAAGGCCGCGCGTCGGAGGACGTCGCGCGCGCCCTCGTGCCGCGCGGCGTCTACGTCTCGAACGGCGACTTCTACGCGACGACGCTCGTCGAGCGGTTGGGCCACGGTAAGGACGGCCTCGTCCGCGCCGGGGCGGCCTGCTACACGACCGAGGCCGAGGTGGACCGGCTCGTCGCGGGCGTGCGCGAGATCGCCGTTGGTGCTAAGGTGCGAAAAATTTGACGCCTCTGTCAAATGCAGAGGCGTCTTAGGAGTCCTCCATGGCCGCCTCCTCCGCCCCCGCCGTCGCACACACCCCCGGATTCGGTTTCGCCCTCACCGACGAGCAGGAGGCCGTCCGTGCGATGGTCCGCGACTTCGCGCGGACGGAGATCAAACCGCACGTCATGGAGTGGGACGAGGCGCAGGTCTTCCCGCGCGACGTCTTCGCGAAGCTCGGGGAGCTCGGGATGCTCGGCGTCCTCGTCCCCGAGGAATGGGGCGGCGCGGGCCTCTCCTACATGGACTACATCCACGTCGTCGACGAGATCTCGCGCGTGGACGGCTCGATCGGCCTCGGGGTCGCCGCACACAACAGCCTCTGCACGAACCACCTGTTCCTCTTCGGGAACGACGCGCAGAAGCGGACGTGGCTCACGCCGCTCGCGCAGGGCAAGCTCATCGGCGCGTGGGGCCTCACCGAAGCCGAGGCCGGGAGTGACAGCGCCGGGACGAAGACGACCGCCGCCCGCGACGGCGATACGTGGGTGCTGAACGGCTCGAAGAACTTCATCACGCACGGCTCCGTCGGCGACGTCGCGGTCCTCATGGCCGTCACGGACCGGACAGCAGGCCGGCGCGGGATCTCCGCGTTCGTCGTGGACCTCCACCAGAAGGGGATCCACGCGGGCAAGAAGGAGAACAAGCTCGGGATGCGCGCGTCCGACACCGCGACTCTCGTGATGGAGGACTGCCGCATCCCGGCCGGGAACCTGCTCGGCGCCGCGGGCGAGGGCTTCGTGCAGGCGATGAAGGTCCTCGACGGCGGCCGCATCTCGATCGCGGCGCTTGCGCTCGGCATCGCCGAGGGCGCCCTCGACGGGGCGCGCGCGTACGCGCTGCAGCGCAGGCAGTTCGGCAAGGCGATCGCGGAGTTCCAGACCATCCAGAACTACCTCGCGGACATGGCGACGGAGATCGACGCGGCGCGCCTCCTCATCTACCGCGCCGGGTGGATGAAGGACTCCGGGAAGATGACGACGAAGGAATCCGCGATGGCGAAGCTCTACGCCTCGGAAGTGTGCGTCCGCGTCGCGAACCTCGCGGTGCAGATCCACGGCGGCTACGGCTTCACGAAGGACTTCGGCGCCGAGAAGTACTACCGCGACGCGAAGCTCTGCACGATCGGCGAAGGAACGTCCGAGATCCAGCGCCTCGTAATCGCGCGCGAGCTCCTGAAGGACGCCGCGGCCGGCCGTTAGCGCCGGTCGAGGATCGCGCGCCCTTCCTTCATCACGAAGCGGGGCGACTCGATCGTCCTCACGTCCTTCAAGGGGTCGCCCGCGACGGCCACGAGGTCGCCGTAGAAACCCGGCGCGACCCTGCCGATCTTCGACTCCATCCGGAGGAGGCGCGCGGCGACGAGCGTCGCGGACTGGATCGCCTGGAGCGGCGTCATTCCGGCCTCGACGTACATCGCGAGCTGCTTGCCGTTGATCCCGTGGATCTGGACGCCGGCGTCCGTCCCGTACGCGACGGGGATCCCCGCCTCGATGGCCTTCCTGAGGCTCTCGACCTTCAGGTCCTTCACCTCGCGGGACTTCCTGAGCTGGTAGTCCTGGTAGCCGCCCGCGGCGCCGCGCTCGAGCATGTAAGCGTTCGTGAGCGGGTTCGAGACGATGAAGGTCCCGTTTGCCTTGAGGGCGGCGATCGTCTCGTCGTCGAGCATCGAGGAGTGCTCCACCGAGCGGACGCCGGCGCGTGCCGCGCGCAGGATGCCGAGCGTGCCGTGCGCGTGCACGGCGACGTCGCGCCCTTTCTCCTTCGCGGCGAGGACGGCCGCGCGGATCTCCTCCTCCGTGTAGTCGGACTGGCGCGGGTCGGTCTTCGCCGATCCGATGCCGCCCGTCGCGAGGACCTTGATCCAGTCGGCGCCGTACTTGATGTTCTCGCGGACCTTCTTCCGAATCTCCTCGGGGCCGTCCGCGACGGCCGAGTAACGCGCCACGTGCACGTCTTCGGGGAGGTCGTTCCGGTCTCCGTGTCCGCCGGTCGCCGAGATGGACTTCGTCGCGACGAGCATCCGCGGCCCGACGACCTTCCCGGCCGCGATCTCGTCGCGGAGCGCGACGTCCGCGAAGTCGCGCGCTCCGAGGTCGCGGACGGTCGTGAAACCTGCCTCCAGCGTCTTCCGCGCGTTCACGGCTCCTTCGAGCGCGGCGTGCGCGGTCGTCTCGACGAGACTCTCGTAGGGCGTCTGCTCCTCGGCGCCGACGAGGTGCACGTGGCAGTCCGCGAGACCGGGGACGAGCGTGAGATCGCCAAGGTCCCACGTGACCTTCTCGCCCGGCGCGCGCGTCCCGACGGCGACGACGACGCCGTTCTCGATCCGCACGACGGGGTTCTCGACGAAACGCCCGCTCTCCACGTCGAGGAGGCGGCGGGCGGAGACCGTGACGGTCTGGGCGGCCGCGGCGGTCGAGAGGAGTGTGGCGGCGAGCAGCGCGGCGCGAAGCTTCATCCGCCGATTGTAGGGGTGGAGCTCTCCATCAGGCCTTCGCGAAGCGGATGCGGCAGTCCTGGTAAGCGGCGCCCTCGCCCTCGTCCGTCAGGCGCGCACGCACGAGCGCGTTCGCGGCGTTGCCGCGGTCGTAGCTGCCCCCCTTCGGCACGATCACGACGTCGGAGCGCTGCGACGAATCGAACCGGATGCGCGCGCGGATCGAGCCGATCGCGCTCTCGAGGCGGACGACGTCGCCGTCCGAATGGCCGGCCGCGGCGGACGGATGGCACGTGGCGAGGAGGAGACCCGGCTCCGGGAGCGCCCATTGCGAGCTCTGCGACTGCTCGGTGGAGTTCGAGAAGAGCCAGAGGGGATAGCCGGACTCCTCTTGCGGTACGGGTGGCAACGAGTGGATGAGGTTCACCTTTCCGGACGGCGTCTTGAACGTGCGATCTTCGAAGAGGATCTTTTCTGCGAATGGTTGCCGGACCGATGCGCGCTCGAGTTGCTCGAGCGTGACGCCCGCGGCCTCCACTCGCGAGAGGAGACGTTTCTTCCACTCCCGGGCCGTCCCTCCTACTTTCGAAGAAATTCTCTCTTCGCCCCCTGCCCCGGTCCTCTCGTCGATCGCCGCCGCGAGCGCCTGGACGATCTGGAGGTCGGTCAGGACGCCGGGCGGCGGGGGAACGACGGGCGTCGACGCGCCGATCCAGTGGTGGCCGTAGGAGCCGAGGAGGTCGTCGTCCTCGACGAGCGTCGTCGTCGGAAAGACGACCGTCGCACGCCGCGTCGTATCCGTCAGGAACGGGTCGACGACGACGACGAGCTCGCGCGTCTCGAGCGCCCGGGCGACCGTGGCCGAGTCCGGGAGCATCGCGACCGGGTTGCCCGCCGTGACCCACACGGCGCGGATCGGCGGGTCCTGGGCGGCGAGGATCGCCTCTCCGAGTTGCGGCTCGGGCAGCGTGCGGGGATGGTTCTTCTTCAGGAACGAGAAGTCGAACGGCGCGCGCCGGACGGCGGAGAACGACACGCCGCCGCCGGGGATCCCGAGGTTGCCGCTCACGGCGCCTAGCGCGTCGAGCGCGCGGACGATCGCGGCGCCGTTCGTGCGCCGGCCCATGCCCCATCCCACCTGGATCGCGCACGGCCTCTCGGCGAGCGCCGAGGCGAGGAGATCGACCTCCTCGGGCGCGACACCGGCGGCCTCCGCCCACGCCGCCGGCGTCCGCGTCGAGGCGAGCGCGCGGAAGGCGTCGAAATGGTCGCAATAGGAGGGCGCCGCCGGGTCCGTCCCGCCGCTCGCGAAAAGCCGCGCGGCAACGCCCATCGCGAGGTCGAAGTCGCCGCCGGGCCTCGGGAGGATCACGCGGTCGGCGAGCTTCTCGCCTTTGTGGCGGACGGGGTCGACGAGGAGGATGCGCGTCCCGTTCCGCTTTGCCTCGCGCAGGACGGGTTGGAGGTGGACGTTCGAGACGGCTGCGTTCCTGCCCCAGAGGATCACGTTCTTTGCGTTCTTCACGTCGAAGAGGTCGTGCATCTCCTCCGCGCCGAAGTCGATCGTCTGGGCGGCGTCGCCCGCGCCCGAGCAGATGTCGCCCCGCTTGGCCGTGACCGGACCGAAGAGCTCGAAGAAGTAGTCGGTCACCGACTTGACGATCCCGAGCGAGCCGCCGGACCGGTAGTGGAGGATCGCCGCGGGGCCCGATTCCTTGCGGATCGCGAGGAGCCGGTCCGCCACGAAGCCCAGCGCCTCCTCCCATGAGGCCTCCTGCAGGGCGCCGCTCCGCCGGATCAGCGGCTTCGTGAGCCGGAGCGGTCCGTTCTGCATCTCCGGGAAGCGCGACGTCCGGTAGCAGAGGAAGCCCTTCGTGACCGGATGGGCCGGATCGCCGCCGAGTGCGACGAGCTTCCCGTCCTCGACGGTCGCGATCAGGCCGCAGGCGTCCGGGCAGTCGCGGTTGCATACGGTGCGGAGTTCGACGGCGCCCATGGACGTCATTCTAGAGAGACGGCGTCTCTTCCGGGGACCGGTCTAGACCAAAGCCCGGCGCAGGTGGGCCAGCGTCCGCTTCCAGGCGTCGACCGAGGCCCTCGGGTCGTAGACGTTCGCCCGCGAGTCGTTGAAGAACGCGTGGCCCGCCTCGGGGTAGACGACGGTCTCGACGTCCTTTCCCATCGCCTTGAGCTTCTCTTCGAGCGGCTTGGCGTCGGCCGCGGGGACGCCTGAGTCCGTGCCGCCGTAGATGAGGAGCAGCGGGGAGGCGAGGTACTGCCAGTCGGGCTTGAGCTTCTTGAAGCCCCCGTAGAAGCTCACGGCCGCGCCGACGTTCGGATTCGTCGTCGCGGCGTACTGCGCGAGCGCCCCGCCCATGCAGAAGCCCACGACGCCGAACCTTTTCGAGGCGCACAGCGGGTGCTGGAGCAGGAACGCGCCCGCACCGGCGACCTCCCGGCCCGCGCGTTGGGCGTCCAGCTCCATGAGGAGCCGGCCCGCCTCGTCGGGCGAGGTCGTCGTCTTGCCGTGGTAGAGGTCGGGCGCGAAGGCGAGGAAGCCCTCCTTCGCGAAGCGCTCCGTCACGTCCTTGACGTGCGGGACGAGCCCCCACCACTCCTGGATGACGATGACGGCGGGGCCCTTGCCCGCCGCCGGCTTGGCGAACCACCCCTCCACTTTCTGGCCGTTCAGGGTGAAGGAGAGTTTTTCGCCCATCGTGGATGCCCTCCGCGCCCGCGACCGCGTCCGGGTCGCCCATACCCTTCGAATCCTATACTCCCGTCCGGTGAGGCTCGCGGTGAAGTTCCTGCGCGTTGCGGCGATCGTCGCCGTCGCCCTCTTCGTGGGGCTCCTGATTGCCTGCAAGATCTTCTTCCCGGGCGAGCCCTCCGTACGTCCGCTCGTGACGGGCGGGCTCTTCACGGACGTGACGGCCGCCTCCGGCGTGAAGTTCCGGTTCCACGGCGACATCACCGACGGCAAGCTGATTCCGACGATGGGCGGCGGGGCCGCGCTCGCGGACTTCGACGGCGACGGCTTTCTCGACCTCGTTCTCGTCCAGCAGGTCAAGAGCGGCTCGAAGTGGCGGAAGTCCGGCAAGACGCAGCCGCTCGCGGACTGCACGCGCCTCTACCGTAATCGCGGGAACGGCACGTTCGAGGACGTGACGGAACGCTCTGGCGTCGTCGCCTGCGGATGGGGCGTCACGGCGATGTGGGCCGACCTCGACAACGACGGCTTCCCCGACCTCGTGATCGGGAACGCGGGCGACCCGAACCTCGTCTTCCGCAACAAGGGCGACGGGACGTTCGAGAAGATGGAGTCGACGGGCCTCGAAGGCGGGAAGTTCACGATCGGCCTCATGGCCCTCGACATCGACGGCGACGGCCTGCCGGACGTCTACATCGGGAACTACCTCGACACGGACTCCCTGAAGGAGTCGAAGGCGCCCGCAACGTCCTTCATGACGCCGGACGAGTACAAGGGCCAGGACAACCAGATGCTGAGGAACCTCGGTGGCTGGAAATTCGCGGACGTGACGGACGCGAGCGGCACGCGCGACCCGGGGAGCAAGACGATCGGAGCCGTCGCGCTCGACTTCGACGGCGATGGGAAGACCGATTTCTACGTCGCGAACGACCAGTGGCGCAACACGCTCTTCCACAACGAGGGCGGCGGCGCATTCCGCGACGTGTCCGACGAGACGGGCACGGGCACTCCCGAGGAGGGCAGCGTCACGGCGTTCGGGCGCAAGACGCGGAGCGGCATGGGCCTCGTCGCGACGGACTTCGACGGCGACGGCCGTCCGGACCTCTACGTCACGAACTACGCGGGCGAGCCGAACACCCTCTACCGCAACGTCGAGGGCGCCACGTTCGCCGAGAGCGAGCGCGAGGCTTTCGGCGGCGACCACGACCCCGTCCTGCCGCTCTCGAAGTGGGGGACGGTTGCGCTCGACTGGGACAACGACGGCAAGGACGACCTCGCCGTCTCCAGCGGCCAGATCCTCTCGCGCTTTTTCACGGTGCTCGGAGGGTGGTTCAACCCGAAGGCGAAGAACTTCGCGGTCGGGGAGAAGAGCTACGCGCAGCGCCAGTTCCTCTTCCACAACGAGAGCGCGCCCGGAACGATGAAGTTCCGCGACGTCTCGGCCGAGTCCGGCGACCTCGGGCGGCTCGTCGTCGTCGGCCGCGGCCTCTCGGCGGGCGACCTCGACGGCGACGGGAAGGAAGACCTCGTCTTCAACCCGATCGACGTCCCGGCGATCGTTCTCAGGAACACGGCGCCCGCGGGCAACGCGCTCGAGATCCTGCCCGTCGCGGGCCCGGACCGGAAGACCGTCCTCGGCACGCGCGTGACGGCGGGCGCTGCGGTCAAGGAGTTTTACGTGGCGCCGTCCTACGCGAGC
>JBBQDQ010000087.1:0-14032 GCA_038319835.1 Thermoanaerobaculia bacterium | reverse complement strand
GGGCACGATTCCGCGCTACCGCCAGTCGTGGTGGCTCGGCTATCAGCCGTTCGTCGCCGCGCACGGCGACCTCGTAGCCGTCGCGTGGGCGACCTCGACGAGCGCGGACCCATACGACCAGGCTTCCGGTTCGCGTGTCCTTCTGACCGTGTCGCGCGACGGCGGGTCCTCTTGGACGCCCCCCTACGTCGTGCACCCGGAGAGCGTCTCGGATCCGCAGCACGTCGAGCCCGCACTCGCGATCGACGCGGCCACACGGGACATTCACGTGAGTTATTACGTTCAGCACGCGGATGGTTCGATCGACGTCGACCTGGCAACCCTCCGCGAGTCCGACAACTACTCGAGCTTCCGTACGAAGAGGCTGACCTCTTCTCCCTCGACGATTCCCCCGTCCGTCGTCGTCCGGGCCGACCTGTCCGCCACGAATGGGGACGCGATCACCGGGCCCTGCTACTCCCTGGGGCATTACATGCAGGCACGGGCCGAGAATGGGACCGTTTTCGCGACGTGGACCGACGCACGGAACACATTCACACACGCCACGAACCCTCTCGACCCTCTCAGCGGTCAGACCCATTCCCAGCCGGACGTCTACTTCCGGGCGGTGAGACCATAGGCGGGTGACGCTCATCCGGTTCGAGGCCGCGACGAAGCGCTACGGCGACAAGACGGCCCTCTCGGACCTCTCCCTCGAGATCCCCGCCGGCGCGCTCTTCGCCCTCGTCGGCCCCAACGGTGCCGGGAAGACGACCGCGATCGGCCTCCTCACGGGCCTCCTGTCCCCGACCTCGGGCCGGACGTTTCTCGCCGGCATCGACGTCGCGAAGGATCCCGTCGCCGCGAAGGCGAAGCTCGGGTTCGTCCCGGACCGCCCGTACCTCTGGCCGAAGTGGACGCCGCGCGAGACGCTCCGCTTCGTCGGGGCGGTCTTCGGCGCGCGCGGAGAGGCGCTCGAAGAGCGCATCGACACGGAGCTCGCCGCCTTCGACCTCGTGAACGTGGCGGACGCGCGCAACGAGACGCTCTCGCACGGCACCCGCCAGCGCGTCGCCCTCGCGCAGGCGTTCCTGCACGACCCGGAAGTCCTCGTCCTCGACGAGCCGATGGTCGGGCTCGACCCGATCGCCCAGAGGAGCCTCGGCCTGCGCCTGCGCGCCCTCGCCGCCCGCGGCTCGGCCGTCCTCCTCACGACGCACCAGCTCGCGCAGGCCGAGGAGCTCGCGACGGACGCGGGCCTCCTGTTCGACGGGCGCCTTCTCGCGCGGGGCGCGCCCGGGGCCCTCCGGACGGCCTCGGGCCTGACGGGCGCGCTCTCCGACGTCTTCTTCGCCCTCGCAGAGGAGCACCCGGCGTGAACGCCGTCTACCGCGCCAACGCCGCACGCGCTGCGGCGCGCTCCCTCCTCGGCGCGCGGGGCCGCGCCCGGATTCCGGCCCTCGCCGGCCTCCTGTCGCTCCTCCTGTTCGTCGCCCTCGAAGTCGTCGGGCTCGAGGCGGCGATCCGCGCCTCGGCGGCCGCCCTCGCGTACCTCCCCGAGCTCAGGCCGGCCTTCCTCGCCGAGCGTCTGCTCGCCGGCGCCTTCGGCGCCGCGACGGCGCTCGTCCTCCTCGGGTCGCTCACGACGGCGGTCTCGACTCTCTTCCTGTCGGACGAGCTCCTCGCCCTCGCGGTGCTGCCCGTCCCGCACCGTCGCCTCCTGGCCCGGCAGGCGGGCCTCACGCTCGCCCTCGCGTCGATCCCTTCACTCCTCCTCGCGATTCCGGCGCTCGGGGTCGCCGCGGCCGCGTGCCGGACGCCGGCCCTCGCGGCCGCCGCCTGCCTCCTCCCGTTGGCCGGGCTCTTCCTGCTCGCCGGCTCGTTCGGGATCGCGGGCGCGCTCGTTCTCGTTCGGCTCGTTCCCGCACACCGGGCGCGGCTCTTCGCCGCGCTGCTGTCGGCGCTGGGTTTGTCGGCGGCCCTCGTCGGGTTCCGCGCCGTGCGGCCGGAGCGACTTCTCGACCCGGTCGAGGCGCTCGGCCTCCTGCAGGCCCTCGGCGCGTCCGCGCCTCCCGAGCCGGGCGTGAGTCCTGTCGCGTGGGCGGCGCGCGGAGCGGCCCTCGGTCTTGCGGGAGACCCCTCCGGCCTCCTGCCGGGCGTCGCACTGCTTCTCGCCGGCCTCGCGGCGGCCACGTCCGTCCCGGCCGCTCTCGTTAGTGTCCACCGAGCGGTCTGGCGCGACGTGCGCGAGGGATCCGCGGGACGGGAGCGCCCGGCGCGCCGCCGGCCCGTCCGCTCCCTCGCCGGAATCCTCCTGCGCGCGGAGGCGGCCACGGTCCTGCGCGACGCCTCGACACCCGCGCAGCTCGGCTCGCTGGCCGCGGTCTTCGTCCTGGACATCCTGAACGTCCGGCTGCTGCCGACCTCCGATCCCGCGGCGCGCGATCTCGTCGCCGGCCTCCAGACCGGGCTCTCGCTGTTTCTCGTCGCGGCACTTTCGCTGCGCTTCGCGTATCCCGCCGTCTCGACGGACGGACGCGCCGCCGCCGTGCTGCGGTCGCTGCCGCTCGACCCGCGACGCCACCTCCTGGCCCGCTGGGCGGCTCGCGCCGCTCCCGCCGTCGCCGCCTCGATGGTGCTGACGGGCGTGAGTCTCGAGGTCCTGCGCCCTTCCGCCGCGACGGCCGGCGCCGCACTCGCGGTCGCGCTCGCCGGAGGCCTTGCGATTCCCGCGCTCCACACGGGACTCGGAGGGCTCTTCCCGCGTTACGACGCCGCGAACGCCATCGCCGTCGCGCTCGGGCCCGGCGGCCTGTTCGCGCTTGTCCTCTCGACGGGCCTCGCCCTCCTCGCGACGGTCGCCGTGTCCGATGAGCTGAAGCTCCTGCTCGGAGGTCTGCTAGGAACGCGGACCCCGGCCGGACTTCCGCTCGGCGTGTTCATGGCGGCGGCGGCCGTCTCGGCGCTGGCGCCCGTGGCGCTCGCGGGCCGCTCGCTCACGACGAGCGACATCTCCGTTGGGTGACTTCAGAGCACCGGATTCAGCGGCGGCTCGCCCCGGAAGAACCGCACGATCTCGCTGCACGCGAGGCGCGCCATCGCGAGGCGCGTCTCGGTCGTGGCCGACCCGAGATGCGGGAGGAGGACGACGTTGGGAAGGGCCAGCAGCGCCGCGTCGATCTGCGGCTCGAGCTGGAACACGTCCAGCCCTGCGCCGAAAAGATGCTTCGAATGGAGAGCGGCCGCGAGGGCGGCCTCGTCGACGATCGGGCCGCGCGCGGTGTTGACGAGGATCGCACCTCCCGGAAGCCATGAAAGCTCCGCGGCGCCGAACCGGCCGCGGGTGGCATCCGTCAGCGGAGCGTGGATCGACAGCACGTCCACCTTCGAAAGAAACCCCCGGAGGTCTTCCTGGTCCTTGTCGAACGAAAGCACCTTCATCCCGAACGCCTCGCCCCGCCGCGCGACGGCCCGGCCGATCCGGCCCATACCGAAGATCCCGAGGGTCTTGCCCGCCAGGGAGACTCCGAGGAGCTCCTGCGGTTTCCAGCCGTCCCAGGCGCCCGAACGTGCAAGCGCCTCACCCTCGTGCAAGCGCCGCGCGACCGCGAGGATCAGCACCCACGCGAGGTCGGCGGTCGCATCCGTCAGGACGTCCGGCGTGTTCGTGACGAGGATCCCGCGCGCGCGGCAGGCGGAAAGATCGACGTGGTCGACGCCGACCGAGTGGCTCGCGACGATGCGGACACGTGGCGCCGCGGCGAGAACCTCCGCCGTGATCCGCTCCCGCGGCGTCGGCAGGAGCGCATCCGCGTCCGCGAGGAGCGCCCATTCCGCGCGCGGGAGATTTCCGCCACCCGTCACCACCGTGTGCCCCGAGAGAAGCTCCCTGGTCGAAGGCTCGACGAGCGGCTGGCCGACGTAGACCTTCATGACGCCTTGTACGGCCGGACGAGGAGCCACCCCGCGAAGAAGACGCCGCCGCCCGCGAAGAACATCCGCTCCTCGTACCTCAGGTCGTCCCGCAGGAGCCCGATGGCGAGCCCGACGCCCACGAGGACGATCCCGACGAGCTGGAGCGCCCGCCCGATCGAGAACCTCACTCCACGGCCCCCGGCGGCCGCGCGGGCCTCGGCTGCTCCGTGACGCGCACGGCGACGAGCGCGTCGTCCTGCTCCGTCAGGTCGAAGAGCGCCATTCCCTCGCGCACCCGGCCGAAGACGGTGTAGCCGCCGTCGAGGTGGATCTGCGGCGCGAGTGTCACGAACCACTGTGAGCCGCCCGTGTCGGCCCCCGACAGGGCCATCCCCACGGCGCCGCACGCGTAGCGCAGAGCGTTGATCTCGTCGCGGATCGCGTAGCCCGGGCCGCCGCTTCCGTCGCCGCGCGGATCGCCCGTCTGGACGACAAAGTCGGGGACGACGCGGTGGATCACGATCCCGTCGAAGTAGCGCTTCGACGAGAGAGAGCGGAAGCTCTCCACCGTCATCGGCGCTTCCTCGGCGTCGAGGTCGAAAACGGCCGTCCCGCGCGCGGTCTCGACGGTGGCCGTGAAGAGCGATTCGTTCGCGGCCTTCGCGAGGCGGTCGTAGTCGGCCTCGGACAGCCGCGTCTTCACCGGGATCGGCCGGAATGAATCCCGTGAAACCCCGTAGGTCTCGACCAGAAGGCGGCGCGCCTTGTCCCGCGTCACCGCGTCCGCGTCGTTCGCGTGGGCGGCGACGAGCGACCGCCCCGCCTCGCCGCGCGCGGCGGCCGCGTCGAGCGCCCCGACGGTGAAGTCCGGCTCGGCCGCTTCGAATGCCTTCTCGAACGCCGCAGCCCAGACGCGTTTCAAGTCCGCGCTCCCCTTCTCGAGAAGAGGTGCGGCTTCCTCGAGGGCGACTTCGCGCACGGCGGGGTCCCGGTCCGCAAGGCCCGCCAGGAGCCACGGGGAGGAGCCGCCGGGAGATTGCTTCGAAAGCGAAGAAAGGGCGGCGACGCGCACCCGAGGTGCCGGATCGGCAAGCAGGGCCGTCGCGAGAGGACCATTCAGAGAAGTCTTCTCTTCCTTCGTTTCCCGGAGGAACTCCAGAGCCTCTGCCGCGCCGAGCCGTTGCTCGAGCGTCCCGCCGACGCGCGCCGCGTCGAGCCGTGCGACCGCGGTCTCCGGCGCACGCGCCGCGTCGAGGCGCGTCAGGGCGATGAGAGCCGTCTGCCCCCTCCACCCTTTTCGAAGCAGGCTCTCCTCGAGCACCGCCCGGGACTCCGGCGAGTCCGGCAGGGCACCCAGGAGGCGCAGGGCGGCGACCGCGAGGCCCGGGGCGGCGCCGGACGCGCGAGAGATCGCAATCGAAGCGGCGCTTCGAGCAGGCTCGCCGTTGCGGGCGAAGGCGCCCTTCTTCGAGAGCGAAGAGAGCGCCGTCAACGCCTGGACCGAAACCGAGAAGTCGCGGCTCGCCGCGAGCCGGACGAAGTCCGCCGCGCTTCCTTCGTCGCCCAGCACTCCCAGTCCGCGGGCCGCCCACGCGATCTCGTCCGTCGAAGAGGCGGCCGCGTCGCCTTCCTTCATTCGAAGAACGTCGCGAAGCGCCGGCACCGACTCCGGCTGCGGTTTGCGCGACAACGAGTAGACGACCGCGCGCCTCAGCTCGGGAGCAAGAGACTCTTCTCCGAAAACGCTCAGGAGGGCCGCAACCGTCCGCGCGTCGGGCTTCCGGAACATCGCGAGCGCGCTCGCGGCGCGCGTCGAGACCGCGGCGTCGCGGTTCGCGAGGAGCTCGATCAGCGCGTCCTGGGCGCCCTTTCCACCGAGCTTCCCGAGCGCTTCTGCCGCGTTCGCGGCCGCCTCGGCGTCCGTGTCCCGGAGCGCCTTCGAGAGCAGCGGCACGAGACGGACGTCGCCGGCGACACCCGCGGCAAACGCCGCGGCCCGCCGGACGGAGGGCTCGGAGTCGGCGAGCGCCGGCGGGATCAGGACTGCGGCGTCCGGGTCGCGTAGGCGTCCGACGGCGAGAACGGCCTTCGCGCGCAGCCAGGGATCCGGCGACGCAGCCGTTCGACCCGCGAGAAGCGGATCGTACGCGCGGCGGTCCTCCATCGCGAGGAGGCGGGCGAATCCGTGGAGGCGCTCGCGGTACGTCCCCTTCGGCGGCCCCGGCTCCCCGCCAAACGTGCCGCAGCCCGCGAGGGCGGCGAGAAGCGCTGCGGCCGAAACGCCGCGGAGGCCGCGGGTCAAAGCCCGACGAGGAGCCGGTCCCCGAGCACCGCCGGCAGCCCCGCGCGCTCGATCTTCCGGCGCGTGGCCGCGACGTCGTACGGGACGCGGTCGAAGTGCACGACGCCCGCATCCGCGTCGTAGATCGCATACGCAGCGCGGGGATTGCGGTCGCGCGGCTGGCCCACCGATCCGGGGTTCACGAGGTACCGCTTCGAAGGGTCGAGGCGCAGCTTGAAACGCGGGTCACGCACAGCCTCGACTCTGATGCCGTCCGGCTCGAGCGTGAAGATCGACGGGATGTGGCTATGGCCGAAGAAGCAGAGGTTGACGCCCTCGGAGATCCGGTGCATCTGGACGAAGTTCAGCGAGGCGTCGAAGTCCGAGAAGATGTACGCGTCCTCGTCGAGCGGGGACCCGTGGCAGACCACGAACCTTCCGTCGACGACCGCGGGGCCAGGGGCGAGCTTCTTGAGGAAGTCCGCGTTCTCGCGGGAAAGGCGGTCGACCGTCCAGCGGGCGGCCTCCAGCGCGGGCGGATTGAACAGCGCGCCTTCCTCGACGCCGGAGACGACCTTGTCGTGATTCCCGCGGATCGCGAACGTCGGACGCCGGAACGTCCGGTAGCGGTCGAGGACCTTGTTCGGATCGGCGGCGTAGCCGACGAAGTCGCCGAGGCAGATCACCCGGTCGAACTTCTTTCGCTTGACGCGCCGGAGGACCGCCGTGAACGCCTCGTCGTTCGAATGGAGATCCGAGATGATCAGGAAACGCACGTCAGGCCGCTCCCCCGGGAACCGCCAGGGGCGGCGCGGCGAGGTCCGCGAGTCGGCCGGCCACCTCGGCCGCAGTCATGTCGCGTGTCACGTCGAGCGTCCGATCCGCCATTCTATAGGACGGGAGTCGCGCCTCCCAGAGCTCCCGTGCGCGCTCTTCGGAAGGGAAGAGGGGCCGGTCCGCCGCCTTGCCTTTGAGCCGCTCGGCGATCAAAGGAAAAGGGGCGTCGAGGAAGATCGAGAGCCCGTGAGCCTTCACGAAGTCCCGGTTCTCCGGAAACGTGAACGTCCCGCCGCCGAGGGCGACGACCGCCGCCGGAAGCGAAGCCGTCCCGCGCAGGAGCTCGGCCTCCCGCTCGCGGAACCACGGCTCGCCGTGAGTCTCGAACACCTCGCGGATCGTGCGCCCGGTCATCGACTCGAACGCGAGGTCGAGGTCGACGAAAGGGGCGCCGAGACGCTCGGCGAGGATTCGCCCCACGGTCGTCTTGCCGCTCCCCATGAATCCCACGAGAAAGATGCGTCCCGGGCCGTCCGCCACGCGCGGGTCTCCGCTCAGCCCGCGCCGTGCTTCTGCAGCCAGCGCTCGAGCCACTTCGTCGAGAAGCGGCCGGCGCGAACGTCCGGGTCGTCGAGAAGCCTGAGGTGCAGGGGGATCGTCGTCCGGACCCCTTCGACGATGAAGAGCTCGAGCGCGCGCTTGCCGCGGCTCAGGGCCTCCTCACGGTCGCGTCCGTGGACGACCAGCTTCGCGATCAGAGAGTCGTAGTACGGAGGGATCTTCCAGCCCGAGTAGGCCGCCGTGTCGACGCGTACGCCGGGACCTCCCGGGAGGTGAAAGGTCGTGATCGTTCCGGGCGATGGCGCAAACGTGACCGGGTCCTCCGCGTTGACGCGGAACTCGATCGCGTGGCCGCGCGGCCGCCAGCCGGCACCGTCCCCGTCGCCCGGCGTCGGGCCGAACGAGAGCGGCTCTCCCGCGGCGACCCGGATCTGCTCCTTCACGAGGTCGAAGCCCGTGACCATCTCCGTGACGGGGTGCTCGACCTGGATGCGCGTGTTCATCTCCATGAAGAAGAACGACCCGTCCTCGTCGACGAGGAACTCCACGGTGCCGGCCCCGACGTACTTCACGGCCCGGGCGCAGGCGACCGCCGCGGCGCCCATCTTCGCGCGCAGGGCGTCGGACAGCGCCGGGGACGGGGACTCCTCCATGATCTTCTGGTGGCGCCGCTGGAGCGAGCATTCGCGCTCGCCGAGGTGGACGACGCGCCCCTGGGAGTCGCCGAAGATCTGGATCTCGACGTGCCGCGGCTCGGCGAGGTACTTCTCGAGGTAGATGCTCCCGTTCCCGAAGGCCCGCTCGGCCTCGCGCGTCGCGAGCTCGAACGCCGCGGCGAGCTCCTTGTCGTTGCGCGCGACGCGCATCCCGCGCCAGCCGCCGCCAGCGACGGCCTTGAGGAGAACGGGGTACCCGATCCGGCCCGCGAGGCGCATCGCGTCCTCGATCGAGTCGAGCGGGCCCGGGCTCCCGGGCACCGTCGGAACGCCGGATTCCTTGACGGTCGTCTTCGCGACCGACTTGTCGCCCATCCGCCGGATCGCGTCCGGAGAGGGTCCGATCCACGTCAGGCCGACCTCTTCGAGGATCTCGGCGAAATGCGCATTTTCGGCCAGGAAGCCGTACCCGGGGTGGACCGCGTCGGCCCCCGTGATCTCGGCCGCGGCGACGAGGGACGTAATGTTCAGGTAGGAGCCGGACGGAGCCGGCGGGCCGATGCACACGGACTCGTCCGCGGCACGGACGTGGAGCGCATCTCGGTCGGCCTCCGAATGAACGGCCACCGTCGCAACGCCCAGCTCCTTGCAGGCCGCGATGATGCGGAGCGCGATCTCTCCCCGGTTGGCGACGAGTACCTTCTGGAACACGTCGCCTCAGCGCGGCTGGATCGCGAACAGTTTTTCGCCGAACTCGACGGGCTGCGCGTTCTGCGGGTAGATCGCCACGATCGTCCCGGCCACGTCCGCCTCGATTTCGTTCATGAGTTTCATCGCTTCGACGATGCAGAGCGTCTTGCCCTTCTCGACGACGTCACCGATCTTCACGAAGGAATCCGCGTCCGGATTCGCCGCCCGGTAGAACGTCCCCACGATCGGAGCCGTCAGGACGTGGAAGCCTTCGGTCTCGCCCGAGCCCGGCGGGCCGGGTGGAACGTGAGCCGCCGCCTGCGAGGCGTGCGTGGCGGCGGCAGGCGCGGGAAGGGCCGCCGGCTCGGCGAGCACGGCCGTCTCCCAGCCGCGCTGCGGGGCGACCGCGACGCGCGGCGCGCCTTCGATGCGGAGGCGGAAGCCGGCGCGCTCGATCTCGAGGCCCGCGAGCCCGCGACGGGACACGAGGTCGACGAGTTCCTTGATCTCCTTGACGTTCATCTCTCTCTTCGGTCCTCTCTCGGCGCTCAGCGCACCGCAGGGCTCAGGGCGCGGGCCGTGCGCTCGGCTTCCCAGCGCACCTCGCCCAGGATCGCGTCGGGATCCACGTGCAGGATGAGCGAATAGTCGTCGTTCACGCGGGCAACCACGGCGGTCGAATTTGCGCCCGTGAGTGCGGCCCGACGCAGGCGCCCGGCGCCGACCTCGCCCGTCGTGCGGCCGACGCTCTTGAGGAATGAGGTGAGCTCCGCGACCAGCACTTCCTGGCTTCCGTCGCGGGCGCCCGGGCCGGCCGTCACGACCGGCAGGCCCTCCAGATCGGTCAGCGTCGCGGCCCGGATGCCTTCGGTCGACTCGACGAGCGCCCGGATCAGCGCATGGAGGTCGTTTGCGGTCGCTTCGGTGCGCTTCGGGAAGCGGCGCGCGAGACGCCGGAGGTGCGGCCAGTCCCGCCGCTCGGCCGGGAGCGCGGCAGCCTTTTCGCGAAGAACTTGGGCGCGGGCGTCGTCGGCCTCGGTCTCGGCGAGCGTTCGGTAGGTCTCGCGCGCGTCGGCGGCGAAGCCCTGATTCTCGTAAAGGGCCGCGAGCGTCTGCGAGACGAGCGGCGCCTCCGGTGCCGGGGGCGGCTCGGAAGCGGCGGCTGCCGCCGGGGCCGAACCGACGCGATACAGGTCCACAGGAAACTGGAACGGCGCCGTCGGAACGTCGTCGAGATCCACCTCCGGCGCAGATACCTCGAACGGCCCGGGCGCGGCGGAAATCACGGGAGCGGGGGCCGTTCCCCGGGCCTGCGGAATGGGCTCCGTGAACGGCGGAACCTCGCCCGTGGAGACGGAAGGCTCCGACGGGCCGGGCGCCGTCTGGAGGAAGAGGTCGTCGAGCGGCGGCGGCGCGGGAGGCGCAGGCGGCTCCTCCGGCGGCTCGACCTTTCCGAGCGCCCGCTTCATCGAGGCCCCGTCGTACGTGAATTCCATGGGGTCCGCGGGACGCGCCTCGGCGGCGTGCGGCGGGGACGGCGGTTCCGGCAGAAGGGGCGCCGCCTCGGCCGGACGGGTCTCCAGCTTCCGGAGCAGAGCCGCCCGCCGGTTCGCGCTCGAGGAAGCCGGGCCGGGAGCGGGCGGGAAGCCGGGAGGTGCCTCGAGAGCCGGCCGGACGCCGCTGCGGAATCCCGGGTGCTCGCCGACCGCGGCAGACATCTCCTGCTCGAGCCGCGCGATGATGTCGTTCACGTCGCGGTCCCCCGCCTTGAGGCCGCGGTAGAGCTTGAGCTTCTTGATCGCCTCGATCTTGTCGCCCTTGGCGAGGTAGACCTCCGCGAGCTGGCGGATGGCCACGAGGTTCTCCCGGTCGATCCTGAGCGCGTTCGTGAAGGCGCGGATCGCGTCCTCGAGGCGGTCGAGCTGCTGGTAGGTCCTCCCGAGCGCCACGTGGCCGGCGGCCGAGTTCTGGTGCAGGGCGAGGCCGCGTTCGAGGGTGATGACCGCGTCGCGGTACTTCCCGTGGCGCCGGTACTCCTCCGCCAGCGCCAGGAACTGGCGCGACGTCGGGTCCCGCTGGAGGAGCCTCTTGAGCTCCTCGAGGCGGGTCACGGGCTGGGACGGGCCGCCGAAGAGAGCCATGTATTTCGATCCGACTCCCGAGTCTAAGGCATCCGGTTCCGAGACAGTTCGGGCCGCCCGGAGGCGGCCCGAAGCGCGGAAGTCCAGTTGCGTTACGTCAGTTGATCTGCAGCGTGTAGAGGCGATTGGCGGAATTGGCGGCCGCGTCGATGACCGTGATGACGACCGTGGACGTCCCGGCGGCTGCGGGAATACCCGAAATGACTCCAGTCGCCGGATTGATGGTCATTGCCGCCGGCAAGCCGGTCGCCGACCAGGTGAACGGCGCGCCCGCCCCGCCGCCGGCCAGCATCGCAAGCGGGCCGTAGGCGACCGTGGCCGCTCCGTTGGGCAGGGACGGCGTGTTGATCGTGAGCCCTGCTCGACACGTGATGTCGATCGGGTTGTAAACGAGAACGTTCGGCAGGTCGACCGAGCACTTGGTGAGCGTGTTCGTCAGGCGGATGCCGAAGGACGTCGGGACGTACTTGAGGCCCGTGATCGGACCGCCCGTCGAGCAGTTCTGCTGGTTCAGAGAGTTGTTCGGGACGGCCGGCGCCGTGAACGAGAGTGACGTCGGGCTCGACACGTTCGCGTTGTTCACCGGGGTGTTCGGCACCGGGACGCCGTCCTTGATGAGCGTGACCGTCACGGGGGCCTGGAAGTTCGTGCCCAGAACCGTGATCGTCGTCGAGCCGCCGTCCTGCGGGAGGCTCGTCGGCTGGGCGCTCGAAGCCGTCGGCGGATCGGCGCGGTACGTGAAGGGCACGAGGATCGTCCCCGGAGTGCACGCCAGCCCGGGGAATGTCAATTCGATGTTGCCATCCGTGTTCGAGCACGAGAGCGAGCCGCCCGCGAGGGTCTGAAGAGGCGGCATCGTCACGATGATCGACGTCGCGGAGTTGGACGTGACCTGAAGCGGGGCGAAGATGCCGCCCGCCCGGAAGTTCGCGATGACGGACTCGGCAAAGTTGTGCCCCGTGATCACGACCGTCGTCGTCGCGACCGCCGAACCGATGGAGGGCGAGGCGTTGCCGATGTTCGGGCAGGCGTAGTACGTGAACGAGAACGGTGACGTGGCCGTCTTGCCGGTGGCGGGGTTCGCGACGCTGATGCCGACGGTCTGGCCCGCGAAGCACGAGTACGCACCGACCGCGGAAGGCATGTTGAAGACGATCTGGGTCGGCGCGACGGTGATGGCCGAGACTTCGACGCGTGTGCAGCCGGGGAGGCCGCCGATCAGGAAGACCTGCATCGGGAACTGGAAGTTCGTGCCGAAGATCGTCGTGCGGGTCGTCAGGTCGTTCGGTCCCACGACCGGCGAGATCGAGTAGATCGCCGGCTGGAGCGCCTTGGCGGTGTAGATGAAGGCGCCGCCGACACGGAAGCAGCGCTGGTTCGCGCTGCCAAGGTCCGTAACCACGATGTCCACGGTCTCGGGCACGTCCGGCGTCGCGAGGACGCGGCGGGGCGAGGAAACCTGGAAGACCGTGGTCGTGGGATTCCCGACGATCGTGGCCGGGTTGCCGCCGAACTCGACCTTGAGGAGGGCCGGGTTCGTCGGGAAGCCGCCGCCCGTGATCGTGACGACGTCGCCGCCGTCCGGCGATCCGGTGTTCGGGGTCAGGATCGAGACGTAGAACGTCGGATCCGTGTTGCACGTCCCCGTGGCGCCGCTGCCCCTGTAAACGAAGGACTGGAGGGCCGTGACGGACTGCTGGGACACGAGACCGAGGTCCCGGGTCACGGTCACCGGACAGCTCTCGGAGAGCGCCGGATTCGCGAGGGTGTGAGCGGGCGTCGAGACCGTCATCTGCGAGTCGGATTGCCCGGTGATCTGGGCCGGAAGACCGCAGAACGTGACCTGTGTCGTCGCGATGTTGTTGCCGAAATGGTTTCCGAGGATCGTGACGGCGTCGCCGCCGCTGGGGGACCCGGCGATCGGGCTGAAGGACGCGATCGACATCCGCTGGTCGACGCCGATGCAGAAGTACGTGAATTTGACGGGCGCGGTCTGCCCGGCCGCCGCCACCACGACGAGGTCCACGATCTCCGGCACGGCCGGGTTCTTGAGGCTCCGGATCGGCGTCTTGACCACGATCGTGTTCACGGACCAGGTCACGACCGAGCCCGGCGCGCCGCCGAAGAAAACGGTTCCGACGGTGTTGCCGAAGAGGCCTCCGGAGATCGTCACCGTGTCGCCGCCGGCACAGGTGCCGCTCTGGGGCGAGAACGAAGACACGTAGGGGCCGAGCGTCGGTACGCCCACATACGTGATCGTGGTCGTCGAAGACGTGCAGTCGTAGGAGGCCTTCACGTGGGCGGGACCCGGGTTGACCGAGAAGAGCGTGACGTCGGCCAGGCCCCCGCTCGTGGTCGTCTTCGAGACCGTCTGGAGCCCGTTTTCGGCGAAGACGCCGAGGTCCGTCGTGAACTGGACGGACGTTCCGTCGGGCACCGCCTGACCGGCCTTCGTCACGGCAGCCCGGACGACGACTTCGGTGCCGACGAGCGGCGACTGCGACGTCGAAAGCATGGCGATCGCGACGGTGCAGGTCCCTCCCGGGGGGCCGCCCGGCTGGGTGCTCGAGGGCGTCGTCGGCGTCTCGCCCGCGCAGCCGGTGAGGAGAACGGCGAAGCCGGCGGCGAGCGCGGCGGCCGGGAACGAGATTCGTCGCATGGGTTTCACCTCGTCACCGATACCGGAAGATCAGGTCGAAGGTGGCTTCGCTCGAAACCACGGCCTGGCCCGAAAGCGTGTGGCCGTACCACGTCACGTGGCCGGCCTGGCGGATCTCGGACTTTCCGGTTTCGCGGTCGATGCCGCCGTTGAACGGATAAAGCTGGTCGAGAGGCGGACGGAGGAGCGCGTCGGCGGACATGAACGGGTAGTTCAGGAGCGTGGACGTGCCGTTCACGGGCACGATCACGTTTCCGCCGAACGACTCCGTCGCGCTCGCCTTCGTTCCGCCGTCGAGTCGCGTCCATCGGACGCTGTAACCGTCCAGCTGCACGTCGAGGAACTGCAGCGCGGTGGTGCCGGGAACTTTGAG
>JBBQDQ010000086.1:0-14211 GCA_038319835.1 Thermoanaerobaculia bacterium | reverse complement strand
CTGCAACGTTCCGGCGAACGCGCAGGCGGTCTCTCTCAACGCCACGGTCGTTCATCCGACGGGCCCGGGATTCCTGACCCTCTACCCCGAGGGCGGAGCGTTTCCTCCCGTCTCGACCCTGAATTACCTCGGAGGCGACGTGATCGTGAACGCGGCCGTCGTCCCCCTGAGCGTCTCCGGCGGGATCTCGATGGCGCTCGGCGTCTCGGGCGGCGACGTGATCCTCGACACGAACGGCTACTACGCGGCTGTTCCAAGCGTCACGAGCCTGAACGCGTTGACGGGAGACCTGGCGCTGCAGGGCGCCGGCGCCGTTTCGGTCACGCCCGGCGCGGGCGCGATCACGATCTCGGCTCCCGCGGGCGTCACGAGCATCACGGGGACGAACGGCATCTCCGCATCGCCGGCGGCGGGCGCTGTGACCGTGACCTCGAACGCAACGGCGAATTCGTTGAACGATACGATCGTTTCACGTAACAGCAACTCCGGATTTGACGCGAATTACATTGCGCTGAACGGGCCCGGACTCTACCTGGCGGGCAAGGGTGTTCGGGTCTTCATGGGTGGAATTTCGTTCCTTCACGCGTTTGGCGTAGAGAACGCCTTTCTCGGCTACGCTTCCGGGGGTTTGGTCTCAGGCGGACAAAACGTGGGCGTTGGACACGCTGCGCTTTCGAACTTGCTCGCCGGATCCGGGAACGTCGCCGTCGGTTGGCACGCGCTGGTTCTGAACGGCAGCGGCAGCTTGAATACGGCCCTCGGCTATCTTTCGGGCTCTGCTCTCATGAGTGGCAGTAACAACATCCACATCGGCAATCCTGGGCTCGCGACGGAGTCGAACACGATTCGAATCGGATCCGGAGCCGGCGGAATCACGACAGCCCATACGAAATTTTTTCTCGCGGCCGTTCGCGGCGTGACGACGGGCGTCGCGAACGCCGTGCCCGTTCTCATCGACGGCGCGGGACAGCTCGGGACGACCTCGTCCTCGATCCGCTTCAAGGACGATGTCCGCGACATGGGGGACGAGAGCGCGAAGCTGATGCAGCTTCGGCCGGTGACGTTCCGGTACAAGGCGCACGGGCCGGACGGTCCGAAGCAGTACGGCCTCATCGCCGAGGAAGTCAACGAGGTCCTCCCCGAGCTCATCGCGCGCGACAAGGACGGCGAGATCGAGACCGTGATGTACCACGAGCTTCCCGCGATGCTCTTGAACGAGATCCAGCGGCTGGAGAAACGGGTCGCGGAGCTCGAGAGGCGCCTCGCCGACTCGTCGAGAGCGCCGGAGCGCTGAGGGCCTCCCCGGATCAGGCCGGAATCCAGAGCGTGAACGTGCAGCCCGGGCCGGGCTCGTTGTTGGCGACGTCGAGCCGGCCCCGGTGGGCCTGCAGGACCTTCTGGACGACCGTGAGGCCGAGGCCGGTGCCCGGCACGGCCTCGCTGCCCTGAAAGCGGAGGTACGGCGTCGCGATCCGCGATTTCTCGGCCGCGGGGAAGCCCGGCCCCTCGTCCGCGACGTCCAGCCTGAGGAACGCCTTGCCGTCCTCGTCCACGACGCGCGCGGCGACGCGGACCGTCCCGCCCTTCGGGCTGAACTTGACCGCGTTGCCGAGCAGGTTGGCGGCCGCGCGCCGGAACATCTTCGTGTCGAGCCGCACGTGCGGCAAGTCGGCCGGGACATCCACCGCGACGGCGACGCTGCGCGGGACGGCCATCCAGCGCGCCTCCTCGAGCGGCAGCGCGAGCGCCTCGGCGACGGACGCGGGCCGGCGCTCGGTCTCGGGCGCGTCCCCGGACCGGTAGACGAGAAGGGCGTCCTCGATGAGGCCCTGCAGCCCGCGCGCCGAGGCGAGCGAGCCGTCGAGGAGCCTCGCGAGGCGCTCGTCGCCCGCGCGGCGCTCCTTGTCGCGCGTGAGCTCGAGCGCAGCCGAGAGGGCCGAGAGCGGGTTCTTCATGTCGTGGACGAGCATCGCCGTCAGGCGCGAGCGGTCGCGGTCGGCGAGCTCGCGGCGGCGCTGCTCGCGCGCGAGCGCCTCGACCTGGCTCTGGAGGTTGCCGTAGAGGCGCGCCGCGCGGATCGCGAGCGCGAGCTGGTCCGCGACGCGGCCGAAGAAGACGAGCTCGTCCTGGGGGAACGCGCGCGGCCCGGCCCACGACATCCCGAGGACGCCGATCGCCTCGCCCTCGCGGTGGATCGGGATGCCCAGGAAGCTCTCCGCCCCGAGCGCCTCGAGCGCGCCCGCCGCGAGCGGATCGGTCGTCTCCATCTCACGGCGGTCCGCCACGACGTAGGGCTCCGTCGAGGTCACGAGCGCGCGGAACGGGGCGCTGTCGGGAAGCGGCCGCTCGTATCCGACGAGCGACGCGCCCGGGTCGCCGGGCCGCCAGTCCATGAAGACCGTGCAGGACTCCGCGTCGTCGTTCAGGAACCAGATCTCGACGGAGTTCGCGTGGAAGCGCGTCCCGAGGAGCTCCGTGGCCGAGGCGAGAATCGGCTCGAGGTCGAGCGAGTCGCGGGCGGCGAGCGCGATCGACGCGAGGATCTCGTTGCGCTTTGCCTCGACCCGCAGGCGCTCCTTGAACGCGTTCTCCTCGCTCGCGGAGCGCCGCCGGTGCAGGAGGAGGAGGCGCTCGAGTCGCATCGCGAGGAGCGGCCCTTCGTCGCGCTCGCGCACGACCTCGAAGGACTCGAGCGGGATGCGGCGCACGAGAGGGTCCGTGATCTCGACGCCCGGCGGCACCACGACGAGGCACGGCGGCGGCGTCCGGGCGACGTCGAGGAGCGGCGGGCGTGCGAGCGCGAAGCCGCGTCCGAACGCCTCGGGCCGCGTCACCCACACGACGGGCCAGTGCTGGAAGAAGTGCGGGTCCTTGACGTCCTTCTCGTCGTGCCGCTCGACGAGGAGGCCCGATCCGGCAAGCGCGCGCGCGACCCAGGCCATCGCTTCGGGCTCGCCGACGAGGCGGACCGTCCTGAGGATGCCATCCCGCAGCGGGCGCGCCACGACGTCGGAGACCGGGTTCACGCGCACATTCTCGCCGTCCCCGCGGCCCGCCGTCCACCACGTCCGCGTGCGATGATCGTCCCGTGCCGGCCGGCCTCCTCCTCGCCGCCGCCCTCCTGGCAGGCGCCGCGCCCGCGGCCGCTCCGGTTCGTCCCATCCTCGCCGGCTACGACGTCGTCGAGGCCACCCGCTCGGTGACCCCCGCCGGCGAGCGCAACGCCGGCACGGCAGGCTCCGTGCGCGTCGCGGGCTCGCGGGCCCGGTGGGAGCTGCCGCACGGGTCGTTCCCGCGCTCGAGCGCGTCGGTCGCGATCGCCGACGGGCCGCTCGTGACGCTCCTCGACACGAAAGAGAGCCTCGCGGCCTCCGCGACGCCGGACGATTTCACGGCGCTCTTCCACGGGCGGCCCGCGACCGGGGGCAGCGCGGCGGCGTCCCTGCGCGACGTCTTCGTGCGCCTCGCGCCGGGCGGGAAGGGGCGGGCCTTCGAGGCCCGTCCCACCTCGAAGTTCGTTCTCGAGGCGCGCTGGACGCTCGTTCTGACGACGACAGGGCGTGTCGCGCGCGTCACGACCGAGATCAAGGGCACGATCGAGACGCTCGACGAGCCGGCCGCGACGTCCGTCTTCGACGACCTCGGCCGCCTCCTTCCCGCGCGCGCCGAGGCGGCCGACGCGCTCTCCGCCGAGCTCGCGAAGCTCCCGGGCCTGCCCGTCTCCGCCGCGTTCGACGTGACATCGAAGGCCACGGCGGAACAGCCGGGGATGCCGTCGGGAACCGAGCCGCCGCCGAGGCCCGTCGAAACGCGCCAGACGGTCACGCGGCGGCTGTCGAACCTCTCGCTCCGGCCGGGCGCCGCCGCCGACGACGCCCTGTTCGTGATCCCCGAGAGCTTTCATTCGCGCGGCCTCGACCGGATCGTGCCCGGGGACCCGCCGTGAGCGAAGGGGGGCTCGGCGGGCTGGCGCCGCTCGTCCCGGACCTCCTCGCGGGCCGGCCTCTCGCGGTTCTCACGGGCGCGGGCATCTCGGTCGAGAGCGGCCTCTCGACGTTCCGCGGACCGGGCGGCATGTGGGAGGGCCGGAACGCGATGGAGCTCGCGACGCCCGAGGCGTTCGCGGAGAGTCCCGAGTGCGTCTGGCGTTTCTACGAGTGGCGGCGCGAGCAGGTGCGCGGCTGCCCGAGGGCGCCTTCGAGGCCGCGGCCGCGGCCGCGTCGGGGAGCACCGTCTTCCTCGTCGTCGGGACGTCGTCCGTCGTGACGCCCGCGTCGACGCTCGCCGACCTCGCCGCGCGCGGAGGGGCGAAGGTCTTCGAGGTCAACCCGGAGGAGACCCCCCTTTCTCCGCTCGTCGACGGGGGATTCCGCGCGAGCGCGACGGCCGTGCTCCCTCTCCTCGCGGACGCGCTCGAGCGGGGGGCCGCGTGAGCGAGACGAAGCGGCGGAAGCCCGGACCGCGCGTGGGTCGCCTTGCGGAAAAGGCAAGAGACGAAAGACCCAGAGAGAAGATGCTTCGAAAGGGCCCCGGGCATCTGGACGACGACGAGCTCCTGGCCATCGTCCTCGGCACCGGCACCGCCCGCAAGCCCGTCCTCGAGCTGTCGCACGAGCTCCTCGCGGACGGCGGCCTTCCCGGCCTCTTTGCCCGTGGCGCCGCCGACCTCGAGCGGCTGGCCAGCGGCATCGGCCCCGCAAAAGCGACCCGCATCGAGGCGGTGCTCGAGATCGCGAGGAGGCTCTCGCTCGATTCACTTTCGAAGAAGTCTCTTCTCTCCGACCCTGCTTCCGTGGGCCGCTACCTTGTCGAGCGTCTCGCGGGCGAGACCCAGGAGGTCATGGGCGGCCTCCTCCTCGACGCGAAGAACCGCCTTGTGAAAGACGCGCCGCTCTTCCGCGGCACGCTCACCCACGCGGCCGTGGCGCCCGGGCCCCTCTTCCGCCAGGCGATCCTGGCGGGCGCGGCGGGAATGATCCTGTATCACAACCACCCCTCGGGAGATCCCGAGCCTTCACCGGAGGACCTCGCGACGACGAAGCGGTTCCTCGCGGCGGGACGGGAGATCGGTATCGAGGTGAAGGACCACGTGATCGTCGGACGCGGCCGCTGGGTCTCGTTCCACGAGCGGGGGCTCCTGCGCTGAAGGGAACGGCATGAAGACGTACGACGTGGCGGTCGTCGGGGGAGGCATCGTGGGCCTCGCGACGGCGTGGCGCCTCCTCGAGAAGGACCCGCGGCTTTCCGTGGTCCTCCTCGAGAAGGAGGGCGAGGCCGGAGCCCACCAGACCGGCCACAACAGCGGAGTCATCCACTCGGGCCTCTACTACAAGCCCGGCTCGGAGAAGGCGAAGACCTGCGTCGAGGGCGGACGCCTCCTCCTCGAATTCTGCCGCGCGCACGAGGTCCCGCACGAGATCTGCGGCAAGCTCGTCGTCGCGACGAACGAGGAAGAGCTTCCGCGTCTCGACGAGCTCGCCCGACGCGGCAAGGAGAACGGCGTCCTCGGCCTCGCGGAGCTCGGGCCCGACGAGCTGCGGAAGATCGAACCGCACGCCGCGGGGATCAAGGCGCTCCACGTGCCCCCGACGGGCATCACGAACTACGGCCTCGTCGCGCGGACGCTCGCGCGGCTTCTCGCGGAGAGGGGAGCGGACGTGCGATTCGGGGCGAAGGTCACGTCGTTGTCGTCGAAGGGCCCGGAGGTCCGGATGACGGCGGACGGAAAGGAACTCTCCGCGCGGCACGCCGTCGCCTGCGCGGGCCTTCAGGCCGACCGCGTCGCCCGCCTCGACGGCGTCGACGCCGGCGTTCAGATCGTCCCTTTTCGCGGCGAGTACTACAAGCTCGCGCCGGGGCGCGAGGGCCTCGTCATGGGCCTCCTCTACCCCGCGCCCGACCCGAGGTTCCCGTTCCTCGGCGTGCACTTCACACGTCTCGTGGGAGGCGGCGCCGAGGCCGGCCCGAATGCCGTCCCCGCGCTCGCGCGCGAGGGCTACCGCAAGACGTCCTTCAACCTCTTCGATGCGCTCGAGGAAGCCGCGTACCCCGGCGTGTGGAAGCTCCTCGGGAAATACGGCGGCATGGCGGCGGGGGAGCTCTACCGCTCGTTCTGGAAGCCCGCGTTCGTCAAGGCGCTCCAGCGGCTCATGCCGGACGTCCGGAGCGAAGACCTCGTCGCCGGCGGCGCCGGCGTCCGGGCGCAGGCCCTGCGCCGCGACGGGACGCTCGAAGACGACTTCGTCCTCGCCCCGCACGGGCGCATCGTCCACGTCCTGAACGCTCCGTCGCCCGCGGCGACGGCCTCCCTCGCGATCGGGGGGCGCATCGCGGAGGCCGTGGCCGCGATGCGGGGCTGACCCCTCCCGCGGGTTATCCTCGGCGCTTCATGGCCTCCCGCTACTTCACGACCCCGATCTACTACGTCAACGACCGGCCCCACATCGGCCACCTCTACACGACCGTGGTGACGGACGCGCTCTCGCGCTTCTGGCGCCTCCGCGGCGAGGACGTGCGGATGCTGACGGGCACGGACGAGCACGGCCAGAACATCGAGAAGGTCGCGAAGAAAGAGGGCGTCGCCCCGATCGTGATCGCGGACCGGCACGCACCGACTTTCCAGAAGCTCTGGCAGACCTTCGGGATCGCGAACGACGACTTCATCCGGACGACCGAGCCCCGCCACCGGAAGGGCGTCGAGGAGATCATCCGCCGGCTCGACGCGGCGGGCGACCTCTACACGGCCTCGCACGAAGGCTGGTACTGCCCGCCCTGCGAGGCGTTCTATCCCGAGAAGGATCTCGTGGAGGGGAAGTGCCCGGTCCACGGGACGCTGCTCGAGCTCCAGAAGGAAGAGAACGTCTTCTTCCGCCTCTCGAAGTACGGCGACCGCCTCCTGAAGCTCTACGACGAAGGCGTCGACGGCAAGCCGTTCGTCTACCCCGAGTCGCGCCTCAACGAGGTGCGGTCCTTCGTCGCGGCCGGCCTCAAGGATCTCTCCGTCTCGCGCACGTCCATCTCGTGGGGCCTCCCGTTCCCCGGCCGTCCGGGCCACGTCGTCTACGTCTGGCTCGACGCGCTCGTGAACTACGTCACGGCGCTCGGCATCGGCTCCGGCGACATGTCCCTCTACGAGCGTTACTGGCCCGGCATTCACGTGATCGGCAAGGACATCCTCCGCTTCCACGCCGTCTACTGGCCCGCGTTCCTCATGTCGGCCGGGATGCCGGTGCCGCGCCAGATCGTCGGACACGGCTGGTGGCTGAGGGACGCGCGCAAGATGTCGAAGTCGGTCGGCAACGTCGTGCGGCCCGACGAGCTCGTCGCCGCGTTCGGCGTCGACGCCCTGCGCTGGCACTTCCTCGCCGCGATGTCGTTCGGGCAGGACTCGAGCTTCTCGGACGAGGAGTTCCTCTCCGTCTACACCGCCGACCTCGCGAACGGGCTCGGGAATACGCTTTCGCGCGCCGTGAAGATGGCGGGTGACGCCTTCGGCGGAAAGACGCCCGGCGAGGTGTGCGGCGACAACGAGATCCTGACCGCCGCGCGCGAAGCGGCCGCCGCGTGGACGTCGGCGTTCGAGGGCTACCGGCTTCAGGACGCCGCCGGGGCCGTGCGGACGCTCGTGACGCGCATCGACGGCTACATCGCCGCGAAGGAGCCCTGGAAGAAGGCGAAGGCCGAAGGCGTCACGCCCGCGCTCCACCGCATCCACTTCGCGACGCTCGAGGGCCTACGCATGGCCGCGTGCCTGCTCGCGCCGATCGCGCCGCGCACGGCGACGGAGGTCTTCCGCAGGCTCGGCATCGACAAGCGTGCCGAGGACGTCCGTGAATCCGATCTCGCATGGGGCGGCCTCCCGCTGAACGTCCCGCTCCCGCATGCGCCGCCCCTCTTCCCGAGGGCCGACGCGAAGGAATATTTCGCTTCGAAGGAGAAATCGGTGGAAGAAGAGAAAGCCGCGCCGCCCGCACAACCCGATCCCATCCCCTCTTCACTTTCTAAGCAAATCTCTTCTTCTCCCTCTTCCTCCGAAGCCAAGATTCCTATCGACGACTTCCTGAAGCTCGACCTCCGGATCGGCGAAGTCATCGCCGCCGAGAAGGTCGAGAAGTCGAAGAAGCTCATGAAGATGACGGTGAAGATCGGCGAGGAGACGCGCTCGATCGTCGGCGGAATCGCGCTCGCCTACACGCCCGAGCAGCTCGTCGGGAAGAAGTTTGTCTTCGTCGCGAACCTCCAGCCCGCGAAGCTCATGGGGATCGAATCGAACGGGATGATTCTCGCGGCGACGATCCCCGAGACGGGCGAGCCGTCCCTCCTCATGGTGGACGCGTCCGTGCCTTCGGGGGCGAAGGTCAAGTAGATGGCGGATCCTGGCGGCGACGGAAATAGCCACAGGCCCCTGCCGCCGGCACCGCCGATGCCCGCCGATCCGGCCGCGCAGGCGAACCTCGCGGCGTGCCTCGCGTCGCCGACGTACGTGAGGGCACAGGACGATCTCGAGTTCCTCGCGCACCGCGAGCTCCGCGGCGTCCGCCTCATGCTCGAGCTCGAGAAGGCCGACATGCAGATGGACCACGAGGGCATCCGGACGACGATCGTCGTTTTCGGCGGTGCGCGCCTCAAGGAGGGCGACCGCTGGTACGCGGAGGCCCGGGAGCTGGGGCGGATCGCCTCGACGATCTGCCAGACGGACGGGGCGTGCGACTTCGTCATCACGACGGGCGGCGGCCCGGGCGCGATGGAGGCCGCGAACCGCGGCGCGTGGGACGCCGGCGGCAAGAGCGTGGGATTCAACATCCAGCTCCCGCACGAGCAGTTCCCGAACCCGTACATCACGCCGTCTCTCTGCTTCAATTTCCACTACTTCGGCATCCGCAAGATGCACCTCCTCATGCGCGCCCGCGCGCTCGTGGCGTTCCCGGGCGGCTACGGCACGCTGGACGAGCTGTTCGAGACGCTCACGCTCGTGCAGACGGGGAAGATGAAGCGCGTCCCGATCGTCCTCGTCGGTCGCGCCTACTGGGAGAAGCTCATCAACTGGCAGCTCCTCGTCGACGAGGGCGGGATCGCGCCCGAGGACCTCGAGCTCATTTCCTGGGCCGAGGGCGGCGCCGAGGCGTGGAGCGCGATCGTGGACTTCTACTCCCGGCATCCGGCCCCACCCGGCTCGCACCTGCGCTGAGGACGCCTCCCGCATGACTCTGGAATACGCGGACTCACACGGCCATCTCACGATGGTCTTCGATGGCGGCGACATGAAGGGCGCCCCGCGCGCCCCGCGCCCTGACGAGGCGAAGCTCCTCGTGACGCGCGCGAACGACGCGGGCGTCACGCACATCCTCGTCCCGTCGACCGACCGCGAGGACCAGCGCCGCGCCGTCGAAATGGCCGAGCGCTTCGACGGCGTCTGGGCGGCCGTCGGCTTCCACCCGCACGAGGCCAAGGAGTTCGACGAGGACCGGGACCTGAAGCTCTTCGAGGAGCTCTGCGCGTCGAAGAAGGTCGTCGCGGTGGGAGAGATCGGCCTCGACTACCACTACGACCACTCGCCGCGCGACGTCCAGAAGCGCGTCGTCGCGGCGCAGCTGCGGTTCGCGAAGAGCCGGAACCTCCCCGTTCTCCTCCACAACCGCCTCAGCGAGGCCGACCTCCTCCCGATCCTCGAGGCCGAGTACCCCGGGACGCCGGAGTCGCCCCGCGGCGTCTTCCACTCGTTCTGCGCGGACGTCGCGACGGGGGAGCGGGCGCTCCGGCTCGGCTACCTCGTAAGCTTCTCCGGGATGCTGACGTTCAAGTCCGCCGACAACGTCCGCGAGGCCGCCGCCGCGCTGCCGCTCGCCTCGACGCTGCTCGAGACGGACGCGCCGTACCTCGCACCGGCGCCGTTCCGCGGCAAGTCGAACGAGTCGAGCTATCTCCCGCGCACGGCCGCGCGCCTCGCCGAGGTCAAGGGTGTCTCCGTCGAGGACGTCGCGCGCGTGACGACGGAGAACTTCAAGCGGCTCTTCCGCGTGTCCTGAGGAGGTTCCCGTGGCCCGCCCGCCCCGCCTGACGAAAGCCGAGTTCGAGAAGCTCGTGGAGAAGGCGATCGCCGAGCTGCCCGAGGAGTTCCGCTCCCGGATCGAGAACGTCGTGATCGCCGTCGAGGACGAGCCGACGGACGAGGACTACGAGCTGACCGACACGCCCGACGACGAAGACCTCTTCGGCATCTACCGCGGCGCGATGCGCACGGAGATGACGTGGGACGTCCTCCCGGACCTCCCGCCCCAGGTCGTCGTCTTCCGCGGCCCGATTCTCCGCAACACGGGCACGAGCCGCGAGGCCGTCCGCGAGATCAAGGACACGATCGTCCACGAGCTCGGCCACTACTTCGGGCTCGAGGACGACGAGATGCCTTACTGAGGTCCGCCTCCGCGAAGAGCGAGGAGCGCGCCCGCGGCGAGCGCGGCTCCGAGGAAGGCCAGCATCCGGGATGAGAGCGCGGGGACGCTCGTCGGGCCGGTGCCGGCGGGAATTGGGGTCAGCGTTGGCGTCGGGGTGGGCGTCGGCGTCGGCGTCGTAGTCGGCGTCGCAGTCAGGGTGGGCGTCGACATGGGCGTCGGCGTCGGCGTGGGGCCCGCAGACGTCACGAGCGCGCACGCGGAGAACTCGGACGAGTCGTTCGTCGAGCCCGTCGCGACGGCGCTCACGAACCGTCCGGGGATATCCGGCACGAACGACGGGACGCTGCCCGTGAAGTTGCCCGAGGCGTCCGTGCTGAAGGACGCCGTCGCCCAGAGGGTGCGCCCCTGGCCGTTGCCCGAGGCGTCGCACGCCGCGGACTGATACATGTCGACGCGGTAGGGCGTCCCCGGCACGGCGTGCAACGTGAAGTTCACCGTTGTCGAGAGCCCGTTCGAGGATGCCGACGTGAGGACGGGATAGTTCTGGAGGTTGTCGGGGCCGGAGGCCGGGTTCGCCGGCTGGTTCGGCTCCACGGCGCCGTCGGCCCGGAGGTCGATCCCGAGGTGCGCGTTCCCGAAAACCAGATTGTTGAAGGCCGGATCGTGCGTGCCCGAGGCGATCGCGATGCCGGCACCGCCGTTGAACGCGATCACGTTGGCCGGGGGGCTGATGTCGGCGAAGCGCCCTCCGACGCTCACGTTCGAGTCCGCGACGAAGACTCCGTGGCCCGTGTTTCCGAGCGGCAGCGTCCCGGTCGCGTCGGTCCCGATCAGGTTTCCGAGGACGGAGCTGCCTCCGGCCGTGACGGACCCCGTGAAGGCAACGCCGCGTCCGCCGTTGCCCGAGATCAGGTTCCCGCTCGCGCCGCCGATCGCGACGCCGTACGCGTCGCCGATCACGATCCCGTCCCCACCGTTCGGGAGGGCCGCCGTTCCGGCGGCGTTCGTCCCGATCGCGTTGCCCTGGATGCGGATACCGGTCGCGCCCAGCGAGCCCACCGTCGCGATGCCCGCACCGGCGTTTCCGGAGACGAGGTTACGGTCCGCCGGGTTCGGCCCGCCGACCAGGAGACCGATCGTCGCGACGCTGATTCCGGCGAGGTTGCCGCGGGCGGCAGTGCCGGCCGCGTTCGTGCCGATGAAGCTCCCGGCGATCGTGTTCCCGCCGATCCCCTGCACGAGGATGCCGCTTCCGGCCGCGAAGTTCCGGATCACGAGCCCACGGACGGTGGAGAGCCCGCCCGTGAGGTTGAGGCCGTTCCCCGGCGCCGCCGTTCCGTCCAGCTCGACGGCGAGGACCGCGTTGGTCCCGGCCGCGAGCGTGTTCGCCGCGGCCCCCGGCTGCGTGTACCCGTCGATCACGACGGCCTTCGTGAGGGTGAGGGCCGGCTGCGCTCCCGAGAGTGCGATCGCGTGAACCCCCGCGCCCGGAATCGCGAACTGGACCGTGTCGGAGGTGCCGTAGGCCCCTACGGGCACGACGTCCGCGTTTACGTTCGCTCCGGCGTTGATCGACGCGATCGCCTCGCGCAGCGTCACGGCTCCGTCGACCGCGGGCGCGCCGTCGGCCGCCGTCGTTACTGTGATCGTCGCGGCGCGGGCGGGCATGGCCGCGCCTGCCACGGCGAGGAGGGCGGCGGCCGCCGAGCGTCGGAAGTTCTTCGGGCAAACGGGCATCGCGGCACCTCGCAGCTAGAATTCACGTCACCGTGTCTGCCACAAACTGGGGCGAGGGCCCGGTCCGCGCCTGTGCCGGACCTGAAACTTTCCTCGATTCGGCCTCGGGTGCGACGTGACCTCAGTCTCAAATGACTCGGGGCCAGAGGTTTACGAATTTGCCGCGTTCCGGCTCGACGCGGACGCGCGCCGCCTCCTGAAGGACGGCGTCGCCGTGCCGCTGGGGCCGAAGGCCTACGAGACGCTCCTCTTTCTCGTCCGGAACCCAGGCCGCGCCGTCCGCCGGCAGGAGCTGATCGACGCGGTCTGGCCTGACGCCGTCGTGGGCGAAGGCAGCCTCGACTGGACCATCAGCCAGATCCGCAAGGCACTTGGGGACACGCCGGAGGAGCCGGTCTTCGTCGAGACCGTCCGCGGCTTCGGGTATCGCTTCGCCGTGGCCCCTCCGCCGGACGCGGCCGGAGTTTCCGTCGGCGTCGCACCGCGGAACCGGCTCCTGGCCAGGGCCGCGGGAATTGTGGCGGTTCTCGCCGTCGCCCTTCTCGCGTGGTGGCTCGCGCGTCCGGGCGCGACGCACGCGGGCGGGAGGCGGTCGGTCGTGGTCCTCGGATTTCGGAACCTCTCGGGACGAGCGGACGCGGCGTGGCTCTCGACGGCCCTCTCCGAGATGCTCGACGCGGACCTCACGGCCGGCGGGCGCGTCCGCACGGTCCCGGCCGAGTCCGTCGCGCGGATGAAGGCCGAGCTCGCGCTGCCCGACGCCGAGACGCTCTCGAAAGAGACCCTCGCGCGCGTGAGCCGGAACGTCGGAGCCGAGCTCGTCCTCACCGGATCCTACGTGGTCGTCGGCGACCAGCCGGAAACGAAGCTGCGCGTCGACATCCGCCTGCAGGACGCGGTGGGAGGCGAGACGCTCGCGATCGTGAGCGAGTCGGATCGCGAGTCGGAGCTGTTCAACGTGGTCTCGCGCGCGGGCGCGATCCTTCGGGAGCGCCTGAAGGCCGGCGCGCTTTCGTCCGAGGATGCGGCGCTCGTGCGCGCCTCGCTCCCGGCCGACCGCGAGGCGGCGCGCCTCTATGCAGAAGGCCTCGACCGGCTCCGCCGTTTCGACCCCAGGGGCGCGCGCGAGATCCTCGCGAAGGCGGTCGCGGCCGAGCCGGCCTTCGCGCTGTCCCATTCGGCGCTCGCGGAAGCTCTCGCCCTGCTCGGCCAGGACGGGCTCGCCCAGGAGGAGTCGCGCCTCGCGCGGGAGCGGTCGGCGCACCTCGGACCCGAGGACCGGCTGCTCGTCGAGGGGCGTGCGCACGAGATGGCCGGCGAGCGCGACGCCGCCGTCGCGAGCTATACGGCGCTCGTGGCGCTGCATCCCGACGACGCGGACGAGGGGTTGCGCCTCGCGTCCGCCCAGACCGGGGCCGGGAAGCCGAAGGATGCGCTCGTCACCCTCGAGAAGGTTCGGGCCCTCCGGGCTCCGGCCGGACTCGACCCGCGCGTCGACCTCGCCGAGGCCGAGGCCGCCGAGGCGCTGTCGGACTTCCGCCGGTGCGACGCCGCCGCGCGGCGCGCGGAAGCGAAGGCCGAACCGCTCGGCGCCCGCCTTCTCGTCGCCCGGGCGCTCGTCCTCGAGGCGACGGCCGCGAACAACCTCGGAAACGGCGCCGGGAGCCTCGCGGCTCTCGAGCGCGCCAAGTTGCTCTTTCGCACCAGCGGTGACCTCGCCGGCGTCGCGTACGCTCTGCGCAGCATCGGCGGCACGAAGCTCGTCCGCGGGGACTTCGACGGCGCGATCCTCGCGCTCGAGGAGGCCGTCGCGCTCCGCCGCGAGATCGACGACCGCGCGGGCGAGGCCCAGTGCCTCAACAGCCTCGGGGGCGTCTTCAAGAAACGCGGCGACCTCCCGAACGCTCTCGCGCGCTTCGAGGCCGCGCACGAGGCGTTTCGGGCCGTGGGATCCCGGCGCGGCATGGCGACGGCGCTCAACAACCTCTCGGCGGTCCGGTACGACATGCGCGATTACGGCGGATCGCTCGCGGCGGATCGCGAGGCGCTCGCCCTCAGGCGCGAGATCGGGAACAAGAAGGGC
>JBBQDQ010000085.1:0-14285 GCA_038319835.1 Thermoanaerobaculia bacterium | reverse complement strand
AGGTGCGCTTCACGTCCGTCAGCGTCAACGCCGCGAATCCCTTGTTCAGGACCAGCACCGGCGAGTCGAGCATGGCCAAGCATAGTCCAACGGCTGCTAACGTAGCGACCCGATGGAGATCCTCTTCGTGCGCCTTTCATCCTTCGGCGACGTGCTCTTCGCACTGCCGGCGGCGAAGGCGCTGCGGTCTCTTGCCGGAGCGCGCCTCACGTGGGTGATCGAGCCGCCGCTCGCGCCACTCGTCGAGGGCGCGGCGTACGTGGACGACGTTTTACCGGTCGACACGCGCGGCTGGCGGCGCGCGCCCTTCGCATCGACGACGAGGGAGGGGATTTCGGATTTTCTGAGAAGGGTAAGGGGGGCCGACGCGAGGTTCGACCTCGTCGTGGACGCTCAGGGACTGTTCAAGTCGGCACTCGTGACGTTCGCGGCTCGCTCCGCGGGACGGCGGGTCGGGTTCGGCTGGCGGACGGCGACGGAACGCGTCGACTGCCTCGCGACCGACGAGCGCGTCGACGTCGACCGCGCGGCGCGCCCTCACGTCCTCGACCAGATGCTCGCGCTCGCCGAGCACGTGACGGGGCGCTCGGACTTCGAGAGGACGCCGGACGTGGCGCATCTGGCCGAGAGACCGGACCCGCATGTCGACGAGTGGCTCGAGGGTTTCGGATCGCGTCCCTTCGCGGTGCTTCAGCCATTTTCTTCGAAGGTGAACAAGGAATGGGGCGAGGACGACCTGCTCGCGTTCGCCGCGTGGCTGGGGTCCGAGGGAATCCAGCCTGTGCTCCGCTGGGGCCCGGGCGAAGAGACCCGGGCGCAGAGCCTTCTGACCCTTTCTAAGAAATCTTCTCTTCTCTCTTCTTCTCTTCTCTCCCCCTCAACCTCTTCGTCTTCCCCTCTTCCTCTTCTCCTCGCCCCGCCCACGACGCCCGCCTCCACGGCGCGCCTCGCGGCGCGCGCCGCCCTCTTCGTGGGGGCGGACACGGGGCCGACGCACCTCGCGGCCGCCGCCGGGGCGCCCACTCTCGCCCTCTTCGGGCCGACGCCGCCTGAGCGCTTCGGCCCGGTCGGCCCGCGCGCGGCCGTCCTCCGGGAATCTCCCGCGGCCTACAATCGTTCCGGTGGACGATGGCCAGTCGAGGACGTTCGTGAGGCGGTCCGAAGGCTCCTCGCGTAGGCGCGCCCGCGCGGCCCTGGCTCTTGCGGCCGGCTGCGTCGCCGGGGTCGTTCTCGTCGCCACGGCGCGGCGCTCCGAAGGCGACAAGCCGCCCGTCGTCGTCGCGGCGCGGGAGACCCTCGCGAAACACCGCTTCTTCGCCGTTCCCTTCGACCCGGGCGAGACTCTCGTCTACACGATCGCGTGGCTGAAGATCGAAGGCGGCGGGATGACGCTCAAGACCACGCGGGAGACGTCTTCCGACGGCATCCCGATGCACCGGATCACACTGACGGCGACGTCGAACGAGTACGTCTCGAAGTTCTACCCCGTGCGCGACCTTTACGAGTCCTGGGTCGACGCCCGCGACTTCCAGCCCCTGCGCTTCGAGAAGCACGCGCGCGAGGGCCACTACGAGTCGGACGAGGTGGAAGAGTTCGACCTCGGAAAGCGGATTGGAAGCTGGCGCGAAGACCGGACGCCGCTGCCGGAGCGGATCCAGGACATCATCTCCTCGTTCTACTTCCTGAGGGCGCAGCCCCTCGCCGTCGGGGCCGACGTGCGCGTGGACATGTTCTCCCGCGGCAAGATCTACAAGCTCAAGGCGACCGTCCTCGAGAAGGAAAAGGTCGAGACCGAGGCCGGCACCTTCGACGCGTTCAAGGTCCAGCCGCAGCTGCGCGAGAACGAATCGACCGAGGACCGCAACAAGGGCAAGCTCTTCCTCTGGTTCTCCGACGACGAGCGCCGCCTGCCCGTCATGGCCAAGACCGTCATGCCGATCGGCTCCGTCACGGCCCGGCTCACGAAGGTCGTCCCGGGAACCCGCTAGAATCCGCTCATGGCCGTGAAGCTGGGCGACCTCCTCGTCAAGGCGAAGCTCGTCACGCCCGAGCAGATCCAGGAGGCGCTCGTCGAAGTGCAGGCGTCGGGCATGAAGCTCGGCGAAGCGCTCGTCAAGCTCGGCTACGTCTCCGAGGACGACATCACGGAGACGCTCTCGGCTCAGTTCGGCGTCCCGTCGATCAACCTCTCGCACTTCGAGATCGACCCGAACGTCCTGAAGCTCGTCGCCCCCGAGGTCGCGCGCAAGTACAACATCCTCCCCGTCAACAAGACGGGCGCGACGATCACGATCGCGATGGCGGACCCGACGAACGTGTTCGCCATGGACGACATCAAGTTCATGACGGGCTACAACGTCGAGCCCGTCGTCGCGTCCGAGATCGCGCTCCAGCAGGCGATCGACCGCCACTACGGCGCGACGCACGCCCTCGAGCTCAAGAAGGTCATGGAGGAGATGTCGGTCGTCGACACGGCCGACACCTCGCTCGAGGTCGTCGAGGAGAACGAGCAGGAGACGATCGACCTCGAGAAGCTCGTCGACGAGGGCGAGGAAGCCCCCGTCATCCGGCTCGTGAACATCATCCTGACGGACGCGATCAAGCGGAGCGCGTCGGACATCCACATCGAGCCCTACGAGCGCGAGTACCGCGTGCGGTACCGCATCGACGGCATCCTCTACGAGGTCATGAACCCGCCTCCGAAGCTCAAGGAGGCGATCGCGTCGCGCATCAAGATCCTCGCGAAGCTCGACATCGCCGAGAAGCGCCTCCCGCAGGACGGGCGCATCAAGATCAAGATGAAGCTCGCGGGCAAGGTCAAGGAGATCGACTACCGCGTCTCCGTGCTCCCGACGCTCTTCGGCGAGAAGATCGTCTGCCGCCTTCTCGACAAGGACAACCTCATGCTCGACATGACGAAGCTGGGGTTCGAGAAGGACTCCCTGCTTCGCTTCGAGAAGGCGATCCTGCGCCCCTGGGGCATGGTCCTCGTGACGGGGCCGACGGGCTCGGGCAAGACGAACACGCTCTACTCGGCGATCTCGCGCATCAACACGCCCGAGACGAACATCATGACGGCCGAGGATCCGGTCGAGTTCAACATGCCCGGCATCAACCAGGTTCAGATGAAGGACTCGATCGGCCTGAACTTCGCGGCCGCGCTCCGCTCCTTCCTCCGGCAGGACCCGAACATCATCCTCGTGGGGGAGATCCGCGACTTCGAGACGGCCGAGATCGCGGTCAAGGCCGCGCTCACGGGCCACCTCGTCCTCTCGACCCTCCACACGAACGACGCGCCCTCGACCATCAACCGCCTCATGAACATGGGCATCGAGCCCTACCTCGTCGCGACGTCCGTCGTCCTGATCGCCGCGCAGCGCCTCATCCGGCGCGTCTGCGCGAGCTGCAAGGCGCCGACCGAGGTCGCCCCGCAGGTCCTCGTCTCGCTCGGGTTCACGCCCGAGGACGCGAAGACCGTGCAGGTCATGAAGGGCAAGGGCTGCGAGAAGTGCAACAACACGGGCTACAAGGGCCGCGTCGCGCTCGTCGAGGTCCTCGAGATCTCCGAAGAGGTCCGCGAGCTCATCCTCTCGGGCGCCTCCTCGATCGAGATCAAGAGGAAGGCCCTCGAGGAAGGCATGATCTCCCTCCGCCGCTCGGGCCTGCAGAAGATCAAGGACGGCCTGACCTCGATCGAGGAAGTCGTCCGCGAGACGGTGCTGTAGGGATTCGGACAGAAGAGAATCTTCTCTGCGATCGGCGGCGGATGCCGCCGCCGATCGCAGAACTTTCGTCTTCTCTGATATGCAGATACTGGTCTGCTAGAATCTGCATCAAGAGGCAGATCGTGCGGACGACGCTGAACATCGACGACGAGGCGCTCGCGGCGGCGCTCGAGGCCGACCCCGGGAAGACGAAGACGGCCGTCATCAACGACGCGCTCCGCGACTACGCGCGACGGCGCGCGCTGCGCGGGCTGAGAAAGCTCGCCGGGAAGGTCGGCTGGTCCGGGGATCTCGACGCCCTTCGAAAGCGGAAGTCCCGGCCGTCGTGATCCGGTGAGGGTCCTCGTCGATACGTCCGCCTGGGCAGAGTTCCTCAACGGGACGCACTCCCCCGAATCGCGTGCCGTGGACCGCCTCCTCGCGGGCGAAGACGACGTCGTGACGTGCGGCCTCGTCGCCGCGGAGGTCTTCCAGGGAATCCGGCGCGACCGCGAGGAGCTCGAAGCGTTCTTTCGGAAGATGACGTTCCTCGAGCCCGCAGGCATCGACACCTACCTGAAGGCCGCCGACCTCCACCGTACGCTGCGCCGTCGCGGCGTCACGATACGCTCGACGATTGACTGTTTTCTCGCGGTCCTCGCCGCCGAAAACGGTTGCGAGATCCTCTTCCGCGATCGGGATCTTCGGCAGATCGTCGAGAGCGGCCTCCTCGACCTCCGCGCCCGGTCCTGACGGAGACCCCAGCCGCGACGTTTTCTCAGCCCTCTGGCGTATCATTTCGGGGTACTCGGGAGGAACAGCTCTATGGCGGTGACCCTGCACCAGCTCCTCAAGACGCTCGTCGAGAGGGGTGGGTCCGACCTCCACATCACGACGAACTCGCCCCCGATGATCCGGGTGGACGGCGACCTGATCCCGCTCGACTACCCGCCTCTGACCGTCCCCGAGACGAAGCAGCTCGCCTACTCGATCCTCACGGACGTCCAGAAGCACCGCTTCGAGGAGCAGCTCGAGCTCGACCTCTCCTTCGGCGTCAAGGGCCTCGCGCGTTTCCGCGGCAATTGCTTCCTGCAGCGCGGCGCCGTGTCGGCCGTCTTCCGCCAGATCCCCTACGAGATCCTCGGCTTTCGCGAGCTCGGCGTGCCGAACGTCGTCGAGACCCTGTGCAACAAGCCGCGCGGCCTCATCCTCGTGACGGGCCCGACGGGCTCGGGCAAGTCCACGACGCTCGCGACGATGCTCGACAAGATCAACCGCGAGCAACCCAAGCACATCGTCACGATCGAGGACCCGATCGAGTTCCTCCACACGCACAAGCGCTGCATCGTGAACCAGCGCGAGCTCCACGCGGACACGCACTCGTTCCCGAACGCGCTCCGCGCCGTCCTGCGCGAGGACCCGGACATCGTGCTCGTCGGCGAGATGCGCGACCTCGAGACGATCGAGTGCGCGCTCCGGATCGCCGAGACCGGCCACCTCACCCTCGCGACGCTCCACACGAACAGCGCGGTCCAGACGATGAACCGCGTCATCGACGTCTTCCCCGCGAGCCAGCAGCCGCAGGTCCGCGCGCAGCTCTCGTTCGTCCTCGAGGGGATCCTCTGCCAGAGCCTCCTCCCCCGCGCGTCGGGCAAGGGCCGCTGCATGGCGATGGAGATCCTCGTCCCGACGCCCGCGATCCGGAACCTCATCCGCGAGGACAAGCTCCACCAGGTCTATTCGATGATGCAGACCGGCCAGAACAAGTACGGGATGCAGACCTTCAACCAGTCGCTCGCGACCCTCGTCCACCGTCGCGTGATCTCGCAGGAGCTCGCGATGACGGTGTCCTCGCTCCCGGACGAGCTCGCCGAGATGATCGCCCGCGGCGCCGGCGTCGTCACGACGACCGCCGCCGGCGGCAACGCCCCCCCGCCGCCGAACGTCGCGCGGCGCGCCTGATCCAGGAGGAACGATGGCTCAGTACGTCTGGAAAGGCCGAACGCGGCAGGGTGCCACGACCGGCGGCGTCCTCGTTGCCGACTCGAAGGACCTCGCGATCGCCGACCTCCGCCGCCGCCAGATCGACGTCACGACGGTCAAGGAGAAGGGCAAGGAGCTCGCGGTCCCGAAGCTCGGCCCCGGCCGGGTCAACGCCCGGCGGCTCGCGATCTTCACGCGCCAGTTCTCGGTCATGATCGACGCGGGCCTGCCGCTCGTGCAGTGCCTCGAGATCCTCGGGAACCAGCAGGACAGCCGGCTCTTCCAGAAGATCATCCTGGCCGTGCGCCAGGACGTCGAGGCGGGCTCGTCGCTCGCCGAGGCGCTGCGCAAGCACCCGAAGGCGTTCGACGACCTCTTCGTGAACATGGTCGCCGCCGGCGAGGCGGGCGGTATTCTCGACACGATTCTCCGCCGCCTCTCGACCTACATCGAAAAGGCCGTCAAGCTGAAGGGCCAGGTCAAGACGGCGCTCATCTACCCCGTCTCGGTCCTCCTCGTCGCCGCGATCGTCGTCTTCATCATTCTCTGGAAGGTCATTCCGACGTTCGCCTCCCTCTTTGCGGCCCTCGGCGCGGAGCTCCCGCTTCCGACGCGCCTCGTGATCAAAGCCTCGAACTTCGTCGCGAGCTACATCGTCTTCATCGTCGCGGGCTGCGCGGCGGCCGTCTACGCCCTCAAGCGCTACTACGCGACCTACCGCGGGCGCCGTGTGATCGACGGCATCGTCCTGAAGCTGCCCGTCCTCGGCGACATCATGAAGAAAATCGCGGTCGCGCGGTTCTGCCGCACGCTCGCGACCCTCACGTCGTCGGGCGTCCCGATCCTCGACGGTCTCGAGATCACCGCGAAGACGGCCGGCAACGCGATCGTCGAGGACGCGATCATGGGCGTGCGCAAGTCGGTCGAGGCGGGCCGCACGATCGCCGAGCCGCTCGGCGAGACGAAGGTCTTCCCGTCGATGGTCGTGCAGATGATCGGCGTCGGCGAGCAGACCGGCGCGCTCGACGCGATGCTCAACAAGATCGCGGAGTTCTACGAGGAAGAGGTCGACAACGCGGTCACGGGCCTCATGAAGCTCATGGAGCCCATCATGATCGCGATCCTCGGCACCGTCATCGGCACGATCGTCGTCGCGATGTACATGCCGATGTTCGATTTGATCAGCAAGATCAATTAGGGCGCGCGTAAAATCGCCCGCGTGAGCTCCTCGCGCATGCGGGCGTTCGAGCCTCTGCACTCGATGCTGCGGGGATTCGTCGTCCTTCGGGTCGTCGTCGTGTCGACGATCCTCCTGTCGGCGTTCCTGATCCAGTTCACGTTCTCCACGTCGCTGCCCCTCAACGACATCTACTACCTCGCGGCCTTCGCGTACTCGATCTCGATCGCCGCGATCCTCTCGTCCGACCGGATCCCGCCCGAGGCGAACGCCGCGATCCAGCTCCTCGGCGACCTCTTCGTGATCACGGGGCTCGTCTACATCTCCGGCGGCGCCGACTCGAGCTTCTCCTTCCTCTATCTCGGCACGGTCGCCGCGGGCGCGATCCTGCTGGGCCGTCAGGGCGGCCTCGTCGCCGCGGGCCTCGCCGCCGTCTTCTACGCGGTTCTCGTCGACCTCATGTACTTCGGAGCGCTCAACCCGGTCCCGTCCGCCGAGCGCACGCCGCACCTCTGGACGCCTGCCGGCCTCGTCGGCCAGGTCGCGCTCCACGCGGGGGCGTTCGTCGTGACCGCGCTCCTCGTCTCGTACTCGTCGAACAAGCTGCGCGAGACGCGTACGGACCTCGAGCGGCGCAAGTCCGAGATCGCGCGGCTCCAGGCGCTGCACTCCTCGGTCCTCGGCTCCATGTCCTCCGGCGTCCTCACGACGGACCCGGACGGACTCGTCACGTTCGCGAACCGGGCGGCGCAGGAGCTCCTCGGCGTCCCCTCCGTCGACTTCGTCGGCCGGCCCGTCCAGACCCTCGGCCTCGTCGGCGAAGCCGCCTGGAACCGGATCGCCGCCGCGGGCTCGGAAATCCTCCGGTTCGAGACGACCCGCCGCGTCAAGGACCAGGACGCGTACTTCGGGGTCTCGTCCTCGGCCCTGCGCGACGGCTCGGGCTACACCGTGGGCCGCATCCTGATCTTCCAGAACGTCACGCACGTCAAGAGGCTCGAGGGCGAGATCCGCCTCAAGGACAAGCTCGCGGCCGTCGGCGAGCTCGCCGCCGGCATCGCGCACGAGATCCGCAACCCGCTCGCGTCGATCTCGGGCTCGGTGCAGGCCCTCCAGGGCTCGGTCCCGGAGGAGTCGCCGGAGTACCGGCTCATGAAGATCGTCGTCGCCGAGTCGCACCGCCTGAGCTCGATTCTCGAGGACTTCCTCCGGTACGTGCGCCCGAAGGAGCGCGCCGTGGAGCCGGTCGACGCGCCGGCCGCGCTGCGCGACGTCCTGACGCTCCTCCAGCACTCGGACGAGGTCTCGCCCCGGCACGCGATCGACGTGAGGAGCGCCGCCGCCTCGTTCGTGCTGCCCGCCGACCCCGGCCAGCTCCGCCAGATCTTCTGGAACGTCGCGCGCAACGCGCTCGCGGCGATGCCCGGAGGCGGGACGCTCACCGTGACGGCGACGCTCGAGGGCGCTTTCTGGAAGGTCTCGTTCGCGGACGAGGGCCACGGGATGACGGACGAAGAGCGCGACCGCCTCTTCACGCCGTTCGCCCACAGCTTTCCCGGCGGAACGGGGCTCGGCCTCGCGATCGTGCACCGCATCGTCGAGGAGCACGGCGGCACCATCGAGGTCGTCACGGCGCCCGGCCGGGGGACCACCGTCGCCATCTCGCTCCCGCGCGGGGACGCGACGTCCGGCGCGCGATCCACCCATGCGGCGCTCGCCGCCGCGGAGGTTTCATGACGGCCGAAACCGGCCCCCATCTCCTCGTCGTCGACGACGAGGCCGGCATCCGGGAGATGCTCACGATCGTCTTCCAGAAGGACGGCTACCGCGTGTCCGCGGCCCGCGGCTGCGTCGAGGGCCTCGCGCTCCTCGACGGCGAGGCGCCGGATCTCGTCCTGACCGACCTCAAGATGCCCGACGGGACCGGGTTCGACATCCTGAAGAAGGTGCGCGAAACCCACCGGGACACGCCCGTCGTCATGATCACGGCGTACTCCTCCACGAAGACCGCCGTGGACGCCCTCAAGCAGGGCGCGTACGACTACATCGCCAAGCCCTTCGACGTCGACGAGCTCAAGCACGTCGTCGCGCGGGCGCTGGAGCGCAAGCGCCTCGTCGAGGAGAATGTCGCCCTCAAGGAACGCGCGGACGGCCGCGGGCGCGGGCCCGTCGTCGGCGTCTCGCGCAAGATGCGCGCCCTCTTCGACCTCGTGGGCCGGATCGGGAAGACGACCTCCACCGTCCTCATCACAGGCGACTCGGGTACCGGCAAGGAGCTCGTCGCGCGCGCGATCCACGCGGCTTCGGCGCGCGCCGCGCGCTCCTTCATCTCGATCAACTGCGGCGCGATGCCGGAGAACCTCCTCGAGTCCGAGCTATTCGGCCACGAGCGCGGTGCCTTCACGGGCGCCGTCAAGGAGAAGAAGGGGCTCTTCCACGAGGCCGAGGGCGGCACACTCTTCCTCGACGAGATCGGCGAGACGTCCCTCACGATGCAGGTCAAGCTCCTCCGGGCTCTTCAGGAGCGCGTCGTCCGGCGCGTCGGCGGCAACACGGAGGAGCCGATCGACGTCCGCATCATCTGCGCGACGAACAAGGACCTCCAGAAAAAGGTCGCCGACGGGACGTTCCGCGAGGACCTCTACTACCGGATCAACGTGATCCCGTGCCTGCTCCCGCCGCTCCGCGAACGGCGGGACGACATCCCGCACCTCGTGAAGCACTTCCTCCGGAAAGTCTCCGTCGAGCAGGGCATCGCCGAGAAGCGCATCACGACGGAGGCGATGCGGCTCCTCGAGGCGTACGCGTGGCCCGGCAATGTCCGCGAGCTCGAGAACCTCATCGAGCGCACGGTCGCCCTCGAGCCCTCGGACGTCATCACGACGGCCTCGCTGCCCGACACGTTCCTCCACCCGGCCGGCCTCCCGCCCGCGTCTTCGCTCGAGGGCTTCGACCTCCCGTCCGACGGCCTCGACCTCGAGGCGTACCTCGAGTGGCTCGGCAAGCGCCTGATGCAGCAGGCGCTCGAGCGCACCGGGGGCGTGCAGATCCGTGCGGCCGAGCTGCTCCGGATGTCCGAGCGCTCGTTCCGCTACTACGCGAAGAAGTACGGGATCCGCCGCGACGGCGAGGAGTCCGCCGCCGCCGCCGCGGAAGTCGTCGAGGAGACGGAGTCGTGAAGCGGCTCGCTGCCCTGGCCACCTGCGCGCCCCTCGCGCTCGTCCTCCCGGCGCTGGCCTGCGCGGCCGACCGCGCGCCGGCGCCCGCGGCGACCGCGAAACCTGCGGCGTCCGCCCCCGCCGTCACCGGGCCGCGCGTCGTGATGCCGAACGGGACGGTCCTCTCCGTCGAGCTCGCCCTGACGGACTCGGAGAAGGCGCAGGGGCTCATGTTCCGCGAGTCGATGCCGAAGAGCGCCGGGATGGTCTTCCCGTTCGAGGGGCTCGAGATCCGCCCGTTCTGGATGAAGAACTGCCACTTCCCTCTGGACCTCGTCTACGCGACGAAGGACGCCACGATCGTCGAGGTCATCAAGGCCCTTCCGCCCTGCCCGCCAGACCCTGCGCCCTGCCCGAGCACGACGCCGACGGAGAAGTCGGACACGGTTCTCGAGGTCAACGCGGGGGTCGCGGACGCGACCGGCGCCGTTCCCGGTGCGAAGCTGAAGTGGGTGGAGATCCCGGGGCGATGAATCAGCGCGCGGCAGCGGCGGGTGCCGACGTCGCCGCGGCCGCAGGGCCGGACGGGGCCGGCACGAACCGGAAGAGGCCGCGGCCCATCGTCGCGAGGTAGAGCCCCGACGGAGTCCTCGGATCGCCGGCCCATCCGGACACGGCGAGTCCCGTCTCCGGCATCGCGAGCGCGATCCCTCCGTCCGCGTCGTCGTCGGGGCGGAACACGAGGATCGACTTCTCCGCGTCGACGGCGACGCCGATCGGCTCCGGCGCGAACCGGGGCTGGATCCTCGGCCGTCCGAAACCGCCCGAGAGCTTCGTGCCGCCGCCGGGCAGGGGGCGCCGCACCCAGTCGCGGCCGTCCCACCAGAACGTGGCGCCCTCGGCGTCGGCCGCCCACGTCCTGAGCCCGCCGTCGTCGAGCCGCGCGCGCCGCACGTCCTCGACGCGCGACCGGAGAGCCCCGAGGCGCATCCACGTGCGGCCCGCGTCGCGCGACTCGAAGACCCCGCCGTCCGTCGCGGCGAGGGTTCGCCCGGCGCCGTCGCGCGCGAAGGCGCGCGTGCCGAAGGCGAGCATCTTCCTGAACGGAGCGTCCGGCGCATCCTGCCGCCAGACGCCGTCCGGCGTGCCCGCGAGGAGGCCGGCACCGGCCGGAGCGAGCGCGAGGACCGTCGAGGGCGGCAGGAGGGCGAGGCGTGTTGCTTCGCCGGACATGGGATCCACCTCCCAGAGGCCGCCGCTCCGGCCGTCCGCCGCCCGCGCGACGACGACGCGCCCCGAGGGACGCAGCGCGACCGCCGAGACGCGCGCCTCGGCGAGGCCGCGGTTCGACTCGGTCAGCGTGACGCCGCCGTCGTCACTCCGCAGGATCCCCTCGGCCTCCGTGGCCACGAGAAGGCGCGCCGGCTCGCGGGGGTCGAAGACGAGCGCGTTGACGACGACGTCCGGCGAGAGGCGGCGGAATGACTTTCCGCGGTCCCGGCTCTCGAAGATCCCGCCCGTCGTCCCCGCGAGCACGCGCGACGGGTCGCGCGGGTCCATGCGCACGACGTGCGTGCGCCGATCGAGGAGGCCCTCCTTGAAGCGCGTCCATCTCGTCCCGCCGTCCGTCGTCCGGTAGACCCATCCGCACGTCGCGGCCCAGAACTCGTCGGGCGATGCCGCCGAGAAGTCCATCGCGAAGACCTCGGTGTCCTCGACCATGCCCGAGGCGATGCGCGCCCACGTCCGCCCGCCGTCAATCGACCGGAAGGGGTGGCGGAAGCTCCCGCAATAGAGGACGCCCGTCCGCGAGGGGTGGAACGCGAGGAAGGACACGCCGCTCCCGGGGTCGAGCGCGGGCGACGACGCGCGCCACGTGAGCCCGTCGTCCTCGGAGATCTCGATCCCGTAGTCGCCGCCGACCGCCACGACGCGCCGGCCGGCGGGGGCCGCGAGCGCGACGACGCGCGCGGCCGCGCGGTCCTCCCAGCGGCGGACGACCTCGAAGTGGCGGCCGCCGTCGGTCGAGCGTGCGAGGAGGCCGCCTTTCACGACGCCCGTGAGGCCCGCCCAGACGTCGCCGGGCCGGAGCGGGTCGGGCGCGAGCGACGTGACGGCGTAGCCGGGGAACGCGAGGCCCTCGGGCGGGCTCTGCCAAGAGACGCCCCCGTCCGCCGAGCGGTAGATCCCACCCTGCGCCGTGCCGGCCCAGTAGAGCCCGGCCACGCCGGGGTCCGCGACGAGCGACTTCACTTCGGCGCCCGGCAGCGGGTAGCGGTACCAGAGGCCGCCCCGGCCGCGCGGCGCGTCCGCGGCGAACGCCACGGACTCGAACGCCAGGACGAGAAGCGCGAGGGCCGCAGGACGGGGGAAAAGCCGCACGAGACAGTTTAGCGGGAGGCAGAGGAAGGCGCGCCGTCCGTCGCAACCGGGCGTTTCGTTACTTCGTATCGCCGCTTTTCTTCTTGGAAGGCGCGGGCGGGGGTGCCGCGCCGGGCGAGGCCTTTTCCGCGCTTGCGGCGCCGTCGCTCTTCCCTCTCGAAGAATCCCTCCCGGTCTTCTCCCCCTTCGAAGAATCCGAGCCCTTCTTGCTCTCCCCCGTCCCGCCGCCGGCCGCCTCGGCGGCGCCGCCGCCTGCCTTCCCCTCCTCCGCCTTCGCCGAGCTCCTCTTTTCCTTCTCGCCCGCCTGCGAGCTGCCCGACTTCCCGTAGTCCGTCAGGTAGAAGCCCGAGCCCTTGAACTGGAACGCGGGCGATGAGAGAAGCTTCGTGAGCGCGCCGCCGCAGTCGGGACAGACGGTGAGAGGCGGATCGTCGAAGCTTCGGATCACCTCGATCCTCTCGCCGCACCTTGCGCACTCGTACTCGTACAGGGGCATCGTCGGTCGTCCTTTCGTCCGCGCCGGAGCCGGCTTCAGCCCGCGCCGTCGCCGCCCGCGGAGGGAACTCCGCCCGGCGTCTTCCACTGGATGCGGCGGATGCCGCTCGTCTGAGACTCGCGCCGCGCGATGAGGCGCAGCACCCAGAAAGCATAGAGGAGCTTCGCGTTGGATCCCAGATCGCCCGGCCCCATCGTGATGAGATCGCGCAGCGTGCGGCGGCCGTCCACCTGGGAGAGCAAGGTGAGCTCGGCGCTCGTGAACGCGACCTCGCGCGTCTCCGGCGGCGCCTCGGCGCGTTCGAAGATCGTCCACGAGGGGCCGAGCCGCGAGACGCACCGGCGCGGGTCGGGCATCCGGCGGATGCCGTCCACGATCGCCTGCGAGGTCGGGACCTCGAGCCGGATGAGCTCGTCGGTCTTGAAGCGGCCCGCCTCGAACGTGACGGACCCCTGCTCCCACGAGAACGACGCATAGAGGAGGGCCTTCACCTGTTCCGTGACGATCTGGCGCAGCTGCTCGTCCGAGAGGATTCCCATCTCGACGAGGAGCTCGCCGTGCCGCCGGCCCTGTGCCGCCGCGAGGTCCAACTTCCCGACGGACGCCTTGAGCTCGCCCGACGAAATGAGCGCGCTCCGCCGCAGGTATTCGCCGAGCGACTCGGAGCGGTCGGTCGACGTCGCGAAGATGATGTTTCCGCCGAGGAGATACACCCTCTTCGTGACGCCGCCCGACTCCACCGTCAGCACGCCCGGGACGCGATAGAAGTGAATCGTCCGGAGGACCTCGGGGAGGGGCTCCTCCGCGAGATCGCCCGTGTACTGAAACCGGCCTTCCACGGTCCGCGGATTCTACTCACGACTCTGCGCAGACGCCTTGCTAGCATGCTGGCCGTGATCACGTTCGCCGAGGCGCTCGAGCGGGTGCTCGAGGCGGCGGTTCCGCTCCCGGCCTGCGAGGTCGCGCTCCCGGACGCCGTCTCGCGGGTCCTCGCCGAGGACGTCCGGGCCGACCTGCCGGTCCCGGGCTTCGACACCACCGCGATGGACGGCTGGGCCGTGCGTGCGGTGGACGCGCAGAGGGCGCCGACGCTCCTTGCAGCGGCCGGCGCTTCGGGGGCCGGCTCCGTGCCCGGGGCCCTTCCTCCCGGCTCGGCCTGGAAGGTCATGACGGGTGCGCCGATGCCGCCCGGCAGCGATTCTGTCGTTCCCGTCGAGGACGCCGCCGCGGTGGAGGGGGGCACGGTCCGCCTCGACGCCGTCCCGAAGCCGGGCGCCCACGTCCGCCGCCGCGGCGAAGTCTACGAGACGGGCGCGCTCCTCCTCCCGGCTGGCCGCCGCCTGACCCCGGCCGATCTCGTCCTTGCGGCCGCCGCGGGCCGGGAC
>JBBQDQ010000084.1:0-14481 GCA_038319835.1 Thermoanaerobaculia bacterium | reverse complement strand
GACGGCGCGGCTCCTCCCCGAAGAGCGGCCGCGCTATCTCATGGGCGTCGGGCGGCCCGACGACCTGATCGACGCCGTGGCCCGCGGATTCGACCTCTTCGACTGCGTGCTCCCGACGCGCGCCGCCCGGCACGGCCTCCTCTACACGTCGGAGGGAACGCTCGCGATCAAGCACGCGCGGTACCGCGAGGATGCGGCGCCGCCCGATCGCGCCTGCGGGTGTCCGACGTGCCGGCGCCACTCGCGCGCGTACCTCAGGCACCTCTTCGTGGCCGGAGAGCCCACCGCCGCGACGCTTCTCACGGTCCACAACCTGACGGCCGTTCTTGACTTGATGCGGGGAATCCGTGAGGCTCTCGCGTCGAACCGGTTCGCGGCGTGGGCGGTGGAAGCGCTCCCTCGCTGGTCGCGGGCCGTCGGAAAGGACTCCTGATGAACCCGTCCCTCCTGCAGGCCGCCCCGGCCGGCGTCGCGTCCAACCCCCTCGTCCAGATGGTCCCGTACCTGCTCATGTTCGTGATCTTCTACTTCGTCCTGCTCGCGCCGATGCGCAAGCAGCAGAAGAAGCAGAAGGAGATGCTCACGGCCCTCAAGAAGGGCGATCGCGTCGTCACGTCGGGCGGAATCCACGGGACGGTCGCGCAGGTCGAGGACCAGATCGTCTGGCTCAAGATCTCCGACACGACGAAGGTCAAGGTCAACCGGAGCGCGATCGCGAGCCTCTCGGGCGAGACGGACACCAAGGAACCGGCCTGACCGTCTGATTTCCGTGAGAAAATGAGGGGTGCCCACCGGGCGACCTCTCACACTCCTCCAGTCCTCCGACTGGCATGCGGGCTCCGCCCTCACGGGGGGCGGGCTCGGGATGCCGCCGGAGGTGCGCGCCGCCCGGCGTGAGGACGTCGACGGAGCCGCCGAACGGGCCGTCGAGGCCGCGAAGGGCTGTGGCGCCGACGTCCTCGTCGTCCCGGGCGACCTCTGGGACGCGGAAAACGTCCCCGCCGCCGCCGTCCACCGCCTCCTCGAGGCGTTCGCGTCGTTCGCGCCGCGGCCCGTCTTCGTCGCGCCCGGCAACCACGACTTCGCGGGCGCCGGCGGGTGGTACGACGCGTCGCTTCTCGCGGCTCTCGGCATGCGGGCGTGGCCGGCGAACGTCGTCGTCTTCCGCTCTCCGGCCTGGGAGACGGTCGACTTTCCCGGACGCGACGACGCGACCGTGACAGGCCGCGCGTTCCTCTCGCCCGCCGTCGTCGTCGAGCGCCCGCTCGCGCGTCCGCCCGCGCGTCCTGCGTCGGAGCACGCGCTCCTCCTCGTGCACGGGTCCCTCGAGAGCTATCCGGGCGCGGACTCGCCGCGCGGGGCCAAGCGCACGGCTCCCTTCTCGCGCCGCGAAGTCCTCGACGCCGGTTTCTCGTGGGCGGCGCTCGGCCACCATCACCACGTCCACCTCGTCGAGGACGACGCCGGCGTGACGCGCGGCGGGTACTCCGGGTGCCCGACCGGCCGCGGCCTCGACGAGACGGGCGCGCGCGTCTTCCTCAAGGTCACGCTCGTCCCCGGCGAGCAGCCCCGCGTCGAGACCCTTCCGGCGGACTCGCGCGTCGTCCACGACCTGACGGTCGACGTCACGGACCTCGAAGCCGTGGCGCTCGCCGAAAAAGTCGAGACCGTCTGGGCGCGGGCGGCCGTCGGTGCGGGCGATCTCGTCCGCCTCACGCTCACGGGAACACAGCCGTTCGGCGCGCGTCCCGCCGAGACGGCGCGTGCGTTCGCCCCCCGCGCGAAGCACCTTTCGGTGCGCGACCTGACGGCGCCTCCGGTCGAAGACGCCGGGCTGCGCTCGGCGGAAGGCCGCTTCGCGGCGGACCTCCGGGCCCGGCGCGAAGCCGCGGTCGAGGAGGGCCCGCGCCGCCTCGCGGATCTCGCGCTCCGCCTCGGACGCGACGCGCTCGCGGGGCGGCCGGTTCTGCCGCCCGAGCCGGAGGACGCGTGAGGATCGAACGCATCCGGGTCGAGGGCTTCGGAGCGCTGCGAGACCTCGACCTCGCCTGGCCGGATGGAAGCGTCCTTCTCGCCGTCGACCCGAACGAGACGGGCAAAACGACGCTGTGCGAGGCGATCGTGACGGCGCTCTACGGCCTTCCGAAGACGCGCGGCGTCGCGACGCGCGTGCGCGAGCTGCGCCGCCCGCGGAGCGGCGCGGCGATGCGCGTCGGGCTCGACGTCTCGGCGGGCGGCCGGCGCTGGTCCATCGACCGGGACCTCGACGCGGGGACCCTCCGGATCGTGGACCGCGACCGGGGCGCCGACGCGACGGCAGAGTTCCTCCGCGCCGGGGGCCGGGACGTCTTCGGGGAGACCGTCACGGGCGGGCTCGGCGAGCCGCTCTTCCGCGCCACCGCGTACGTGAAGCAGAACGTCCTCGACACGGATCGCCTCGAGGCTGGCCTCACGGTCGAGCTGGCCCGCATCGCGGATTCCGGCGGCGGGGAAGCGTCGGTCGTGCGTGCGCTCGCGGCGCTCGAACAGGCCCGCCGGGAGATGCCGGGCGCCACGACGGGCGGCGCCGTCTCGGTCGACACCGAAATCTCGCGCCTGACGAAGAGGATCGAGACGCTGAAGGCCCGCCGCGACGGCCTCGCACAGAAACGGCGCGAGGCCGCTCAGGCCTCCGCTGCCCTCGCGTACCGCACCCGGTCCCGGGACGAGGCCCGCCGCCTCGCGGACCAGGCGGACCTGGCGGCGATCGCGGCCGAGCGCCGTGCCCTGCACGAGCTCCTAGGCGTGGCGCGCACCGCGGCCGAGAGGCGCCGCGCGGCCGAGAACGAGGCGCTCGCGCTCGCGCCGGAGGCGGCGCTCTTCTCGGAGGACGCGCTCCGCGACGTGGACCGCCTGCGCGAGCAGCGCGGGACGCGCCCGCAGGCCCTCGACGCCGCGCGCGGGGCCCTCGAGACCAACCTGCGCGAGGCGTCGCGCGACGCGGAGGACATGGCCCGCCGCTTCGGCGCCGTGTCGAGGCTCGAAGACGAGCCTCGGAGGCGGCTCGAGGCGCTCCTCAGGTCCCTCACGGTCCTGAGGAGTGAGCGCGCGGATGCCGACCGGGCGCTGGAGGCGCAGTGGGACGCGCTGCGCGCCGACGGCCTCGCGGAGGACCTCGTGCGGTTCGATGCCCTCCCGGCCGAGGACCGCGAGTTCGTTCTCGGCGCCGAGGAGGAGCGCGGCGCGCTGGAGTTGGAGGGCGTCAAGCTGGACCGCAAGGTTGCCGACGCGTCCGCGCTGGCCGCGATCATCGCGGGCGAGCGCGCGCAGCGCCTCCGTCTCGCGAAGGGAATGGTCCTGGGCGCCGCGGCGGTCCTGCCGATCGTCGCGTGGTTCGCGTGGTCGCCGGCGGGGGTGCCCGTCTACGCGACGGTCGCGCTCGCCGTCTTCGCCCTGACGCTCGGCTGTCTCGGAGCGGTCGGCTGGGGACGTGCGGGGGGCCACCGCGTCGCGGACGAAGCGCGGTCCCGCGACGAGGAGGCCGCCTCGCGCCGCCGGGCGACGGAAGTCCGCCGGCGGCTCTCGGACGTGCGCCTGCGGCTCGACCGCGTCGCGAAGGGAGCCGGGTTCCGCGACCCGGCGTCGCTGCTCAAGGCCCATCGCCGCGTGCGCGCGGCCGACGAGCGCCGCCGTGCGCTCGCCGCCGCGGCGACGCGGCGCGATGACGCGAAGTCGCGTCTCGAGGCGCTCGACGCGGACCTCGCGCCCTTCCGGGAGACGCCGGGCCTTCCGCCCGGAATCCCGGAGGAGGGCGAGGCGGCACGTCTCCTCGATCTCCTCGTCGAGCTCGGCCGGGTGCGGCAGGACACGCGCATGCGCGAGGAAGTTCTCGCCAAGGAGAGCGAACGGCTGGCCCGCGAGGACGCGGACCTGCGCGAGCTCGAGAAACGCCTCCGCGACGCTCTCGCGAAGACCGGCGTCCCGGGCGGCCTTCCCATCGCCGAAGCGCTCCTCGCGGTCGAGGCGGGACGGCGCACGGCCGCGAAGTTCCGGCAGCTGCAGGAGCGCGAGCTCCCGGCCCGCCGCGAGGCGGAGGCCGCGGGCGCCCCGGAGACGCTCGCCGCCCGGCTCGATGCCCTCGACGCCGAGATCGCGCGCCGCTCGGAGGGCGCCGCCGCCGAAGAGGCCGCGGGCACCCCGGAGGAGGCCCGGCGGACCGCCGAGGAGGCGCGAGCCGCCCTCGCGCGCGCCGAGGAGGACCGGGCCGCGGCCGAGCGCGCGCTCGCGTCGGCGGCACGCGCCGGAGGCGACAGCGCAAGGGACGTCGAGGAGGACCTCGAGACCGCCGAGACGCTCCTGAAGCGGGCGATCGTCTTCCGGGATGCCGTCGACCTCGCGCGGACTTCGCTGGGCGCGGCCGCCACGTCCGTCTACTCGGATTTCCGGCGCGGGTTGAACGAGGCGTCGCGGGCGATCCTGGCGACCTGGCGGACCCCGTACGAGGCGCTCGAGTTCTCGGACGACCTGACGCTTTCGGCGCTCGTGAAGGGCGGCCGGGTCGCGACGAAGTCGGAGATCGAGTCGGGCCTGTCGACGGGCGCCCGCGAGCAGCTCCATCTCACGGCGCGGCTCGCCGCGCTCCGCTACCTCGGAACCGGCGCCGAGGGCGTCCCGCTCCTTCTCGACGACCCGCTCGTCGGCGCCGACGACGAGCGTTTCGTCGCCGTCATGAGGTTCCTCGCGACGGAGGTCCTCGGCGAGCGCCCCGTCCTCGTCGTCTCTTGTCACGCCTGGCGCCACGAGCGACTCTTCGCGGCGCTGGGAGAGGCTTCGTCGCGGCTCGCCCGGGTGTCCCTGGCCCCCTTCTCCTCGAGGCCGGCGGCTGCGGCCGCGAGGGACTGACCCGGCGCGGGGTTCTGCTAGACTCCGCCGGTTCGCCCGGAGAAGCCGGGTGTATCCCGCGGGTTTCCCGTCGCTCCGGTGGCCTCGGCCGCCCCCGGCCGGGCCCGCTCCCGGAGGTTGCGTTCGTGAACAAGCCCATCGGATGGCGCGTCGGCGTGACGTTGGCCGTCCTCCTCGGTTCGATCGGCGCCTACTGGTGGCGCGGCCATGAGGCGCTGAAGAAGTTGCCGACCGCGCCCCCGAACCCCTCGATGTCCGAGGTCCTTCGCAACGGCCTGAAGCTCGGCCTCGACCTCAAGGGGGGGATCCACCTCGTCCTGCAGGTCAAGACGTCCGACGCGCTCCGGGTCGAGGCGCAGGACACGCTCGAGCACCTCAAGGACGAGGGAACGAAGCGCGGCATCGCGGTCGTCGCCGCGGCGCCTGCGGACGGCACGGGCTTCACGCTGAAGCTCGACGAGAAGACGGAGCAGGCCAAGCTCAAGGATCTCGTCAAGTCGATCCTCCCCGCGAACTCCTGGTCCGTGGACGAGCGCGGCCGCGAATGGAAGATCGGATTCAAGGACGTCGAGAGGAGCGCGATCGAGGACCAGGCCACGCGCCAGGCCGTCGAGACGATCCGCAACCGCGTCGACGCGCTCGGCGTCGCCGAGCCCGTCATCCAGCGCCAGGGCAACGACCGCATCGTCGTCGAGATCCCCGGCGTCGACGACCCGAGCCGGGTCAAGGAGATCATCGGGACGACCGGCCTCCTCGAGCTCACGCTCGTGGACGACAAGGGCGGCCCGTATCCCTCGGCCGAAGGCGCGAAGGCGGCCTACGGCGGCGTGATCCCGGAGGACCTGCGCCTCGTCGAGGGCTTCAGCGAGGACGCCGACGCCCGCACGCGCACGCCGGTCTTCTACGTCCTCAGGCGTGCGTCCGCCGTCACGGGCCGCGACATGAAGAACGCCCGCGTCGACCGCGACAAGTTCAACCAGCCCGCCGTCATGTTCTTCCTGAACGCGCCGGGCGCCGTGAAGTTCGCGAAAGTCACGGGCGAGAACATCAACAAGCACCTCGCCATCGTCCTCGACAACCGCGTCGTGTCCGCTCCGAACATCAACAGCCAGATCAAAGAGAGCGGGATCATCGAGGGCAACTTCACGGCCGAGAAGGCGGACGCGCTCGCGCTCGTCCTTCGCTCGGGTGCGCTACCCGCCGAAATGATCATTCTCGAGGAGCGCACGGTCGGTCCGTCGCTCGGCCTCGACTCGATCAAGAAGGGCGTCCTCGCCTCGATCGTCGGGATGTTCTGCGTCTTCGTCGTGGTCGTCCTCTACTACAAGCTCGCAGGCGTGAACGCGGTCGTCGCGCTCGTCCTGAACGCGCTCATCCTTCTCGGCGCCATGGCCTACATCAACGCCACGCTTACGCTGCCGGGCATCGCGGGCTTCATCCTCACGATCGGCATGGCGGTCGACTCGAACGTCCTGATCTTCGAGCGCATCCGCGAGGAGATGGACAACGGCAAGGCGCCGAAGAACGCCATCGACCTCGGCTTCAAGCGCGCCTGGGGCACGATCGTCGACACCCACGTCACGACGATCTCGGCCGCGCTCTTCCTCTTCCAGTTCGGCACGGGACCCGTCAAGGGCTTCGCCGTCACCCTCGTCATCGGTCTCCTCGCGTCGGTCTTCACGTCGGTCTTCGTGTCGCATCTCCTCTTCGACCTGATCTACGGGCCGAAGGAGCGCGTCGAGACCCTGTCCATCTGAATCGGAGAATCGCGTGCGTCTCTTTCATCACACGAACATCGACTTCCTGAAGATCAAGTGGATCTGCATCTCGCTGTCGATCCTCTCGATCGCCGTCGGCACGATCTCGCTCGTCGTGAAGGGCGGCCCGAACCTCGGGATCGACTTCACGGGCGGCGCGCAGATCGTCTACGCGTTCACGAAGACCCCCGACGAGGACCAGATCCGCAAGATCGTCGAGGCCGCGAACGTAAAGGTCGTCTCCGTCCAGCGGTACGACAAGGTCGAGCGCAACCAGGTGCTCCTGCGCGTCCCGATGGAGAAGAAGGAAGGCCGTGACGTCTCGAAGGAAGTCACGGCGGCCCTCACCGCGGCGCTCCACCCGGCCGGCGCGGCGACTGACGCCTTCGACCTGAACCTCAACGGCGCCGACGTCCTCCTCAAGAAGCTCATCGCGGACGATCCCGAGCATGCGGCGCAGCGCCCGAACGTCGACCCGAAAGTCGAGTACGGCCGCGTCGCGCAGATGATCATCGCGGCGCGTTCCGAGAAGGGCCTCTTCGCTTCGGTCGACGACGCCGCGAAGACGCAGGGTGTCTCTCCAATCGTCGCCGACTGGCTCAAGGCCAAGACGATCGCGGGGCCCTTCACGCTCCTGTCGGCCGAGAACGTCGGCCCGCAGGTCGGGAAGGACCTGCGCGAGAAGGGCACGTGGGCGATCCTCTTCTCGTGGGGCGCGATGCTCCTCTACATCGCGATCCGCTTCCGGTCCGCGTCCTTCGGAACCGCGGCGGTCGTCGCGCTCATCCACGACACGTGGACGACGCTCGGCCTGTGCTCGATCCTGAACCTCGAGATCTCGCTCACGGTCGTCGCCGCGTTCCTGACCCTCGTCGGCTACTCCGTGAACGACACGGTCGTCGTCTTTGACCGCATCCGCGAGAATCGTGAGAAGAACCGGCGCGCGCCGCTCCCCGAGCTCGTGAACCACTCGATCAACCAGACGCTCTCGCGGACGGTCCTGACCTCGCTCCTCACGTTCGTCGTCGTCGTCATCCTCTTCTTCCTCGGCGGCGAGGTCCTCCGCGGGTTCTCGTTCGTCATGATCATCGGGATCATCATCGGGACGTACTCCTCGATCTTCATCGCGGCTCCGCTCGTGATCGTGTGGGAGGAATGGAAGATGAAACGCGCCGCAGCGAAGCCCGGTGCCGCGCCTGCGCCCGTGAGACCCGGCAAGGCCGCGAAGGCCCGCTGAGGCGGATCAGGCGTCCCGGGACTCCGGTCCGAGGACGCCTTCCCACTTCGCGACGACGACGGCCGCGACGCAGTTGCCCGCGAGATTGATCGACGTGCGGGCCATGTCCATGAGCTCGTCCACGGCGAGGATCATCGCGACGCCCGCCTCGCCCGGCAGGTTGAAGCTCGCGCAGCCCGCCGCGATGATCACGAGTGAGGCCCGAGGGACGGCCGCGACGCCTTTCGACGTCAGCATGAAGACGAGGCACATCGTGACCTGCTCGACGAGTGTGAGGTGCCGTCCGGCCGCCTGCGCGATCGTCATCGTCGCGAGGACGATGTAGAGCGTCGAGCCGTCGAGGTTGAAGCTGTAGCCGGCGGGGAGGACGAAGCCCGCGACGCCCTTCGGGACCCCGAACTCGACGATCCGCTCGAGCGCGCGGGGGAGCGCGGCCTCGGACGAGGCCGTCGAGAATGCGATCAGGAACGGCTCGCGGATCTTCCGGAAGAACCGGGCCACCGAGACGCCGCAGAGTTTCAGGGCGGGGACGAGGACCACGAGGGCGAACACGACGAGGGCCGCGTAGAGAGACCCGACGAGCTTCGCGTAGCTCCCGAGGACCGTGATCCCGTGGTGCGAGACGGCGCCCGCCATCGCACCGAAGACGCCGAGCGGCGTCAGGGACATCACGTAGTCCGTGAGCTTGAAGAGGACGGCGACGGCTGCCTCGAAGAAGTCCACGAACGGCTTCGCGCGCTCGGTCCCGACGTGGGCGGCCGCGACGCCGAGGAGCGTCGCGAAGATGACGACCTGGAGGATGTCCTGACGCGCCATCGCGTCGATGGGGTTCGACGGGAAGAGGTGGAGAAGGGTCTCGATGGCCGTCTTCGGCTTCGCGAGGATCTCGCCGGTGGGCGGGAGCTTGAGGTCGAGCCCGGGCTTCACGAGGTTTGCGAAAACGAGGCCGATCACGAGGGCGATCGTCGTCGCGACCTCGAAGTAGATGAGGGCCTTGACGCCCATGCGCCCGACGGCCTTCACGTCGCCCGTCTTCCCGATCCCGAGGACGATCGTCGCGAAAATGAGCGGGACGACGAGCATCTTGATGAGGTTGATGAAGGCCTTCGAGAGGAACCGGAACGACTCGTAGGCCCACGGGTACGTCTCGGCCGGCAGGAAGTGCCCGAGGGCGACCCCCAGGAAGAGGGCGTAGAAGATGAGCGCCGTCGAGGAGAGCCAGGGGCTCCGGGACCGGCCGCCGCTCACGCGGGGGCGCCTCCGCGGTTCCGGTGCGACTTCCACCACTCCCAGGCGAGCGGCAGCACAGAGATCCCGATGATCGCGAGGACGACGAGGGAGAAGTTCTTCTTCACGACCGGGATGTTCCCGAAGAAGTAGCCCGAGAAGACGCAGATCGCGACCCAGGCGACGCCGCCGACCACGTTGTACGCGATGAACGTCCCGTAGCTCATCGAGCCGACGCCCGCGACGAACGGCGCGAAGGTGCGAACGATCGGCACGAAGCGCGCGAGGATGATCGTCTTCTTGCCGTGCTTCTCGTAGAAGGCTTCGGTCTTCCGGAGGTGCTCCTGCTTGAGGAACTTCACCGACCCGTCGAAGGCGCGCGGCCCGATCTTCTTCCCGATCCAGTAGTTGACCGTGTCGCCGAGGACGGCGGCCAGGGACAGGAGGAGAAAGAGGGCCCAGACGTTCAGGGTGCCGAGCGACGCGAGCGCGCCGGCCGTGAACAGGAGAGAGTCGCCGGGGAGGAACGGCGTCACGACGAGGCCGGTCTCGCAGAAGACGATCGCGAACAGGATCGCGTTCGTCCAGGCGCCGTAGTCCCGCGTGACCTCGGCGAGATGCTTGTCGAGGTGCAGGAAGACGTCGATCAGCTGCTTCAACAGATCCATTTCGGCCCTCGTTGGCTGCGGAGGATAGCCGGAAAGGACGATAATGGGCGGTGGTGCTGCGCTTCGAGGACATCCTCGAGAAGGTCGAGTCCTACCACCCCCACGTGGACGAGGAGCTGCTGAGGCGCGCCTACGTCGTCTCGGCGCACGAGCACAAGAACCAGCTGCGCTCCTCGGGCGAGCCGTACCTCGTCCACCCGCTCAACGTCGCGATGATCCTCGCGGAGATGAAGCTCGACGAGGCCTCGATTGCGTCGGGCCTCCTCCACGACGTTCTCGAGGACTCGTCGATGACGAAAGAGCGCCTCGCCGAGCTGTTCGGGCCGGACGTCGCCCACCTCGTCGACGGCGTGACGAAGATCGGCAAGTACGCCTTCACGTCCCGCGAGGCGCAGCAGGCCGAGACGTTCCGCAAGATGCTCCTCGCGATGACGGACGACCTGAGGGTCATCCTCGTCAAGCTTGCGGACCGGCTGCACAACATGCGCACGCTCGAGCACCTGCCCGAGGCCAAGCAGCGCGCCGTCGCCGCCGAGACCATGGAAATCTACGCCCCGCTCGCGAACCGGCTCGGCATGGGCAAGATGAAGGGCGAGCTCGAGGACCTGTCGTTCCGGTTCCTCTATCCGGAGGAGTTCGCCGCGCTCGAGGCCGCGGTCGTCGAGCGGATGAAGGCGTCCGCCGCGAACGTCGAGAAGATCCGCAAGGAGCTCATCGCGAAGACGGCCGCCATGGGCATCGAGGCGGAGATCACGGGCCGAGTGAAGCGGTACTGGTCCGTCCGCCAGAAGCTCATCCGGCAGGCCATCCCCCTCGAGCAGCTCTACGACGTCCTCGCGTTCCGCATCCTGGTCGCGTCGATTCCCGACTGCTACACGGTCCTCGGCATCGTGCATCAGGCCTGGCGCCCGGTTCCCGGGCGCATCAAGGACTACATCGCGATGCCGAAGAGGAACTTCTACCAGTCCCTCCACACGACGCTCGTGCCCGAGGGCGACCCGCCCTTCGAGGTCCAGATCCGGACCCGCGAGATGGACCTGATCGCCGAGAACGGGATCGCGGCGCACTGGAAGTACAAGGAAGGGGAGGCGAGCCGCGCGCAGGAGGCGCACGTCGGGCTCCTCCGCCAGATCTTCGAGACGACCAAGGACGTCTCGGACCCGCGCGAGTTCCTGTCCTCGCTCCGGATCGACCTCTATCCCGACGAGGTCTACATCTTCAGCCCGAAAGGGGCGGTGTTCGCCTTCCCGCGGGGCGCGACGCCCGTCGACTTCGCCTACCGCGTCCACACGGACGTCGGGCACCATACGACGGGCGCGCGTGTGAACGGGCGGCTCGTGCCGCTCAAGACGCCGCTCGAGAACGGCGACATCGTGGAGATCCTGACGTCGCCCTCCTCCCAGCCCACGCGCGACTGGCTGAGCTTCGTCCTGACCTCGCGGGCGAAGAACAAGATCCGCGCCCACATCCACACGGCCGAGAAGGAGAAGTCCGTCGAGATCGGACGGCGCCTTCTCGACCGCGAGCTCAAGAAATGGAAGAAGAGCCTCGCGAAGCTCCTCGACGCGAAGGCCTTCGATCCCCTCCTCGGGGACTTCGGTGTCGCGAAGGTGGACGACCTCATCGCGGATGTCGGCTTTGGCAAGATCGCCCCGCGGGCCGTCGTCGCGAAGATCGTGCCCGAGGCGGGCGGCGAGGCGCAGGCCCCGCAGCCCTCGCGCGTGGCCGCCATCGGCAACGCCATGCGGAGCGTGCTGCCCTTCGGGACGGCGCCGGGCATCCGGGTCAAGGGCGAGAACGACCTCCTCGCGACGCTCGCGAAGTGCTGCCAGCCCGTGCCGGGCGAGGACATCGTCGGTTACGTGACCCGCGGGCGGGGCGTGTCCGTCCACTCCGTGAACTGCTCGAACGTCCGAAGCCTGCTCTTCGATCCCAGCCGGGAGATCGCCGTGCAGTGGGAGGCGGCGAAGGACCAGTCCGTCACGGTGGACCTCGAGATCCTCACGGAGGACCGCCAGGGCATGCTCGCCCGTATCACGCAGGTCCTCTCGGCGGCGAACTCGAACATCCGCTCGATCGAGGCCCGGACGAGCCGCGACGGCACGGCCACGATCGTCGCGAGCGTCACGACGCGGGATCGCCGGCATCTCGAGAGGCTCCTCGTGAGCCTCCGGGCGCTTCCGGGCGTCACGGACGTGCGGCGGAAGTTCCGCTCTTCGGACGCCGAAGCCGGTTGATCCTGATGCCGCAGGGTGTCTTTTTTCCGGGCGATCGGCCGCGGGGCGCCGCTCAGGCGCGGGATCGCGGCGCGCCACAGGCCGGCCGAAGCTTCGCCCTTACCCGCGCGTTTCTGAGTTCCGTGATGGGGCGGACTTGTACCATAAGTGATTCGTCCCGGCAAGGGAAATCGCACAACCCCAACGACTTGACACCACCCGGGGGGGGGCGCACAAAATAAGTCGAGTCAATCTCTTTTCACGGCGGACCGTGTCTCGCGTTCCGGGGTAGGAGGTCAGCTGACCGTGCTGTTCCGCAAGGCGAAAAACCTCGTCGGACTCGACATCGGCTCTTCGGCCGTCAAGTTGGTCGAGTTGAAAGAGGGCAAGGAGGGCACGTTCCACCTGGTGAAGGCGGGACTGGAGACCCTTTCGCCCGAGGCGATCGTCGACGGGGCCATCATGGACTCGTCGCTCGTCGTCGAGACCATCACCCGACTCCTCGCGTCCACGGGCGTCAAGAACCCCAACGTGGCCGTGTCGGTTTCGGGTCACTCCGTCATCGTCAAGAAGATCATGCTGCCGACGATGCCCGAGGAGGAACTCTCCGAGTCCATCCGATGGGAGGCCGAGCAGTACGTCCCCTTCGACATCAACGACGTCTACCTCGACTACGTCGTCCTCGATCCCGGCGCCGTCGGTGAGACCATGGGCGTCCTGCTCGTGGCCGCGAAGAAGGAGAAGGTCGACGACTTCAAGAACGTGGTCACGCAGGCGGGCCGGACTCCCTCGCTCGTCGACGTGGACGCCTTCGCCCTCCAGAACTGCTACGAAGTCAACTACGGGGCCGATCCGGGCCGGGTGGTCGCGCTCGTGAACATCGGCGCGTCGGTCATGAACGTGAACATCCTCGCCCAGGGCCAGACGGTCTTCTGGCGCGACATCACGTTCGGGGGCAACCAGTTCACCGATGCCCTTCAGAAAGCCTATTCACTCAACTTCGAGCAGGCCGAGTCGCTCAAGAAGGGCGAGCCCGTCGCGGGGCAGACGGCCCAGTCCATCCAGCCGGTCCTGACGGGCGTTTCCGAGGACGCCGCGGCCGAGCTCCAGAAGACGCTCGACTTCTTCCAGGCGACGTCCGGTGCCGACCGCGTCGACTCGATCGTCCTCTCTGGGGGCGGCTCGAAGGCCGCGCACTTCGAGGACGTGCTGAAGGACAAGTTCGGCCTCCCGGTCGAGGTCATGAACCCGTTCCGTTCGATCTTCACCGACGACCGCGCGGTGGACGCCGCGTGGCTGGCGGAGGCCTCGCCGTCGCTCGCGATCGCCGTCGGACTCGGCGTCCGGAAGATCGGGGAGTAGCCGCATGATTCGGATCAATCTCCTCGCCGAAGCCCGGCCTCAGCGAAAGAAAAAGGGCGTCGCCGCTCTCGGCGCCGGCGGGCGGCTGAACACGCTCCTCCTCGGCGGGGCCATCGGCCTCGCGGTCCTCGTCGGCGTCATCCACTACTGGGTCCTGCACAGCCAGATCAAGGCGCAGGAAGAGAAGATCCGGATCGCGCAGGTCGAGGTCACGCGCCTCGAATCCGTCCTCAAGGAAGTCAAGGACTACGAGGCGAAGAAAGCCCGAGTCCAGCGCAAGGTCGATCTCATCAACCAGCTCAAGCAGAACCAGCGCGGGCCCGTCCGCCTCATGGACGAGGTCTCCCGCGCCCTCCCGGACCTGGTCTGGATCGAGCGGATGGAGTACCACGGGAACGCGATCTCGCTCGACGGCAAGGCGTTCAACCCGAACGCCGTGGCGACCTTCATCGCGAACCTGAGGCTCGTCCCCGCCTTCCAGGAGCCGAAGCTCGCCGATATGTCGGCGTGCTCGGGAGCGTCGGGGGCCTCTCTCTACTGCTACAAGATGTCCTTCACCTTCTCGAACCTCGACCGCACCCAGCCCGATTCGGGAGCCGCGGCGCCGGCGAAGCCCGGAGAGCCCCCGAAAAAAGCCGAGCGTTCCGCGGGCGGCGCCTCCGGCGCCGTGGGAATGTAGGAGGGCGCGCGAATGGCCTCGCTCGACCTCAAGCAGCTCGAAGGGAAGCCCTGGTACTACGGGCTCGGGATCGGCGTCGTGATCGCGCTCGCGCTTTACGCCGTCGCCTACTACCAGATCCCGAACTTCTCCGAGATGAAGCAGACGCTCGAGAACAAGAAGAACGAGCTCGACACGCTTCAGCAGAAGATCACCCAGGGCCGCGCCGCCGAGCGCCGCCTCCCGCAGCTGCGCGAGGAGGTCCGCCGGACCGAGCTCGACCTCCAGCGGCTGCTCGCGATTCTTCCGACCGCCCGCAACGCGGAGGAGCTCATCAAGAAGGTCCAGGCCCTCGCGAGCCAGGGCGAGCTCTTCACGAAGAAATGGACTCCGAAGGAGTACATCAACCGCGACTTCTACGCGGAGTGGCCGATCGACCTCCAGGTCGACGGCTCGTACCACAACCTCGCGCTCT
>JBBQDQ010000083.1:0-14508 GCA_038319835.1 Thermoanaerobaculia bacterium | reverse complement strand
TCTCGCTCCGATTACGACGTGTCTCCCGATGGGCAGCGTTTCCTGATCAACCTGGGAGCGGAGCGCGCCCGTCAGCCGCCGATGACCGTCGTGCTTGGCTGGCAGCAGCGCCTCGGCGGCAAATGACGCCCCAGGTGCCGGGACTCCTTCAAGCCGTCGCGCTCCGCGACGCGCCGAGCATGGAAACGAAAGAATGGTGGAGCTGAACGGGATCGAACCGTCGACCTCCTGAATGCCATTCAGGCGCTCTCCCAACTGAGCTACAGCCCCACGCCGTCCCAGGAGAGGGGCGAAAGGTAACACCACCCTCGCGTGGGGTCAAACGCTAGACTTTCGAGTGTCGTAGCTCCATGAAAGTGTCCCCCCGATAACTCGATAGAAATGTCCCCTTGGAAGAGGGGGCATGGATGGAGGGGATCGTGGGGCTGAGCGCGAAGGAGCGGGCGCGGCTGGTGGAGCTCGAGCAGGTGAAGGCGGGGCGGCAGACGGTGGCAGCGGCAGCCGAGCGGCTTTCGATGAGCGAGCGGCAGGGCAAGAGGATCAAGGAGATGCGGCTACGGGGCATCAAAGACCTCCCGGCGGCCAACGCGCTGTTGAGAAACGGATTCCTCGAGGCGATCAACGAGCGGTTCGCGCACAGCGCGGCCAGCCGGATCGACCACCACCGGAGGGTTCCCAAGGGCCTGCGCCTCGAGGACGTGTTCGTTTTCGAAGATGAGCGCACCGTGCAGAATGACTGGACGGTTGTCTCGGACAGTCGTTTCTTCCAGATCACCGGGCCCAGGGCTCTTCTGCCGCTTCGCCGCCAGAGAATCGTGGTGCGCCGGCGACTGGATGGATCTCGAGTGCTGCTTCACCATGGCCGGGCTCTCGAATTTCACGAGATTCCACAGCGCCCCCATCACTCGCCGAAACCGATCATCCCGGCCTCTCTCAAGGCATCCCGCCCCTCCTGGGTACCTGCTGAGAACCATCCGTGGAAGAAATCCCTCACCGTCGCCGCCCAGGCTTCTCGCGAGCGGCGCCTGCGCGCTGCCGCACCGTGAATCCAGCAACCTCATCGCCGCCGTTTTCCACATTTCCACCGCGCGACGACTACGACGGATACAGAGGGGACATTTCTAAGGAGCTTTGACAACGCTAGACTTTCGAGCCGCCGTGGCAGGCGCCGGAAATCAGCGCGCCCCTTCCCCCTGCGTGGCGTCGCTGGCGGAAAGGCTCGAGGCCGCTTCGAGGACCCGCGCGCGCGCCCGCTCGATGAGGGGCCCCGGCGTGCGCCGGAGATTCCGGGCGAGGCCGGTCACCCGCATCGCGAGAATCGCCCACTTGTTCGGGTCCCAGTGGTACCAGCGCAGCCCGTTGCGAAAGTCCGACGGGAACGCGTGGTGGAAGTTGTGGAAGCCCTCGCCGTGCGTGAAGAAGGCGAGGAACCAGTTGTCGCGCGCCGAGATCTCCGGCGCATACGGCCGCTTGCCCCAGAGGTGCGCCGCCGAGTTGATGAGGAACGTCGTGTGGTGGACGAGGACGATCCTCAGGAAGCCGCCCCACAGGAGCCCGCCGAGGGGCCGCCCGAAGGCCGCGCCGACGAGCGTCGGGAGCCCGAGGCCGACGCCGATCCCGAGGAAGCGTGACCAGCGGTGCTGCCACATCACGCGGGGGTTCTTCAGGAGGTCGGGTACGTTGTCGAAGTTCGCATCCGGCGGCTCCTTGTAGAGCACCCAGAGGACGTGCGCCCAGACCGCGCCGCGCGTGACGGAGTAGGGATCCTTGTCCGTGTCCGTGTACCGGTGGTGGTCGCGGTGGTCTCGCGCCCAGCGGAGCGCGGAGTTCTGGAGCGCGAGCGCGCCGAAGAAGAGGAGGACGGACTCGGCTGCGGGATGGCACTCGTACGTGCGGTGCGCGAAATAGCGGTGGTAGCCCGAGCCGATCCCGATGCCGATCGCCATGAAGAGGGCGAGTGCGAGGACGGGCTCCCACCAGACGATCCCGTGGGTCGCCGCGTACCACGCGGTGCCGCCGAATCCGACGAACGGCGTGAGGCAGAGGAACAGGATGTTGACCCAGTCGGGCGCGCGTTTACGCATAGGAGAGGGAGTTTACGCGCTCCTGTGAGATCGCGTCTCGAATCCCGCCGGAACGGTGTGTCGGATCATGGGGACGTGGAGAAACCAGCGGTCCCGTTCGAGAAGTGGATGGATCTCGCCCTGCACGATCCCGGCGCGGGCTACTACGCGCGGAACGTCCGGACGGTCGGTGCGAGAGGCGACTTTGCGACGGCCTCGACGCTGCACCCGGCGCTGGGCGAGGCGGTCGCCGCCTGGGCGGCCGGCCGCCGGCGCGTCCTGGGCGGAGCGTTTGCTCCGTGGAATCTCGTCGAGGCGGGCCCGGGCACGGGCGCGCTCGCGGAAGTCGTGCTCGACGCGCTTCCGCTCGTCGCGCGGCGCACGGTGCGGCTGCACCTCGTCGAGACGTCGCCCGTCCTGCGCGAGACTCAGCGCGCGCGCCTCGGGGAGCGGGCAACGTGGCACGTGACGCTGGAGGACGCGCTCGCCGCTTGCGGCGGCCGGGCGGTCGTCTACGCCTCGGAGTTCCTCGACGCGTTCCCCGTACAGGTCCTGCGGTCGCGGAGCTGGGGCTGGGAGGAGCTTTGGATTTCTTCGAATGAGAAAGAGTGGAGCGAGCAGTGGCGGCCCGCGTCGGGCGAGCGACTCGGCGCCTCCGCGGCACGGCCATTCAGCGCGCTCTTGCGGACATGGCCCGAAGGCCAGCGCGTCGAGATCGCTCCGTCCGTCCGCTCTTTCTTCCTTTCGATGAAATCCTCGCTTCTCCTCGGTTCCCTTCTCCTTCTCGACTATGGCGACACGATCGAGCGCCTCTACGACCGTCGCCCGAACGGCACGGTCCGCGGGTACGCGCACCACGTCCGGCTCGAGGGCGGCGATCGCTACCGGTGGGGCGGGAAGGCCGACGTCACCGCCGACGTGAACTTCACGGACGTCGCCGCGTGGGGCACCGAGGCGGGCTTCGCCGTTTCGCCGCTCGAGACGCAGGGCGCGTTCCTCCTCCGGCACATGAAGGGCGCCGAGGTCCGAGCGGCGCGCGAGCCGGCGCTCGCGTTTCTCCTCGACCCGCGGGGCGCGGGATCGGGCTTCAAGGCGCTGGAGCTGCGAAAGTCCTAGGGGAGGTATTTCTTCGGGATTTTGACGGCCTCGGACTCGGCCTCCCAGAAGATCGTCACGACCCACCAGCGCGTGCCGTCGAAGACGAGCTGGAACGAGTTGATTCGGCGGACGAAGGGGACGGGGTCGCGAAGACCGGCTCCGAGCGCCGGATGTAGCCCTCCGGGTCGAAGACGCGCGGGCCCCAGTCGCCCGCCGGGCGCGGGCCCGTCGGGATGAGGCGCGCGCCGTCCGCGAAGAGAGAGCGGAAGCGGTCCCAGTCGCGCTTCTTCCCGGCCGGGCCGGAGATCACGTCATAGACGGCGTTCACGATCGCCTCCGGCGAGGACACGTCCTCGGGCCGTCCCGGCCGCGCGGAGCGCATCGGGACCGCGCCGGCGCGCGCCGCGAACGCGACGAGGGCGGCGTTCACCTCGGCGGGCTTTTCCATCATGACGAAGTGGCCCGCGTCCGGAATCTCGACGATCTCGGCGGCGGGATTCAGCGTCTTCACGGCGGCGAAATAGTCGGCACTCCAGTTCGGGCCCTTCGCGACGATCACGGCGAGCGGAACCGCGATCGCGTCGTCCGTCCAGATCGCCGGGTCGAACTGCGCGCGCATCGCGCTCACCGCGACCTTCTGGGTCGCGCCCGCGGCCATCCTTCGGACGTCGGCCTTCACGCTCTCCGGCGTCGAGGCGACGAACGTCCCCTCGAGGCCGACGAGGAGGGCTCTCTCGACGCCTGCGTCTCGCATCACGGCGTCCACGGCGGCGGCGAAGAAGTCCATCGTGTACGCGACGTCGGGCCGGTCGCTCTTCCCGTGCCCCGGGAGGTCGACGAGGAGGACGCGCGCCTTCCCCTCGAATGCCGGGACCTGCGCGCGCCAGGACGTCATGTCGCACGACCAGCCGTGGACGAAGACGACGGCGGTTTTCGCGGCGGGGTCCCCGACGCTCTTGTAGTGCACCTTCGAGCCGTCGAACGTCGCGAAGCGTGACGGGGCGGAGTCGAGGGGATCGGGAGAAGAGAGAAGATTCTGCGAGTGGATGACGATTCTCTACACCTCGTACGGCGGAAAGGAACCCGCCGCGACGTGAGGCCGACGCGCCGCGGGTCGCGGCGTCAGCTCGCCGCCGGACGGGCCCGCCCCGGCTGTACGGCCGCGACGAACGTGAGCTTCGGGTTCTCCTTCTGCGCGCGCTCGAGGTGCCACGGGCTCTGGAAGAGGACGAGCGGCCGGCCCTCGAGGTCGACGAGCGACGCGACGCTCGGCGGGTCGTCGAAGCGCTTCGGGTCGAAGTCTTCGCCCTCCACCCAGCGCGCGAGCGTGAACGGCAGCCGCGCGTAGGAGATCTCGGCGCCGTACTCGGCGCGCAGCCGGTGCTGGATGACCTCGAACTGCAGGACGCCGACCGCGCCGAGGACGGGGTCCCTCTCCATGCGCTCGGGATCATGGAAGACCTGCACGGCGCCTTCCTCCGAGAGCTGGTCGAGCCCCTTCTTGAGCTGTTTCCTCTTCGCCGGGTCGAGCATGACGACGCGGTTGAAGAACTCGGGCGTGAAGCGGGGGATGCCTTCGTACGCGATCGCGGCGCCCTCGGCGAGCGAGTCGCCGATCCGGAGGTTGCCCGGGTCCCACAGGCCGAGGATGTCTCCCGCCCAGGCCTCCTCGACGAGCGTCCGCTCCTGCGCGAGAAACTGGAGCGGCTTGGCGAGCTTGAGCGTCTTGCCCGTGCGCGCGTGCGTCGCCTCCATGCCGCGCGTGAACTTGCCGGAGACGACGCGGACGAACGCGACGCGGTCGCGGTGCGAGGGGTCCATGTTCGCCTGGATCTTGAAGACGAATCCCGAGAAGCGGGGGAGGAGCGGGTCGATGAGGCCGTCCGAGGACATGCGCGGCAGCGGCGGCGGCGCGAGGTCGAGGAACCGCTGCAGGAACGGCTCGACGCCGAAGTCGTTCACCGCGCTGCCGAAGAAGACCGGCGTGACGGCTCCCGCGAGAAAGGCGGCCTGGTCGAAGGCGTGCCCCGCCTCGTTGAGGTCGAGCTCCTCCTTCAACGTCGCGTGTGCGGTCGCACCGAGGGAGGCGACGAAGTCCGGATCGTCCAACGACGTCACGCCCACCGGCTCGACGCGTTCGCCCTTCGCCGTGTCGCCGCGGTCGTACCTCAGGAGGGTCTTGCCCCACCGGTCGTAGACGCCCTGGAAGTCGGGGCCCGAGCCGATCGGCCACGTGACGGGATGGCACGGGATCCCGAGCACGCGCTCGATCTCGTCCAGGAGGTCGAGCGGGTCCTTGCCGGAGCGGTCGAGCTTGTTGATGAAGGTGACGATCGGGATCCGCCGCATCCGGCAGACCTCGAAGAGCTTGATAGTCTGCGGCTCGACGCCCTTGGCGCTGTCGATGAGCATGACGGCCGCGTCCGCGGCCGCGAGCGTGCGGTACGTGTCCTCGGAGAAGTCGTTGTGGCCCGGCGTGTCGAGGAGGTTCACGTGGTGGCCGCGGTAGGGAAACTGCAGGACGCTCGTCGTGATCGAGATCCCGCGCTGGCGTTCGAGCTCCATCCAGTCGCTCGTCGTGTGGCGCTGGCTCTTGCGCGTCTTGACGGAGCCCGCGAGGTGGATCGCGCCGCCATAGAGGAGCAGTTTTTCCGTGAGCGTCGTCTTGCCCGCGTCCGGGTGCGAAATGATCGCGAAGGTGCGCCGGCGCGCGACCTCCGCGGCGAGGGTGCGGACGTCTTCGATCACCTCAGTGCTTCACCGACGGGGCCGGGACGGTCCCCGGGGTCTCCGAGAGCGCAAAGGCGTACTCGTCGGCCCGCGCCTCGACGGCCGCCTTCACGAGGTCGGCGCCGCCGTGGCCCGCGTGCTTCTCGATGCGCAGGAGGACGGGACCGCCCGTCGTGGCCGCCTGCAGGGCGGCGGCGAACTTGCGCGCGTGCATCGGGTCCACGCGGTCGTCGCTGTCCGCCGACAGGAGGAGGACGGACGGGTACTTCGTCCCGGCCTTCACGTGGTGGTAGGGCGAGTAGGCGTGGAGGGCCTTGAACTGCGCGGCGTCGCCGGCCGAGCCGTATTCGGAGATCCACGTCTTGCCCGAGCCGAAGAGGTGGTAGCGGACCATGTCGAGGAGGGGCACGCCGCACAGCGCGACGCGGAAGAGTTCCGGGTGCTGCGTGACGAGGGCGCCGAGGAGGAGGCCGCCGTTCGAGCCGCCGCGCAGGACGAGCCGCTCGGCTGACGTCCACTTCTCCTTCTCGAGGTACGCGGCCGCGGCCGCGAAGTCGTCGAAGACGTTCTGCTTCTTCAGGAGCATGCCGGCCTCGTGCCACTCCTCGCCGTACTCGCCGCCGCCGCGAAGGTTCGGGACCGCGTAGATCCCGCCGCGCTCGAGCCACGGAAAGAGGGACGCCATGAAGACCGGCGTCTCGGAGACGAGGAAGCCGCCGTAGCCTTCGAGGATCGCGCGCGAGAGGCCGTCGCGCTCGAGGTCCTTGCGGTGGACGATGAACATCGAGATGCGCGTGCCGTCCTTCGACGGGTAAAAGACCTGCGTCACGGTGTAGGGCGAGACATCCGCGGGAACCTTCACCTGGAAGTAGAGCGACGTCGCGCCCGTCTTCACGGAGGTCCGGTAGATCGACGTCGGCGTCGTGAAGGACGTGAAGGAGAAGTACGCTTCGTCCTCGTCGTCCCGTCCGGTGAGGTTGCTTGCCGAGCCGATCCCGGGCAGCGGGACCTCGCGGACGAGCTTTCCGTCGAGGCCGCGGACCTCGAGGAGGCTCGAGGCGCTCTTGAGGTAGTCGAGCGTGAGCAATCCTCCCACGACGCCGAAGCCCTGGAGGGCCGCGTCCCTGCGCTCCGGGACGATCTCCTTCCACGCTGCGCGCACCGGCTTCTCGGGATCCACGGCGAAGATGCGGCCCTTCGGCGCGCCGTCGTCCGTCTGGACGAAGAACGTCCGCCCGAACGTGTCGACGCTGAAGTGCGCCTTGATTCCCACGGCGAGCGGCGTCCAGACCTTCGAGGCGGGGTCCCTCTCGAGGTCGCGGAACCAGACGTCGGTCGAGGTCCAGCCGTGCGAGACCGTGAGGAAGAGGAAGCGCCCGTCGCGCGTGAGCTCGGCGTTCTGGAACGTCGTCGGGTCGCCGAGCTTCTCCTTCACGATCGGGTCGGTCTTCGGGTCCGCCCCGATCCGGTGGAGGCGGATGTCCGCCCAGCCCGGGCGCTCGGAGGCCGGGATCTTCGGGTCGACGGGCAGCTTCGTGTAATAGAAGGCGGCGCCGTCGGGCGTCCACGACGCCGACGCGTACTTGGCGCCCTCGATGACGTCCACGTCCGAGACCTTCCCGGTCGCGACGTCCATGACGTAGAGAGTCGCCTCGTCGGAATTGTTGACCTTCTTGCCGTAGGCGACGCGCGCGCCGTCCCACGAGACGCTCCAGGCGCCAAGGCCGGCGCTTCCGTCGGCGGACCAGCCGTTCGGGTCGAGGAGGACCTTCTCGGCCCCGTCCGCTCCTTCCTTCCAGTACACGATCGACTTCTCGCGGTCCGCATGGCGGCGCGAGTAGAAGTACCGCGCGCCCCGGTGGATCGGCGCGCCGAGGCTGTCGACGTAGAGGAGCTCCTTGAGGCGGGCGGCGATCGCGGCGCGCTCCGGCAGGGCTGCGAGCCGCTGGCGGGTGACGTCGTCCTGGGCCTTCATCCAGGCCTGGACCTCGGGACTCTTCTCGTCCTCGAGCCAGCGGTACGGGTCGCGGACCGTGACGCCGTGGAGGACGTCCGCCGTCTCCGTGGTTCGCGTGGGCGGGACTGCGGCTCTCGCCGGGGGCTCGGCCGCGCGGGAGCGGGACGGCCGCGCGACGGCCAGGGCGAGGAGGGGGAGGAGCAGGAGGAGGCCGGACTCGGGACGTCTCATAGGCGCAAGCCTACACGGCTCCGTCGTAAGATCCTGGTCGATGACCGACGCGCCGGCGCCCGCGCCCGAGAAGTGCTTCCTCTGCAACTTCCCGGCATCGATCAGCGAGGAGCACACGCTCTTCGCGTCGTCCCTGACGGGGGTTTCGGTGGACTGCGAAGAGTGCGGCGCCTACGCCATCACGCCGGACGCGATCCACCGCCTCGGCGTGCGGCCGGTCGCGAAGCCCGGCGTACGGTTCGAGATCTTCCGGCTCCGTTCCAACGGGCAGACGCCGCGCCCGACCGTCGACCTGAAGATGGTCGAGCACTTCTGCACGGGCTACACGCCGATGCGCGGTTGACCGGCTGAGACGGCGCCTCAACTGCTAGAGTCGGGGCATGAGCAAAGAGATCCCCGACCACCACGACGCCGGCCTCGCGTTCAAGGCTTACGAGCTCCGCCGCGAGGCCGTCATGCGCGAGTCGCGCAACGCGATCAACCGGGACTTCTGGCCGAAGTCGTACGAGGAGGTCGTCGCGGTGACGAAGTTCGACCACCCCCTGAACGCCGCCTGGCGCCAGACGACGACGTACTGGGAGATGGTCTACGGCATCGTCAAGCACGGCATCGTGAACGCGGACTACTTCATGGAGTCGAGCGGCGAGGGCATGTTCCTGTTCGCCCGCATGGCCCCGTACCTCGAGGAGTTCCGGCGCGAGGTTTCCCCGGTCGCGTTCCAGAACGCGGAGTGGGTCGCGAAGAACACGGCCGTCGGCCAGAGGCTCTTCGCGATGTTCACGGAGCGTGTCCAGAAGCTCCTCGCGGCCAGGTAACCGCCGGAACCCTTTCCAGGCCGGTGCGTATCTCTCCCCATGAAGAGCCATCCGAAACCCGTCAGGGCCCTGGCCGCTGCTTTCGTCGCCGCGCTTTCCTTCGCCGTGGCTGCCCCTGCCGGTGCGGCGCCGCCGGGCGGGGAGGACGGTCCCGCGCTCTACAAGGGCGGCATGGATCTCCTGAACGCGGGTCGGTATGACCTCGCCGAAAAGGCCTTCCGCGCGTCCGCGGCGGCCGGTAACAGGCCCGGCGCCTCGTACTACAACGCCGCCTGCGCGCTCGCGCGCGCGGGAAAGAAGTCCGAGGCGCTCGAGACGCTCCAGAAGGCGATCGAACAGGGCTACACCGACGCGCGGCACATGGAACGGGACGACGACCTCGAGAGCGTCCATGGCGAGAAGCGGTTCACGGAACTGGTCGACCTCGCGGAGGACCTCTCTCTCGGCGCCGGGGTCGAGGGCTTCATGGGCAACCTGCTCCCGCACACCGCCCGGACGGCGTGGCGAAACGAGATCCCGCACTACGAGAAGGTCGCGAAGGCCCACCCGACGGCCGGTATCGCCTGGTTCAACCTCGGCTACGCGCAGCTCATGGGCGACCGGCCTGAAGCGGCGGCCACGTCGCTCGGAAAGGCGCTCGAGCTCGGGTACAGGAAGCCGACGACGCTGTACAACCTCGCCTGCGCCGAGGCGCGGTCCGGCAATACCGACAAGGCGTTCGACCGGCTCTTCGCCGCGATCGACGCGGGCTTCGACGGCGCCTCGCACATGCGGGACGACTCGGACCTCGACTCGCTGAGGAGAGATCCGCGCTTCAAGAAGGCCCTGCAGCAGGCAAAGGGCCGGCAGGCTGCCGGGGAGGACGCGGAGGACTGAGCCCGGCGGCGCGCCTCTTCTCGATCGCGGCGTAGCCCTCCAGCACGAAGGGGGGAGGGTCCGGCTCCTCCTTCAGGCGCGTGGCGCCCGTCTTCCCGAACAGCCAGCGGTGGAGCCACGAGATCCCGTTCTTCGAGACGAACGGGTCGGGCGTCGCGTACGCCGGGTCTTCGAGGGCGCGCTCGAGCGTCACGAACCCGTAGCCGCGCGCCCTGAGGACGGCGGCCCATGCGTCGAGCGTCTCCGCGTTGAGCGGGTTCGCGTGGATGAGGAGGACGTGGCGGATCGGGTGGTCGAACACCCTGAGCGTGAGGTCCTCGAAGAAGTCGAGGATCGTCGCGTACGAGGCGAGGTAGGCCTCTCGGGCGCGCGCGGCGAGGCCGGCGTCTCCGCGCGCCAGAGCGTCCGCGTACACCGAGTTGTACATCCAGTCGTTCGTGTCGACCGTGACGGGGGCGATGCGGTATCCGCGACCCGCGAGGAACTCCTCGAAGGCCTTCTTCGTCTCCGCCGTCGGCCCGGTCTGGAGGAACGGGTGTCGAAACCAGCGGAGCGTCCTGCCCTTCTCCTTCAGGAGCATGCGCGTGACCGTCTCGCCGCGGACGACGTCCTCCTCGAACGCGGGAAGCGGTGTCGTGTGGAAGGACGGGTGCGAGAACGTGTGGTTCCCGAGCTCGGCGCCCGCGTCGCGCCACGCGCGAAGGAGCGCGATCCGCGCGTCGACTTCGCCCGTCCGGTAGAGCTTCGACTCGTTCACGAACGCGACGGAGGGGACCGCGTTGCGGCCGAGCGCGGCGAGGAGCTTCTCCGTCATCGCCTGCAGCGCCCCGAGAGGCAGGTCCGGGCCGTTGAGCGGCAGGTCGTCGATCGTGACGGCGATCTCGCGCGGCGGCGCCTGCGCGAGGGCAGGTGCTCCGATGAGGGCGGCGGCGAGGAGGAGGCTTCGCGTCACTATTCCCACCATCCGTTGACGTCGACGATGAGGTGGACCGAGCCCGAAGGCATCTGGGCGACGAACGCCGCCTTGCCGGAGCCGTCGCGCGCGAGGAGGAGCATCGCGTTGTTCGCGCGCGTCTGGCCGATGCCGAAGCTCAGGGTGTTCACGCCGGGCGCCTGCGCGAGGTCGGCAGGGAATGCGACGAGGTTGCCCGTCGACGAAGGCGCCGTGACCGTGACATTCGCGGAGACTGCGACGGCGGTCGAAGGGATCGTGCAGGCTCCCGTCAGAACCACGTCGCGGCGGACGTTCGCGGCGAGAGCCGGACCGGCCGCGCCGCGGGTGTCGAGGAGGCGGCACGGAGGCGCCGGGTGGAACGACGTGGCGACGGGAGGAGGAGGCGGCGCCGACGCGAGCGCGACGACCGCGAGCGTCGCGGACCGGGCGGGGAGATCGAGCGTGAGCGTCCCGCCCGACGGAGCCGCGCTTCCGGCCGCGGCGAGGCGCGAAGCGCCCGAGAAGCGCCAGAGAGCGGCCGGGCCGGAGAGGCCGCCCGCGACGGTCGCCGCGACCGTGTGTACCGCCGTGTCCTTGTTGAAGAGGAGGAGGTAGAGCGTGCTTCCGCCCGGCCCTCCCCGCTGCGCGTAGGAGCCGACCGCGTCGACGTTCGTGCTCGTGGCGCGCACGGAGTCGCCCGAGACCTGCGCTCCGGCAGTGTCGTAGTTGCGGTAGAGGAGGAACGCGTCCTCGGTGAGCGAACCGGGATCGGGGGCGACCCAGCGCGTCGCGAGGTCCACGCCCTCGCGGCCGAAGATCGCAAGCGCCTCGGCCTGGGCGAGCGCGCCGCTGATCCCGGCGTCGGAGCCCCAGTTGTACTCGCTGATCGCGAGCTTCGTGCCGGGGTAGTGCGCAGCGATCCAGGCCTTCATCCGCGGGATCAGGGCCACGGCCTGCCCGACGTCCGTGCCGATCCAGGACTCGTCGAGGTACATGGGGTCGTAGAGACTCTTGAGCGTCCTCAGTCGCAGCGCGGACGTCGTAGCGGACTCGTCGGTCGAGAGGGCGACGCCGGACGCCTGCGGGTAGTAGTGGACGTCGAGATAGTCGAGGAGGCGCTTGCCGTGAGCGAGCTCCCACGCCTTCGCCTGGTCGAGATACCACGGCAGGAAGTCCTCGCCGCCGTGCGCGGCGCGGTCCGCGCCGGGCGCACAGCCGTCGGCCCCGGAGTAGAAGTATGCGCACCAGCCCCAGACCGCAGGGCCGAGGGTCTTCGCCCCCGCGTCCAGCACCCTGATCGCCGATCCGATCGCGGCGGTCTTCGCCCACAGCTCGTCGTAGGTCACGCCGGCCGGGTGGACGTCGCGGTGCGTCGAGTTCCAGAGGAAGGGCTCGTTGTCGAGCGCCCAGAGGCGCACACCGCCGGCCGCGGCGGTCCCGGTCCGGCCCGCGAGGTGCGCCATCCAGCGCGTCACGAACGTCGCGTCGATCGCCTTCGACGTGTCCGCCGGGTCGTTGCCCGTCACGTTCCCGCCGCCCGCCTTCACGCCGTTCCCCATGTCGGGGTTGCACCACGAGGCGTTGTTCGTCGCGGAGCACTCCGTCACCTGTTGGGCCCCGTATTTTCCGATCGAGAACCCCCATCGCCTTGTCCGGTCGATCGGCGTCCAGCCGATGAGCGGCACCGTCACGAGAGCCTCTCCGCCGGCGGTGCGGATCTCGTCGACGAAGACGTCGGCGTCCGAGCCATTCGGGAGATTCGCGGGGTTCGCGTTCCCGGCGTAGTTCGTGAAGAACCAGTCGCTCGCGCTGTTGTGCGTGTCGTTCGCCCAGTTGTAGCGCGTCGTGGAGTTCCCGCCCCAGCGGCGCACGGGGACCTTGAGGCGCGACATCTGCGCGGCCGTCCCGAAATTCATCCCGTAGACGAGCGGGCTCACGGCGCGGCGGTCCGCGTTGGGGTCCACGGTCACGGCGACCGGCGCGGCGGCCCGCGCCGGCGCGGCAAGGACTACGGCGAGCGCCGTGGCCGCAAGGCGGGCCACGGACGGACTCCGGCCGCGATTCTTCGTGCCCTGCATACCCGGTAGTGTCGGGACCCCTCGTCCGTCAGCGGCGGAGCGGCCGGCACAGGACGAGGGACGTGTCGCGGGCGTAGAGGACCGGCACGGCCCAGTCCATGGGCTCGGCGCCGCGCGCGACGGAGACGGCGACGCGCGCCTCGCGCGCGGCCTCGCCGAGGGCGTTGCCGCGGGAGATCGCCCACATCAGGTGGCGCGCGAACGCCGTCGCGGACGTGTCGAGGACCTTGTACTGGTTCGCGAGGATGGCCGGGATCCCGCCCGCGAGGAGCGCGGGCGCGACGCCGCGCAGGAAGTCGTTGCGCGAGCCGCGGCCCGTCTCGCACGCGTTCAGGACGACGAGGCGCAGGCCGCGGCCGCAGAGGAGACGGCGCAGCGCGTCCGCGTCGACCCACACCGAGCGTCCCCGTCCGTCCACGAGGAGGAGCGCGCCCTCGCCCTCCTTTTCGTCCCACGCGCCGTGCCCGACGAAGTGGAGAACGTCGACGCGCGCGGACGCGAGCTTCCTGTGGAGGCCCGCGGGCGTCGCGGCCGGGAGGACGTCGAGCACGGCGAGCCCGGCCTTCACGAGCGGCGCGAAGGCCGCGCGGATCGCGGCCGTCTCCTGCCGGGCCGAGACGGGTGTCGCGTCCCGCGGCTGCGCGACCGCGACGAGGATGCGCAGCGGGCCTTTCCGCGGCGCGGGCGCCTCGGGCGGGATCGCGCCGAAGACGTTGCGCACGAGGACCGCGTCGTCCGAGAGGAACCGCTTGCGGGAGGGATCCCACGCGAGCTCCCACGGCTTGTCCGCGATCCACCCGAGTGCGGACGTGAAGACGAGCTCGAGGGGACGGGCGGACGCCCCGCGCGCCGCGTCCCAGAGGCGTCGGACCTCGCCCGGGAAGAGCGTCTCGAAGAGGACGGCGCCGTAGGCCTTCAGCTCCGCGGCCTTCGGCAGCGGGCCCGCGCCGCGCCCGTCGAGCGCGCGGAGCACGCGCTCGTGGAGCGCGATGATCCGCCGCATCCGCTCGCCGGCGCCGCCGCCCCTCGTCTCGAAGGGCTCGACGACGCGCGCCCCCGCCCACGACGCGACGAGGCGCGGCGGCGCGCCGTCGACGAGGAGGAGGTCGAAGCGGGAGGACGAAGAGGAAGAGGGGGATTTCTGCGCGCTTCGCGCGGGGGAGGGGAGAGAAGAGGAAGACTTCTTAGAAGGTGAATGGGGTTTGGGGGGCCGGCCAGCGCTGCGAGCGGCGCTTCGCCCCTCTTCACCTTCTAGGAAAATCTTCAATCCCTTTCTTGTCCTCTCCTGAGCAAAGAGATTCAGGTGATGAGCGCCGCCGTCGAAGCGCACGACGTGTCTTTCGTCGATGCGTCTGCGGCCCAGCGAGAGGCCGCCCTCCGTCGGGACGACGAGGTCGTTGGGCATCCGGAAGATCGCCTCGGCGCCTGCGTCGAGGAGGCGTCTCGCGAGACTGCCGCCCGGCGTAAACCGCGCGACGGCTGCGCCATACGCGGCGGACCCGCCGGGACGCGCGTTGAGGTCGGCGAGGAACGCACCCGCCGGGTCCATCGCGGCGATTCCCGGGAGCGCGCCGCCCGCACGCCGCGCGATCCACACGAGCGCTTCGGCGGCGAAGTCGAGGCCGTAGACGAGCGCACCGGAAGTCAACTCCTCGGCGAGTTTCGCGACCCACGCGGCCATCTCGTCACAGAGCGCGGGCGATGCGAGCGGCGTCCCGTCTTACGG
>JBBQDQ010000082.1:0-14539 GCA_038319835.1 Thermoanaerobaculia bacterium | reverse complement strand
GCTCGTCGTCGACGACGAGCACTCTCCGTCCGGCCATCGCGTTCGGAAACCCGCTCATGTACGCGCCATTCTAGAGGCGGTCGCCGGTCAGGAGGACGACGGCCGCGGCGATCTCCCGGCCGTGGGTGATCGTGACGTGTGCGCCCGTGACTCCGAGGCGGGCTCCGTGCGCCGCGGCGCGTCCGAAGAGCGCAAGGCGCGGCGGACCGCCCGGGGCCCGCACGATCGCGAGCTCGCGGAAGGCGACGCCCCGCATGCCGGTCCCGAGCGCCTTCATTGCGGCCTCCTTGGCGGCAAAGAGGCCCGCCACGTGCTCGGCGTACGCCGGGGACGACGGAGGCCGCCGGATCTCGCCCGGCCGGAAGAGGCGCTCGGTAAATCGGACGCCGTGCCGGCCGATCGCGGCAGCGACGCGCGGGATCTCGCACACGTCGATCCCGAGCCCGACGACGCCGGCCCCGTGGGGGAGGGCCTCGTCCGCGGAGACCCGGTCCGTCATCGCGCTCCCTCGGCCTCGGGCCGCCCCTCGCGTCGCCAGGTCTCGATCTCCGAGACCGCCGCCCAGAGGTGCAGCAGGCCCACGCCGACGAGGAAGCTCCGGAAGTACGGAGAGGCGAGCAGGCCGTGGATGGCGGCGGGCGAGCGAGCGACGACGCGCAGCGACCACAGACGGCTCCACGGCGCGAGGCTCAGGAACGCTCCGGCCTCGAGCACGTAGAGGATGAACAGGGCTCTCAGGAGCCTCGAGCCGACGACCGTGACGCCCACGCCGCGGATTGTAGAGGCGTCCGGCAGCGGGGCCGTCAGCGGTCGCGGGAGGCCGCCGCCGGAGCCTGTGCGGGCGCCGCCACGGGGGCGGGAGCGGGCGCCGAGTAGGCCGGAGCGGGCGCCGAGTAGGCCGGAGCCGAGTAGGCCGGGGCCGAGTGCACCGGGGCCGGAGACGAGTGGACGGGCTCGCCCCGCGACGGGGCTTCGCGCACCGCAGGCGCGCCGTCGTTCCGGATCACGGGCCGCTCGCTCGAGCGCTCGACCACGCGCGGCGCCGGGGCGCGCCAGCCGGAGTCGCCCTGCCGGTCGCGGGTCTCGCCGCCGCGGCGCTCGACCGGGACGGGCAGGAGAGTGGACGAAGAGCGCCAGCCCTCGTCGCTCCGCCCGCGGCCGTTGCGGACAGGGGCGCCGTCGACCCGCGTGACGCCGCGGGTACCGGCCCGCCACGAATCGGCCGCGGCCGGGGCGCGCGCGTCGGCCTGGGCGGGACGGACGCCGAAGTCGCGGGCCGGACGGAGGGAGCTGCGGAGCTCGTCCCGCGCCGCGACGTCCAGGACGCGGTCGCGACGAAGGATGGACGTGAAGGCGTCGCTCGCGGGGCCGCGGGCCGACGCGTCGGAGAGCGAGGCGCGGCGGATCGCGTCGGGAACCGAGGTCGAAGGACGCCCGGCGCCGTCGACGCGCAGGGGCGCGGTCGTCACGACGACGACGTGCCCCCGCGGGAACGGCACGCGATCGCCGCGCGTCACGTCGCGGCGCTCGAGGCGCGAGCCGACGCGCGCGGTCGGCGCGAAGTTCCAGCCGCGCCGGTCGATCTGCGTGACCTCGACTCTGCCGCGGAGGTTCGGGAGATACGGGCCGCCACGTTCGTTTCCGAACGTCGGGCGGGTCGACCGGTAATAGGACCCGTAGTAGTCGCCGTACCAGCCGATCGGGCACCAGCCCGTCCAGTCCGGGTCGTAGGACCAGTAGACCCAGGCGGGCGCGAAGACGTCGCCGGGAATCCAGTACCAGCCGAGGTCCGGGTCCCACGCCCACCGCCCGTAATGGAAGGGCAGCCAGCCCCAGGCTTCATAGGAGACCCACGTCAGCCCGGCGGGCGACGGGCGCCACGTTCCGAGCGAATACGGCGTCCAGTCGGTCGGCACGTTCGGGCGCCAGCAGGACGTTCCGGCGGACGGCACGTACGTCCACGTTCCGCTCTCGGTGAATTCGTCGACGTGGTTGCGGCGCTCCTCGAGGAACCGGGCGAAGCGGTCGCGCGGCGCGGCCGCCGTCTCGACCTCTACGGGAGAGTCCCCGCTCACGAAGGCGTATTCGCCGGCGCTCACGAGAGCGCGTCCGCCGCGGCCGCTGACCTCGACGCGTCCGGCGAGGACGTAGACCTCCGTTCCGCGGCGCCCGGCGTCTACCCGGAATACGGAGCGGGACGGAGAGAAGACCGTCGCGTCGTCCGTGTCGAGGCGCAGGGCGCGGTCGGAGTCGAGCGCCTCGCGTACGTCGACGGAGACGCTGCCGCGAGCGAGCGCGAGGATCGTTCGGTCGTCGTCCGCCTCGTAGGTCCGGTTGAGCCTCTCGAAACGGAGCTCCGAGCGCCCGTCGAGGCGCACGACGTTGCCGTCCGAAAGCACCGCTTCGGCCCTCGAGCCACCGGCCGTGACGAGAACGTCGCCAGGAAGGACCGGCATGTTCATGCGGGCGGCCGAGTCCTCGTCCGACGGCGACACGAGGGAGACCTCCGGGCCGACGTACGACAGGTACGTGTATCCCTCGCGCTGGGCGCCGGCCTGCCCCGCACCCAGGAAGGTGGCGGCGAGGAGAGCGGCGTGGAGCGTGTGTCGGGATGACGACGGCCTCATGTCGAGCCTCCGTCCGCTCCCATGCGACCCTCGTACCAGCGTCCCGCCCCCGCCTCGTCCCCCGGCGGTGACGCTTGACCGGCACCCTGCGTCACCGGCACTCTCCCCGCCGTCGTCCGGCTCCCCTAAAGGGGATTCCGGCCTTCGGGAAGGGGAGATCGGGTGGCCATCCGCGAGATCGTCAAATACGGGGATCCGAGGCTCGTCGCACGCAACGAGCCCGTGTCCGATTTCGACGATCCGTCGCTGCCCGGCCTGCTGGAAGACCTCCGACAGACCTGCTGGGCCGCGCCGGGTCTCGGCCTCGCGGCGCCCCAGATCGGCATCAACCGCCACGTGGCGATCGTGGACCTCTCCGTCGGCAAGGACCCGTCGCAGGTTCTCGTCCTGATCAACCCGGTCGTCGTCGACGCACAGGGGACGATCCGCGACGAGGAGGGCTGCCTGTCGCTTCCGGATTTCGTCGAGACCGTCGAGCGCCCCGAGAAGGTGACGATCGAGGCGTTCGACGAGCGCGGTCACAAGCGCGCGCTGGACGGACGCGACCTGCTCGCCCGGGCGTTCTGCCACGAGATCGACCACCTCGACCAGCGCCTGTTCGTGGACCGGCTTTCGTCCCTGAAGAAGGGGCTCCTCCTCCGGAAGGTCCTGAAGCGCCAGAAGCAGGGTTCCTGGTAGGTCACGCCCCGGCTTTCGCCCGCAGCTCGTCGAGGACCTGGACGCGCCGGAGCGTCCTCCCGAAGTGTCCCGCGAAGTCGACCAGGTGCTCGAGCTCGGGCGAGGCTCCCGGGGCCGGCGCCGGGCCGCGCCGATGGAGGCGAAGCGTCCCGATGAGCTCGCTGCCTGCGAAAAGCGGGGCGGCGGCGACGGTCCAGTCCGCTTCGGTCTCGCCCGCGATCCGCGGCGAGCGCCCGAACCGCGGGTCCGCGTCGAGGGCGAGCGCCGCGACGTAGGACGGTGGAGAGCCACCCGGCCACGTCGTGGAGGCCGCCGCGTGGAGCTCGGCGACGCCCGGCCGCCGGACGTGCAGCGTCGCGCCGTCCGCACCGAACACGGCGGCGATCCGGTCGAGGATCGGCACGATGAGGCGGCTGCGCACGTCGGCGATGGAGATGCCTTCGTCGTCGAGGCGGGAGGCGATCTCCTGCTCGAGCTCGAGGATGGCCGCGCGGGCCTGCAGGGCGTCGACGAGCTGCTTGACGCGCAGCGCGTTCTTCACGCGCGCCTTCAGCTCGCGCGCCGAGAAGGGCTTCGTGACGTAGTCGTTCGCGAGGGCCTCGAATCCCTGGAGGAGGTCTTCCTCCTCCGTCCGCGCCGTGACGAAGATGACCTGGGTCCCGGCGGTCGCGGCGGCCGTCTTGATGCGGCGGCAGACCTCGTAGCCGGAGAGGTCGGGCATGCGCACGTCGAGAAGCACGACGTCGGGCCGGCGCGCGTCCACCTTCTGGAGGGCCTCGGTGCCGGAGAGCGCGCTCTCGAAGTCGCAGTTGAGCTCGTACGCGATGTACGACGCGACCTCGGCCTGGTACGGATCGTCGTCGACGAGAAGGATCAGCGGCGGGGCCGCAGGCGTTCGGAACATGCGCGTTCGCGCCTTATAGCACAGCGTTCGAGCGGGCCTCTGGCGGCGGAGGCCCGGATGGCCGACAATCCCGCCCCGTGCCGCTCAGAGTCTTCAACACGCTGACCCGCTCCCTCGAGGAGTTCCGGCCCCTCGTGCCCGGCAAGGTGGGCCTCTACACCTGCGGCCCGACCGTCTACGACCGCGTCCACATCGGAAACCTCCGAACGTTCGTCTGGGAGGACGTGATGTGCCGGGTCCTCCGGGCCCTGGGCTACCAGGTCACGCAGGTCATGAACCTGACGGACATCGACGACAAGACGATTCGGGGGGCCGTCGCGGCCGGGCTGCCGCTGAGGGAGTTCACGGACCGGCACATCGCGACGTTCTTCGAGGATCTCGCGGCGCTCGGCGTGATCCCCGCGGTCGTCTACCCGCGCGCGACGGACCACATCCCCGAGATGGTCGAGATCGTGAAGAAGCTCGCCGCGCACGGCCACACGTACGAGAGCGAGGGCTCGATCTGGTTTCGCATCGCGACGTTCCCGGATTACGGGAAGCTCTCGAAGATCGACCTTTCGGCCGTCAAGCGCGGCGCCCGCGTCGCGGACGACGAGTACGAGAAGGAGGACGTCCGCGACTTCGCGGTCTGGAAGGCGGCGAAAGAGGGCGAGCCCGAGTCCGCGACGTGGACGACGGAACTCGGGCGCGGGCGGCCCGGCTGGCACCTCGAGTGCAGCGCGATGTCGATGAAGTACCTCGGCGAGACCCTCGACATCCACACGGGCGCCGTGGACAACGTCTTCCCGCACCACGAGAACGAGATCGCCCAGAGCGAGGGCGCGACGGGCAAGCCGTTCGTCCGGTACTGGCTCCACGCCGAGCACCTCATCGTGAACGGCGAGAAGATGGCGAAGAGCAAGGGCAACTTCTTCACGCTGCCGGCGCTCGTCGAGAAGGGCTACTCGCCGCGTGCGATCCGCTACCTCTTCCAGTCCGTCCCGTACCGCATGAAGCTGAACTTCACGTTCGACGCGCTCAAGGGCGCCGCGTCGGCGCTGGAGCGGCTGGACTCGCTGGACCTCAGGCTTTCGGAGAGGGAGAAAGAGGGGAAGAGCGGAGAGAAGATTTCTTTGAAGGTGAATACGGAGAGCGGAGGCGGATTCGTGCGGCGAGTCGCCGATGCGCACGCCGCGGTGTTTGCCGCCCTGGAAGACGACTTCAATACGGCGGGAGCCCTCGGGGCGCTGTTCTCGTTCGTCAAGGCGACGAACGTGGACCTCGAGGCGGGGCGCCTGTCCTCCGCCGACGCGACTGCGGCGCGGGGTCTTCTGCGGGAGGTCGCGGGCGATATCTTCGGCGTCATGCCGGGCACGAACGCCGCCCCCTCCCTCTCTTCACCTTCTAAGGAATCTCCTTCCTCTTCCGAGTCTTCGGACGAGGCCTGGATCCTCGAGCGCATCGAGGCCCGGAAGGCGGCCAAGAAAGCCCGCGATTTCAAGGCCGCCGACGCGATCCGGGACGAGCTCGTCGCGAAGGGCATCGTCCTCGAGGACACCCCTCAGGGCGTTCGCTGGAAGCGGAAAGCTTGACAGGGCGGGGCCCGTCGGGGTTCAATCCCCGTTCCATGACCTCCGTTTCGCGCCACTGGCACAGCCACCACATATAAGCCGGCAGCGCAGCGCGCAGCCGGCCGATCGAGGTCCGGAGGCGCAGGGTCATTGAATCCGACACCAAGCCCCTCCGGACCCGGAGGGGTTTCTGTTTTGGACCTGACCGCGGAAAACACGATTCTCGTCGCCTCTGTCGCCCCGGCGTCGAACGCCGAAGGGGTCGAGGCCGCGAAGGAAGCCGCCTCCCTGCCCCCGGGAGCGGCGGTGGAGCTGCGCCTCGACGCGATGGCCGAGAGGCCAGATTTCGGCGGGCTGCGCGCGGCGTTCGCGGGGAGGACGCTGATCGCGACGGTGCGCTCCGTTGCAGAGGGCGGCACGTTCAACGGAGCGGAAGACGAAGAGAGGAATCTCCTGGAAGGTGCATTTGCCGCCAGCTTCGATCTCTTCGACGTGGAGTTTCGGCGCGACCGCCCGGAGCGCGTCTGGTCGTTCCCCCTTTCCAGGAAGATCTCTTCACTGCATGACCCGGAGGGCATCCCTGCCGACCTGAACGCGCTCGTCACCCGGATGCTCTCCTCCGGCGCGCGATACGTGAAAGTCGTCGCGACGGCCAACGACACCTCCGACGTCCTGCGCCTCCTCGAGCTGCAGGCCGCCCACCGGGGTGGACGCCTCAGCGCGTTCGGGATGGGGGAGGCGGGGATCGCGACGCGCGTCCTCTCGCCGTATCTCGGCGCGGCGCTCTCGTTCGGCGCGCTCTTCGCGGGCCGGGCGACGGCGCCGGGGCAGGTCGCCGCGCGGGACCTCTTCGACGTCTACGGGGTGGGGCGCGCGCGCCGGGTACGCCGCGTCTTCGCGCTGCTCGGCGACCGTGTGTCGCACTCGCTTTCGCCGGCGATCCACAACGCGAACTTCGAGGCCCTCGGGCAGGACGCGCTCTACGTGCCGTTCGCGCTGCGCGCCCTCGGCGCCGAGCTGCCCGCGCTCGTCGCCGGGCTCGACGCCCTGGGCCTGCCGCTCGTAGCGGCCTCCGTCACGATCCCGTTCAAGGAAGAGGCGGCGCACATCGGGGACGCCGAGGAGAAGGCCGTGAACACGCTCGTCCGCGTGTCGGGGCCCGGCGCGCCGGCTCGCTTCCGCTCCGCGAACACAGACCGGAACGCCTTCGAGCAAGTCCTCCCGCAGGCTCCGGGAGAGGCCGGGCGAAGGCTCGCGCTCGTCCTCGGGGCGGGCGGCACGGCTCGGGTCGCGGTGGAAGTTCTTCGAATGAAGGGGTACGAGGTGCATCTCGTGAATCGCGGCGAAGAGCGCGGCGAGCAGCTGGCCCGCGAGACCGGCGCCGTCTTTCATTCGAAGAAGTCTTCCGACCCCATCCCGGTCCCCGGCATCGTGGTGAACGCGACGTCCCTCGGTCTTCGAGAGGGAGACGCGATTCCCTGTCCCCCTGCCTTTCTGCGTCCCGGGGTTCTCGTGATCGACGCGCCGTACCGAACCGACGGAACCGAGCTTTCGCGGGCGGCATTCGCCGCCGGCGCCGCCGTCGTGGACGGACAGACTCTGCTGCTCCTCCAGGCGGCGGGGCAGGCCTCACGCTTCACGGGCATCGAGACGCGGCCCTCCGACCTCCTCGACCGCCTCGCACCCCGGCTGAGGGCGAACTTCACGACCGCGTGGAAATCGCGTCTCGCGACGGCGGCGGAAGGCGTCTCGTGAAGTCCGATCGTCCCGACCCGAACCTCCCGCGCGGAGTCCAGGCGCTGCTCTTTGACGCGGCCGACCGGCGCCGCCGTTCCGAAGAGAGCGTCGTCGGCGTTCTGCGCGCGGCGGGCCTGCGCGAGGTCATCCTCCCCGTCCTCGACTACGCGGACCCGTACGCGGGCGTCACGGCCGAGGGCGACGAGCGCCTCTACCGGTTCCTCGACCGCGAGGGCCAGGCGCTCACGCTGCGGGCGGACTTCACGCCGATGGCCGCACGCGTCGTCGCCCCGCGCCTCGGCGGCTTCGCAGAGCCCGTCTCACTCTTCTACCGCGGAGACGTCGTCCGCGACGAGGAGACCGGCGTCGGCCGCCCGCGCGAGTTCGCGCAGGTCGGAGCCGAACGCTACGGCGACACGCGCTTCGAGGCGGACGAGGAGATGCTCGTGCTGCTGCTGTCGACGCTCGACGCGATTCCGTCGGGCCGCCTGCGCATCACCCTGAGCTACGCGGGTCTTCTCCGGAAGCTCCTTGCCGCCGAGGCGCCCGCGCTCACGGCCGGCGACGGCGCCCGGCTCGAGGCCGCGGTCGGCGAGGTGCGGCGCCGCCGCGTCTCGGCGCTCGAGAGCCTCCTTCGGGCAGGCGGAGCCGCCCCGGCCGCCGCCGCGGAGATCGGCGACGGCATCCTGAGCGGGTTCGACCCGGCGTCGCGGCTCTTCACGCGGCCGGCGCTCGCCCGCGAGGCGACGGAGCTCGTCCGCGCGGCCGCAAAGGCGCGGGCGGCGCGGCCCGGTGCGTCGGTCGTCGTCGACGTGGCGGCCACGCCGGACGCGCCGTACTACACGGGCCTCACGTTCGCGGTGGACGCGGCGGGCGCCGCCGGCACGGTCGCCGCGGGCGGCCGGTACGACGCGCTCCTCGCGCGATTCGGAGTCCCTGCTCCCGCGCTCGGCTTCTGCATCGGTCTCGAGGCGCTCGCCGCCGCCGCGTCGGCGTCCGATTCGGCGGCCGCCCGCCCGCTGCGAATCGCGGTCGGCAAGGGGCGGCTTCTCGGGAAGACCCTTGCGGCGCTGCGGGCGGGCGGCGCGTCGTTCGGCGAGCCGGACGGCCGGCGTCTCCTCGTGCCATCCGCCGACGGCGCGTTCGAGCTCCTCCTCCTCAAGGACGACGACGTCCCCACGTACGTCGCGCACGGCGGGGCCGATCTCGGCGTCGTCGGCAGCGACCGCGTCGCCGAATCCGGCGAGGACGTGTTCTCGCCCGTCGAGCTGCCGTTCGGGGAGTGCCGGCTCTCGCTCATCGGCCGGGCCGGGGAGCCGTTTCGCCCGAACGGCCAGCCCGTACGCGTCGGCACGAAGTATCGGCGCCTCGCGGCGCGGTACTTCGACGCGCGCAAGATCGCGCACGAGATCGTGCCGCTCGCGGGCTCCGTGGAGCTGGCGGCGGCGCTGCGCCTCACGGACGTCGTCGTGGACCTCATCGAAACCGGATCGACGATGGCCGCGAACGGCCTCGCCGAGATCGAGACGATCGAGACGAGCCGTGCGACCGTCATCCTCGGCCGTGCCGCGCTCGTCTCGCGCCGCAGCGAGATTGCGGCCTTCCTGGGCCGCCTCCGCGAGAAGGCGGGCGCCCCGTGCTGAAGATCGTGGACGCGACGACGAAGGCGGGGGAGAGAGAGCTACGAAGACTGCTGAACAGCCGACGCGCCTCGCCCGACTTCGCGACGCTGAAGCAGGTGCTACCGATCGTAGAGGACGTCCTGCGAAGAGGGGGGCCCGCACTCCGGAAGTACGTTGAGCGCTTCGACACGCCGCCAGGCCGCGAGAGAGGCGGCGCCGTCGATCCGGAGTTCTGCCGCGCGTTCCGCGCGGCGCGGCGGCGCATCGAGGCCTACCACCGTCGGCAGGTGCCCGCGGGATTCGCGTACACGGACCGCCTTGGCGTCTCGTTCGTCGAGCGCCCCGTGCCGCTCGACTCGGTCGGCGTGTACGTGCCCGGCGGGCGCGCGTTCTACCCGTCGTCCCTCCTGATGGGCGTCGTCCCGGCGCAGGTCGCCGGCGTCCCGCGCATCGTGGTCGCGACACCGCCTCGCGCGTGGGCCGGGAGCCCCGAGCTGCGCTGGGCGGTCGGCGAGCTGGGCGTCGACTCCGTCCTCCTCGCGGGCGGCGCGCACGGCGTCGCGGGGCTCGTCTCCGTCGCGAAGGTGGCCAAGATCGTGGGCCCGGGAAACCGTTTCGTCGCGGCCGCCAAGCACCTCGTCTCCGGCCTCGTCGCCGTCGACCTCCCGGCCGGCCCGTCCGAGGTCGCGATCCTCGCCTCGGCGGACGCGGACGCCACGCTCGTCGCAGCGGATCTTCTCGCGCAGGCCGAGCACGATCCGGACGCGACGTGTCTGCTGTTCACGAGCTCGCGCCGCCTCGCGCAGGCCGTCGTGCGAGAGGCGGCGGCGCAGATCGAGACGTTTGGGGAGAGATCGTCTCTGAAGGTGATGAGAGCGGCCCTGCGCCGCCGCGGCCGCATCTTCATTTTCAAGGAAATCTCCCGCGCCGCGTCTGCCTGCGCGGCCGTTGCCGCGGAGCACGTGCAGGTCATGGGGCGGCGGGCGGAGGAGTTTGCCGCCGACCTCCTTCCGACGGCCGGCGCCCTCTTCATCGGCTCGACGACGCCCACCGCCCTCGGCGATTACGTCGCCGGACCGAACCACGTCCTCCCGACGGGAGGCGCCGCGCGCGGGTACTCGGGCCTCTCGACGCGCGATTTCTTCCGCTGGGGACGCTCGGTGTCGGCGTCCGCCGCGGCCGCACGAAGGCTCGCGCGGCCCGCGGGCGTCCTCGCGCGCTTCGAGGGTCTCGCCGCGCACGCGGCGGCCCTCGGCCGGAGGGTCCGATGACGAAGGAGATCCCGATCCGTCCCGGCATCCGCGCGCTCAGGGCGTACACGCCCGGCGTGGAAGAGCCCTTCGAGATCCGCGCAAAGCTCGACTTCAACGAGTCGCCCGACGACGTCCCGGAAGAGATCCGTCGGGAGGTGCTCGAGCGCCTGCAGGCCCGCCGCTGGGGGCTCTACCCGGAGTTCGGCGCCCCGCGCCTCAAGAGGGCGATCGCGGATTCGATCGGCCGGAGCCCCGACGAGATCGTCGTCGGGCACGGCTCGGGCGAGACGATCCTCGCCGCGATTTCCGTGTTCGCGGGCGGCGGCTCGCTCGTCCTCGCGACACCGACGTTCTCCCTCTACGGGCAGATCGCCGCGATCGCGTCGGCGAACGTCGTCTCCGTCCCCCGTACGGGCCCCGACTTCGTCGAGGACGAGGCGGCCTTCCTCGCCGCGGCCGCAGGGGGCGTGCCGCTCGTCTGCACGCCGAACAACCCGACCGGCGGCGTGTCGAATCGCGCGTTCGTCGAGAAGCTCCTCGACGTCTCGCCCGTCGCACTCCTCGATCAGGCGTACGTCGAATTCGCGGAGCCCGCGGACGACTTCACGGGTCTCGTCGGCTCGCGCCCCAACGTCGTCGTCTTCCGAACGCTCTCCAAGGCCTTCGCTGCCGCGGGCTTCCGGATCGGCTACGCGGTCGCGCCGCCGGACCTCGCCCGGGAGATCGACAAGGCGGTCCTTCCGTTCAACGTCGACCACGCGGCCGAGGAGCTCGCGCTCGCCCTTCTCGCGCACCCCGGGAGCGCCCGGACGCGCGTCGCGAAGGTCGTCGAGGAGAGGGAGCGAGTCGCCCGGGCCCTGCGGGCGGCGGGCCACGCCGTCGTGCCTTCGTCGGCGAACTTCCTCCTCGTCGGTCCGCGCGGAGGCGATGCGGCCCGGGTGCGCCGCGGACTTCTCGAGCGGGGAGTGCTCGTGCGCGACATGACGGCTGCGGCAGCCGGGCGGCTGCGGGTCACGATCGGAACGCCTGCGGAGAACGATCTCTTTCTCGAGGTGCTGGAGGAGGTTTCATGAGCCGGCGAGGATCCGTGGAGCGGAAGACGAACGAAACGTCGGTGGCCCTGTCGCTCGACCTCGACGGCACGGGCCGCGCGGACGTCGCGACTCCGGTCGGCTTCCTGTCGCACATGCTCGAGACGATCGCGAAGCACGCGCGGGTCGACCTCGCGGTGAAGGCGGACGGCGACGTCCACATCGACGCCCATCACACGGTCGAGGACGTCGGCCTCGCGTTCGGCGAGGCGTTCGACCAGGCCCTCGGCACCCGCGCCGGCCTCGAGCGCTTCGGAGTCTCGTACGTTCCGCTCGACGAGGCGCTCGCGCGCTCCGTCGTGGACCTGTCCGGCCGGCCATACATCGTCTTCGAGTCCCCGGTCGACAAGGAGCTCCTCCTCGTGACGAAGGACTTCCCGTTCGCGCTCGTCGAGGAGTTCTGGAAATCCGCCGCATTTCGCGGGAAGTTCAACCTCCACGTGGACGTGATCCGGGCGCGCAACGGGCACCACGCCGCCGAGGCCGTCTTCAAGTCCGCCGCGCGGGCCCTGCGGCAGGCGGCCGCCGTGACGGGAACGGGGATTCTCTCCACCAAGGGGACGCTGACGGCATGAACGTCCCGCGCGTCACGCTCGTCGACTACGGAGTCGGAAACGTCGCGTCGGTGACGCGCGCGTTCCTGCGGCTCGGTGCGGACGTGGACTTCACGTCCGACCTCGACCGCGTCGCCTCGGCGTCGCGGCTCGTGCTGCCGGGCGTCGCGGCCTTCGAGCCCGCGATGCAGCGCCTGCTCGAGACCGGGCTCGAAGCCGCCGTCCACGCCGCCGTGAACCGCGGCGGGCGCCTCCTCGGCCTGTGCCTCGGGTTCCAGCTCCTGTTCGAGGAGAGCCTGGAACACGGCCGCCACAAGGGCCTCGGCCTCGTCGGCGGGCGCGTCGCACCGTTTCCGGTCGGGACGCGGAGCCCTCACGTGGGCTGGAACCAGCTGCGTCCCACGCGCGCGGACGGCCTCGTCGGGCGCCTCGAGGAGGGGAGCTACGTGTACTTCGTCCACTCCTTCCGGCCCGAGGGCGTCGCGCCCGCGGACATCGCGGCGACGTGCGACTACGGCGGCGGGTTTCCGGCGGTCGTCCAGAAGGCGAACGTCTGGGGCTGCCAGTTCCATCCGGAAAAGTCCTCGGAGACCGGGCGCCACATTCTTGCGAACTTCCTCGAGGAGGACGCGTCGTGAGCGCGGGCCGCCTCGCGCTCTGGCCCTCGATCGACCTCCGGGGTGGGCGCGTCGTGCGCCTCCTGAAGGGCGAGTGGGACGCCGTGACGACGTTCGACGCCGACCCCGTCGACGTGGCCATGACCTTCGAACGCGAAGGCGCCGACGGTCTCCACGTCGTCGACCTCGACGGGGCGTTCGGGAAGGGAAATAACAGGGAGGAGATCGGGAGGATCCTGCTGAAGATGAAGATTCCCGTCCAGGTCGGGGGAGGAATGCGCACGCCTGAGGCCGTTGAAGACTTCTTGGAAAGGGTGAGTGGGGCCCGGGCGGTCGTCGGATCGCTGCCGTTCCTCGATCGGCCCGGCTTCACACACCTTCTGGAAAGATCTTCCTCTTCCTCTTCATCCCGCGCCTCCCGCATCGTCGTCGCCCTCGACTGCAAGGACGGGCGGCCGACCGTGCGCGGATGGACGGAGGACGCGGGGGCGGGCGACGTCGCGTCCGTGGCCCGCGAGCTGGCGGCGCTCGGCGTCACGGCTCTCCTCGTGACGGACGTCGCCCGCGACGGTGCGATGCTGGGGCCGAACCTCTCGCTGCTTTCGGCCGTGCGCGCCGTGTTTCCCGGCGAGATCCTCGCTTCGGGCGGCATGCGCGGCCCGGAGGATCTCGGCCCCGTGGACGAGGCCGTCGCGGGCGGGCCCCGCGGTGCGATCTTCGGGCGCGCCTTGCACGCCGGAACGACGACGGTCGCGGCGCTGAAGTCCGCGCGGGACGGGGTGGTCGCATGACCCTCGCCGTGCGCGTGATCCCCTGCCTCGACATCTCGGGCGGCCGCGTCGTCAAGGGCGTGTCCTTCGAGAACCTCCGCGACGCCGGCGACCCCGTCGAGGCGGCCATTCGTTACGAGCACGAGGGCGCCGACGAGGTCGCATTCCTCGACATCGCGGCGCCCGTCGAGGCCCGCGGCACCCTGCTCGGCCTCGTCCGCCGCGTCGCGAACGTCCTTTCGGTCCCGTTCACGGTCGGGGGCGGCGTGCGCACGGTCGAGGACGCCGATGCGCTGCTCCGCGCGGGCGCAGACCGCGTGACCGTCAACACGGCGGCGGTGAGCGACCCCGCCCTCCTCTCGCGGCTCTCGGCGCAGTTCGGGGCGCAGTGCGTCGTCCTCGCGATCGACGGCAAGCGCGTGCGTGGCGCCGACGGCCGTACCCAGATGATGGTCACGACGCACGGGGGCCGGAAGGTCACGGAACGCACCGTCGTGTCCTGGGCCGCGGAGGCCGCGGCAGCCGGCGCCGGGGAGATCCTCCTGACGTCGGTCGACGCCGACGGGACGAAGGAGGGCTTCGACCTCGAGATGCTGCGTGCCGTACGCGGCGCCGTCGACATCCCGATCGTCGCCTCCGGCGGAGCCGGAGAGCTCGACGATTTCGCGCGCGCCGTCCTCATCGGCGGGGCCGACGCGGTGCTCGCGGCGTCCGTCTTTCACGACCGCGTCTTCTCGATCGTGGAGGCCAAGGCCGCGATGAAGCGGGCGGGGCTCGCGGTCCGGCCGGTTCCGCCACGCGCGACGCCGCTGCAGCCCCGGTACGACGCGAACGGCCTCGTGCCGGTTGTCGTGCGCGACGTCGAGACCGGCGACGTCCTCACGCTCGCCTGGGCCAACGCCCTTGCGCTCGAGAGGACGCGCGAGACCGGTCTCTCGCACTTCTACAGCAGGTCGCGCCAGGCTCTCTGGAAGAAGGGTGAGACGTCCGGCCACGTGCAGGAGGTCGTTGCGATCTCCTTCGACTGCGACCGCGACACCGTGCTTTACGACGTCCGGCCGGTCGGTCCTGCGTGCCACACGGGAGCCCGGACCTGCTTCACCCGCGTCGACGCGCTCGCGCCCACCGCCGGCGAC
>JBBQDQ010000081.1:0-14788 GCA_038319835.1 Thermoanaerobaculia bacterium | reverse complement strand
GGAACAAGAAGGGCGTCGTGATGAGCCTCGGGAACATCACGCTCAGCCTCCGCGACCTCGGAGACCTCGAAGGGGCGCTGCGCAGCTCCGAGGAGGCTCTCGAGATCGCGCGCGAGATCGGTCTGAAGAAGAACGTCGCGCAGGAGCTGTTCGACCAGGCGCTCCTTCTCGCGGATCGCGGCGAGATGCCCGCGGCCGTCGGGAAGTTTGGCGAGAGCATCGCGGCCTATCGCGACGCCAACGCGGAGCCCGATCTTCTCCAGGCGCGCCTCGAGCGCGCCGGCGCTCTCGTCCTATCGGCCCGCGCCTCCGAGGCCGAGCCCGAGATCCGGGAGGTCCTTCAGTCCCTCCGCCGGGAGAAGAGCGCCGAGAAGGAGATGCTCGCCGACGCCGCGCTCGCCGACTGCCTGCTCGCTCTTGGTCGGCTGCCCGAGGCCCGCGCAGCGGTTGCGGAGGCGATCCGGCTCTCGGCTGGCCTCGAGCACGAGCGCGACCGTCTCGACGTCGCTTGCGCGGCGGCGCGCGTTTCGGTCGCCGACGCCGCGCCGCTCGATGCGGGTCTCCGCCGCCTCCTCTCCGAAGCCGCGAAGACGGGCGTCTTGCGCGAGCGGCTCGAGGCGCGCCTCGCCCTCGCGGAGCTGGGCCGCTCCCGGGACGACGCCTCGGCAGCGCACGAGCTTCGATCCGTCGAGGCGGAAGCGAAGTCGAAGGGATTCCTGCAGATTGCGGCGCGGGCCGCGAAGGCCCATGGCGGGGCCAGCGAGCGCTCCGGTGGGAGAATGGTTCTCAAGTGAAGAAGAGCTGCGGGATGACCGTCGCGGTCTGGCTGGTCCTCACGGGCCTCTACGGGGCCGTCGCCTGGACGAAAACGCGGGAGGCCTTTCCGGCCGCCGTGATCGGGATTCTCGGCGGGACGTTCGCCGCGATGCTCGCCGGAGGGGCATGGGGCCTCGTCACGGGCGGCGAGGACCGCGCGGCGCTCAAGCGCGCGATCGCCGGCGAGCCGCGGAGGGACGGGCACCGCGAGGCGGCAACGGGTCGCGTGCGCGCCCTCGGCGCCGCCCTCGAGTCGCCGTTCACGGGCCGCGCGTGCGTCGCCTACGAGTACGACGTGAAGAGCTTCGACGAAAAGCGCAGCGACTTCACGGGCGTCGCCCTCGTTCCCTGCGTCGTCGACACAGCCCAGGGGCCCGCGCAGATCATGGGCTGGTCGATGCTCGACGAGTTCCCGAAGGCGCTCCAGGAGGACGTCGACCGGGTCCGCGGCCTCGGCTATCTCCGCAACACGAATTTCGAGACCCTTGGGTTCACGAACGCACTCTCGTACGTTTCCAGCCTCGTTGCGGACCAGGACGGCGCGATCCGCAGGGACATGCGGATCGACCATGGCACGCTCGATCTGGAAGGCCGGCGTATCGACGAGAAGGTCGTCCCGGTGGGATCGACGGTGACGGTCATCGGGATCTGGTCCGAGGCGAAGCGGGGTTTCGCGCCCGGGCTGGGCGCCTCGCTGAACCAACTCTTTCCGGTCAGTCCGGTCTCCGTCCTCACGGACGTGCGCACGAAGGCGTGGAAGACGTTCGGGATCGCCGTCTTCTTCTTCGTCGTGCTCCACGCGTTCCTGGTTCCGATGTATCTCCTCGCGCCGCACTGACGGGCGGAGCGGCGGCGCGCCCCTCTCAGCGCGCCGGTTCGGCCAGGCGGCGCGCCTCCTCGTTCGCCGGCTCGCGCTTCAGCGCCTTGGCAGCTGCCTTCCGCGCCGCGTCGGGCCGGCCGCGGGACGCCTCGGCCCGCGCGATCGCGAGCCACGGATCGGCGAGCTTCGGGTCGAGGGACGCCGCCTCGCGGTAGTTCCGGATCGCGGTGTCCGCGTTGCCCCCGCGTAGCTCGAGGTCGCCGCGCACGATGAGGGCGTAGGGCGACGCGCGCCTCACGTCGAGCGCGGCCATCGCGGCGCGCGCCTCGGCCGGCTTGCCCTGCTCCACGTAGAGCGCCGCGAGATTCTGGAGCAGGGGAGGGCAGTCCGGCTCCACCTCGAGACCCTTCTCGATCGTCGCGAAGGCCCCGGCAACGTCGCCGTTGCGCCACTTCGCAAGGCCGAGGTTCGCGTGGAGAGATCCGAGCTGCGGCCCGAGCTTCACGGAGAGCCCGAGGTCGTGCTCGGCCTCGGCGCCCTCGCCGCGGCCGAGGTGCGCGATCCCGTCGTTGCTCGCGCGGATCGCGGCCACCGTGTAGTCGTCGAGGAGCGTGAGGCGCCCGCTCAGCTCCTCGTTCGTGCGATAGAAGTCGTAGACCTTGGCGGTCCGGCTGGCTGCGAGCCGGTAGACGGCGACCATGTGGTTGTAGGTGACGATAAGGTCGCCCTCGCGCTCGGAAACGCCCCGGGCCGAAACGAGCGCGGCCTGCAGGCGGATGCCGAGCGAGCGCCCCATCGAGATGAAGAGGTTCGTGAAGGAGACGCAGTTCCCGCGCCGCCTCTCGAACGCGTCCGCGGCCGAGAACGTGGAGTTCCTCTCGTACTCGAACGTCCAGTTCTTCCCGTCCAGCAGGGCGGAGCGCAGCCGTTCGAGCTGCTCTTCGTCCCGGCCCGTGCCCGCGAGCTCCTTCGCCGCAGCCTCCATGGCGGGCGTGGCCTGCATGGGGTTCGGTACCTCGGCGGGCTCGATCCCGCGGCTGGCGACGCCCGCGCGCCACTTCTCGTCGCTCACCGCGAAGCCCGGAGTCCCCTCGAACGATGCGCAGCCCGCGAGGGCGGCCGCGAGCGCGAGGGCGAGCGCCGCAGCGGGCATGGTCAGGGAGCGCACGCGGTTCATCCCGCTCAATTTACGCCCGCGCGGCCTCCGAGGTTGCGCCGGTCAGCGCTTTTCGGGCTTGGGTCATTCGGCGAGGGGCTTGGCCACTCATCCGGTGAGGGGCTGGTGCCGCATTGCAGGAGGAATTGCATTGGTGATATGAAGCGCGGTCAGTAGCCAGGTCCCGGTTCCTTCCCACGGCGCTGAGTCGAATGAGTCCCTCGGGGGCGTGTCGATGGCGTTTTGCCGGAGGCGTAGAGGTTGCCCGAATGAGCCCGCCTGTGCGGGCCGGGGGGATTTTCGTCTGCGCTCCCGCGAGACACGACGTGGATCTCTGGACATTGTTCGTACGGGCGCCGTTGCGCTGCTCATGTGCGTCTCGGGCGCAGCGCCTCTCCGCGCACAGCCCGGCATTCCTCTGGGAAGCGCACAGCTTCAGATCTCCGGCGCCCGGCTCACGATCTACAGCGACGCGCTGACGACCGACGCCGAGCAGACGCTGAACGTCGGCGAGCCTGCGCGTGTCCGCACGTGCTACGGCGGAGGCGCCGCCTGCGGAGTCGCGGCGCCGGGCTCCGTTCCGGGGCTCAAGGTCGTCGGGGATCTCTCCGGCCCCGAGCTTCCTCAGGCCATTCCCTACGAGACGGCGCCGGGAGGCGCGTTCTTCCTGCCGGGCTTCCAGCGCGAAGGCGACTACCTGCTCTCGAACATCCGGCTGGTCGAGACCGCGACGGGCCGCGTCCTCGCGAACGCCGAGCCGTCCCTCGCGACGCTGCACGTGCGGCAGATCCTTCTCGCCTCGGCCACCGTCACGCGGCTCACGCTCGCGGACCTCCAGGCGCGCGGGATCACGATCACCCAGCAGAACTTCAGCGCGTTCAAGTTCGCGGTCGGGTTCGTCTTCTCGGGAACCGTGGTCACCATCGATCTTCCCGTCCTTTACACGGGCAACGGCGGGGCGCAGCCGCTCTCGGGGCCCGTCGTGAATCTCGACGGCCTGCCGCCGGCCGTCGCGGGCGCCGTGAAACGCTGGCAGCCGCCGAACATCGTCCCGTTCCAGCTCAACGCGACCGGCCCCCGCGTCCCGAGCCCCGGCGGAGGCGACCCCGAGGTCATCGACCCCGAGTTCCCGCTCTACGGGGCGATCATCCTGCCCGGCAGCGTCTCGTTCCTGAACCAGTTCTTCGACGCCAAGATCATCGTCGCGAGCGGGGCGCCCGCAGGCTCGGGCGTCGTGCTGCAGAACGTGACGGGCGCGATCCGGCTGCCGTCAGGTGACGTCCTGCGCCTCGCATCCACGGCTCCGCCTGTCGCCGTCGGGCAGAAAGTCCCGGTTCTGAAGGCGAACGGGCAGGGCGCGATCGGCCCGGGCGAGCAGGGGACCGCGAGCTGGACGGTGGAAGGGCTCCTGCCGGGCACGCACGTCCTGCGGATGGAGATCGAGGCGGATCTCGCGCGGCCCGGCCGCGCGGACCTTCCGACGGGTGGCATCGTGCAGGCGGCGGTGGAGGTCGTGGACGCGCGCTTCCAGCTCGCGTTCAACCATCCCGACGTCGTCCGCACGGGGGAACCGTATTCGGTCTACGTGACCGTCACGAACCTCTCGCGCGCGAGGCAGAACCTCGTCACGCTGGATCTCGCAAGCGCGAACATCTCGGGCGCGCACAAGCTCGACCCGGCCGAGTCGTTCGCGAAGACGATCCCGACGCTCGACCCCGGGGCCTCCGAGACGCTCGAGTACAAGCTCGTCGCGGACGTCACCGGCACGTGCGTCGCGACGACGTTCCAGGCGACGGGCGGAGCCACGGGCGTCATCCACCTGCGCGCGGGCGTCGGCGAGGCGGGCATCCCCCTCTCTCCGGCTGCGCTCGTGATGCCGCGCTTCACGAACCTCCTGCCGAAGAGTCTCGTGGACGCCGACGTGAGGTTCCTCGGACTCGCGTACAGCCTTGCGACGGCGCCTGCGGGCGCCGCGCCGGCCGGCCTGCCGCACCCGCTGAAGGCCGACGTCGAGCGCCGGGCGATCGACCTCGGCGAGGCGGGTCAGCGCCTCTACCTGCAGGAGAAGACGCTCGAGACCCTTGAGGCTCTCGCGCTGGACCAGATGGGGAACCGGCACGACCTGTCGGAATACGATGGCCTCCGCCGGGCGCTCGCGCGTGGGGCGCAGGCGTCGACGGCGCTCGGCGACCTCTTCCGGCTCGAACAGCAGAACCGGAACCTGACGGCCGGCGATTTCGTCGACCACTTCACCGCGACGACGAGCTACGGCCGGCCCTGGATGGCCGCCGCGCTTGTACCCAACGGCTCGCAGCCCGCGCCGACGCTCGAGCTTCGCCAGCTCTCTGCGGCCGGCACGACGTACCTCGCCTACACGAGCGAGGATCCGGCGCCCCTCCGGAGCCTCCCGTACGGCGAGATCTACGCAGTCCATGACACGCCCGGCGGCACGAAGATGCCGTTCGCGCTCGTGGGCCGGCTCGACGGAGCCGCGTCGTACCGCGTGGACTTGCACGCGCCGGCGACGGGCGCCTCGGGACGTCTCGTTCTCGTGGTCCCGTCCGACGACCTCACAGGGTTCCGCAAGGTGGACTTCGGGCTCCTGACGCTGGGTGCAAAGGAGGTGTGGGAGGTCAGGGCCGTCAAGGCTGCGGGTGACGCCGCTCTGACGTTCACTCTCGTTTTCGCTGGTTCGGGAACGCCCGTCCCAGGTGCGCCGGCGCCGTCGATCACGAACCTCGCCCTTCCGCCGTTCCGCGTGATCGGCGCCGTGCAGGATCCCGAGCTCGACCGCTACGGACTCGGAGTCTCGTACCTCTTCAACCGTCCGCCCGACAAGGCGTCCGCCGAGACGGCCTCGAGCTACGCCGTGCGCTCGACGTACCACGGGCAGGACACCGCGTCGCCCGCGGTCACGGTCGATCGCGTCGCGACGAAGGCAGGCGCCGCCGCGTACTGGCAGCCCAACAGCGAGCGCGTCGTGAACGTGCGCTACCAGAGCCCGATCAGCGCGCTGAACGGCATCTTCGAGAGCGTGCCCGTGATCCGCCACGAGCACCTCCTCGTGACGAGCGCGCTCCGCGACGTGCACGGCACGCCGCTGGACCCGCAGGTGCCGTCGATCGTGATCGACCCGAACCGGACGGGCGGACTCGTGGAGGGCAAGGTCCTGCGCGGGGACGGGGCGCCCGCCGCCGGGTCGCGCGTGCAGCTCCTGCGGTGGCGAAAAGTCGTGAACCCCGACTCCCTCTTCGAAGCGGTGGTTCTCGACCTCGTCGCGGAGGTCGTCACCGGCGCCGACGGCGGGTTCTATTTCGACTTCGTCGAGGAGCCGCCGCCCCCCTCGCGGCAGATCGGCCACCCCCCGATGTCGCTCGTCGAGACCGTTCAGTCGGGCTTCACTCTCCGTGCGATCGTCCCGGCCGGGGCCGATCCCGTCCTCCAGCCGGAGGAGAAGGAAGAGGTCTCGACGACGATCCGCCTTCAGAACCGCCTCCTCCGCGTGAACATCGCGCTCCTCGGGCGCGGTACGGTGAAGGGGCGGCTCGTCCACGCGGACGACGGTTCGCCCGTGACCGATGGAACCGTTTCGGCTGTGAGCACGCTCTTCCCGGAGCAGCGAACTGTGCAGCCTGCGGCGGACGGCTCGTTCACGTTAGGCGGACTGCCGGTGGGGCCGATCACGCTGTCCGGACGCGACGCGGCCGGCAACCGTGCCTACCAGACCGTGGGCATTCAGAGGCCTGGCGACGTCGTGAACGTGACGCTGCAGCTCGGACGGACCGGAGCGCCAAAGACGGGCACGGTCACCGCGAAGATCCTGCGCCTCCGGAGCGGCAGCCCGCGTCCGCCGCCCATTCCCTCGCCCGGCGCGACCGTCGCTGTCTATTCGAACGGTTACTTCATCGCCTCCAAGGTCTCGGACAACCTCGGGAACGCGACCTTCACGGAGGTGCCGGCCGGCAAGGTCAGCCTCCAGGCTGCGGACTTTGCAGTCTCCCGGACGCCGGCGTTCACGGACCTCACGCTCGCGGCGGACGCCACGGTTTCGGCCACGCTCACGCTCGCCGACGCACAGCCGCGCAGCGTCGTCGGCCGCGTCCTTTTCCACGACGGACCCACGAACACGAACTTGCCCGTCAAGGGAGCGGTGGCCTTCATCGCCGGTCCCGGGGTCTTCGCGTATACGGACGCGAGCGGGACCTACCGGATCGACGGCGTGCCGGTGCAGGGCGTCAGCGATGCGGCATATAAGGTGACGGCGTTCGACAACGCGCGCGGCCTGCAGGGCGAGACCCGGCTTGCGCCCATCCTAGACACGGGCGACGGATCGCCCATCCTTGCGGCTGACATCCTTCTCGCGTCCATGTCCGGCGGGATCGACGGCGTCGTCCTCGATCCGCTCGGGCGGCCTTACGGGGGCGTCGACGTGAGCCTCGACGCGGACATCACGATGAAGTCCCGGTCGGACGGCCGTTTCTCGTTCGACGACATCGCGGTTGGAAGCTTTCCCGTCTCCGCGGCCATTGCCGACGGGCTGACGCCCGGCAAGGTCGGGCATTTCGGCCAGTCGACGGCGACGATCGTCTTCGGCGGCCACCGGCCGTTCGTCACGATCCGCATGGCGGGCTCGGGCGTCGTCAACGTCCGCACGCGCACGTCCGCGTCGGCCGGTGTCCTCTCGCCGATCACGTACCGGCCGACGGTCTTCGCGGATGGCACCATCGGGCTTGCGAGCGCCGCCATCCAGACGACGACGGACGCGGACGGGCGGCTCACGCTCGTCCTGCCCGTCGGCCGCTTCCAGCTCACCGCAATCAACCCGCTGAACGGCAACAAGTTCTTCAACCAGACGATCGACTATCCGGGACAGGTGATCAACCTCGACGTCGTCTTTGACACGGCGTCCACCGTGACGGGCCACGTCGTCGGCGTCGACGGCGTGACGCCCGTGCCGAACGCGGATCTCTCGTTCACGGCGCCGGGCCTCCTCCCGCAGACCCAGCGGACGGACGGTCAGGGCGGGTTCCGCTTCGAGCTCGTGCCGCAGGGGCACGTTTCCGTCACGGCGGCGGCCCTCGTCGGCAGCGTGGACCGTGTCGGCCGCACGGACGGCTACATCACGGGGCCCGGCCAGACGCTCGACCTGACGGTCGCCATGAAGGCGCAGGGCACCGTGCGCGGCCAGGTCGTGGACCTCGTCGGCAACCTGGCAGCGCCACTTCCGTTCGCGCAGTTCTACGTTCAGGAGTCCGCGTACCCGAACCGGCGCCTGCCGGCGGGCACGGGCTTCTACTCGACGGACGCGCAGGGTCTCTACGAGGTCTCGCACGTCTTCGCAGGAGCGGTCACGGTCGTCGCGCGTGACCGCAACCAGGTCGCGCGGCAGGGGAGCGCCCGCGGCGAGATCACGGCCGACTTCCAGGTCCTCACGATGCCCGACCTCGTCATCTCGACGTCCGTCGGCTCGCTCGGCGTCACCGTGCGCGACCCGGATTCCGGGGGGGCCGTCGCCGACGCGCAGATCACGCTCTCGAACGGCGACGTCACCGTGGCGGACGCGAACGGGCAGGCGTCGTTCGACGCGCTGCCGCTCGGCACGTACTCCGTCCATGCGTTCCACGCGCCGACCGGCCGCGCCGGGCTCACGAGCGGTCTCAGGCTCCAGAACGCGGGCGACCGGGTGGACGCCATCGTCGTCCTCGACACGCGCGGCCAGGTCGGCGGCACGTTCTGGGACGACGCGGCGAAGACGACCGGCGTCGGCGGCGGCACGGTAGAGCTGAGCGGCCGCACGAACGGGCGCACGTGGGGGACGTCGATCCGCGCCCTCGCGTCGACGTCCTCCGACGCGGCCACGCTCGGCCGCTTCCTCTTCGACGGGATCCCGCCGGGTGCTTACACGCTCGCCGCTGGCGTCACGACGTCGAACCGCCGCGCGTCCGCGTCCCTGAGCACGACGCCCACGGCGCCCGTCGTCGGGATCGACCTCGTCCTCGAACCCGTCGCCGACCGGTTCGTCCGTCTCTTCGAGAGCCTCACGGCCGGAGTCTCCGAGGTGAATCCGGCTAACGGCATCTATTCGGTGACGCTGGTCCAGTCGTTGGGCTGCCCGCCCGGCTGCACCTACCAGTTCACGACGAACGCGCCGTCGACGCCATACCCCGGCCACCTCTACCGGTTCCCGAGCGTGCTCACCTCGCAGGGCGTCAGGGTCACGGCCGCGGAATCGAGCGGCAAGCAGCGCACGGGCTCGATCGCGGGGACGGGCGCATTCGCGGGGGCGGGAACGTCGGCCGACCCATACCGCCTCGTTCTGAGGTCCAAGGGCCGCGTGACCGTGGCCGTCCGCGATGCGCTCGCCCAGCCCGCGCAGGCAAACGTCGCGCTCCACTCGTGGGGCGGGCACTACGAGGCGGCGACGGACGCTTCGGGGACCGCGACGTTCGACGCGGTTCTCTCGGGCGACGTCTACGCCTCCGCGCGCGTCGCGGCGACGGGGTTCGGCGGGACCGCGTCCGGCACGCTGTCGTTCGACGACCAGACGCTGGCGCTCTCCATCACGCTCGCGCCCGCGGTCTCGGCGCACGGCGTCGTCTATCACCCGCCCGCGGGCGACGTGTGGAACGGCGACGTCGCAACCCTGACGCCCGAGAGCGGCGCGATCGTGCAGATCCGCGACTCAGGCGGACAGCTCCAGATCGTCACGACGGACGCGGAAGGCTCTTATCGCTTCGCCGTCCTTCGCACCGGCGCCTACACGATCTCCGCGACCGACGCGCTGGTCGTGTCGCTCGCGAGTGGGGGCGGGACGCTCGTGGGTCCGAACGGCAACGACAACGCGCTCCCGCCGCTCGTCCTCGATGCCTCGCGGCCGGTGATCGTCTCCATCGTGCCGCCGCCGGGCAGCATCGGGATCTCACGCAACGCGCCCGTCGAGATCACGTTCTCCGAGCCGCTCCTCGCGGCCGTCCTGCCGGCGGGCGGGTCGACGTCTCCGTACTTCGCGCTGCGCTCGGCGAGCGGCACCCTGCCCGCGGGCGCCTGGACGGCGTCGCTCAACCTCGCGGGCCAGCAGGTCGTGCGCTTCGCGCCCGCGGGCCTCTACGACAACTCGGCGGTCTACAGCGTCACGATTGCCGGCGGGCCGTCGGGCGTGCGCGACCGCGCGGGGCGCCCGATCACGGACTCCGGCAACGTCGGCTCGAACTTCACCACGTCCGACACGGTCGGGCCGCTGGTCACGGGCTCCGTGCCCTCGCTAGACCGCCAGGTGGATCCGGTCGCGCCGATCCGCTTCGACTTCAGCGAGGCCGTGACCGCGACCCCGCAGGAGCTGGACGGCTCGGGGCCAACGCCGGCCGCGCAGCTCTTCTGGCAGCAGAACGGGGATACGACGTGGCAGCCGGTGCCCGTCACGATGTTCCTCTCGCGCGGGGGCTACTCGCTCGTCGTCCAGCCGCCGACGGGCGTCACGTATTCGAACGACAGCCGGGCTCGCCGCGCGCACCTCTCGCGCCTCAGGGACGCGACCGGCAACGCCATGGCCGACTACGACAAGGCCTTCCGCGTCTACGACCAGAACCCTCCGCACGTCGACGTCGCTTTCCCGCCGGCCGCACCTTCCGGCCAGCTCGTGGGCGGGAGCTCGTACACGCTGGCGCCGGTCCTTTCGAGTCTCGACGACCTCCCGCAGGGGGACGTGGACCGCGTCGAGTATTTCCTCGCGTCGGCCAGCGACCTCACGTCGCCCGCCTCGACGCCGGCCTTCACGGCGCGCGCGGCGCCCTGGGTCTTCACGTTCGTAGCCGCTTACGTCGGCAACGGGGTGGATCCTCGGCCGTTCCCGGTCTGGGTGAAGGCAACCGACACGTCCGCCAACGCGAGCAACGTCGTGAAGCTCGCGATGCAGGTCCTCCCGAACGCGCCGCCCGTCCTTGTGTCCGTCACGGCCGCCGCGACGGCGCCCGTCGCCGGCGCGTTCTACGCCGGCTCGTCGCTCGCGGCGACCGTCGCGGGAGTCGCCGATCCCGACGGAACCGCGGTCACCCTCACGGCCGAGCTTCGGAAGGACAACCCGGGCAGCCCGAACGATCCGGCCGACCGGATCGCGACTCTTGCCTCGCAGGCGCTCACGCGGCCGGCCGGCGGGTGGGCCTCGCTGCCGCCGCCCGTCTTCGCGTCCGCAATTCCGATCGCGACGGCGGAAGCGCAGCGTCTCTTCTTCCGCGTCACGGCGACGGACTCTCTCGGCGCCTCGGTGACGGTCGAGTCCGCGCGCTTCGCGGTCGCGCACGACCCGAACCCGCCCGTCGTCGACCCGTTCGTCGCGCGGCTGTCCGGAGGCGCGCCGGCCTCGCAGTTTTTCATCGGGCAGAAGCTCGTCCTCGAGTTCCGTGCCCGCGACGCCGAAACGGCCGTCCGCACGGTCGGCCTCACGCTCTCGGGCGTCTTCCCGTCGCCGCAGGCCGCGACGCTCGTCGGCGGGACGACGAATCTCTATCGCACCGCCGAGCTCACCGTGCCCGCAACCGTGCCCCCGGGAGGCCAGTCCGTGACGGCGACCGCGTCCGCGACGGACTGGGGCGCCAACACCGCGACCGCGCCTCTCACGTTCACGGTTTCGCCGACGCCCGATCCGTACGCGCCCGGCGCGGCGTGGCTCACGCCGTGGGAGGGCGCGCCGTGGCCGTCGGGGTACACCTCAGTCGTCTCGCCGCAGGGCGTCGCGCTGCTCCTGCGCGTGCGCGTGACGGACATGGACCGCATCGCGAACGCGGACGTGCCTGGAACGATCGCGAGCGTTCTGTTCAAGGGCCCGGCCGACGCGGCCGGGACGCTCGCTGCCGCCTTTGTGGACGGCGTGCTCGTTGCGGGCACGGGCGGGCCCGGCGTCGGCGTGTACGAGGCTCTCTGGAACGTCCCGAACGGCGTCGCCGAGGGAACGCTGCTCCCGTTCCAGGTGCGGGTTGTCGACTCGGGCGCGAACGCCACAACGGCCGACGCCCACCTCAGGGCCGTCAGGTCGCGCCGCGTCTACGAGGCAGCGCAGGTTGCAGTCCTGCCCGCGGACATGATGCTCGCGGCAGGCGGCGATGCGGCGAGCCCGGTCTTCCTTCTCGACGGCACCGTCCTCAGCCTCTATCCGCAGACGGCGCCCGCGGTGCGGGTACTGCCGTCGATGTTCGTCTACGCGGGCGGTCAGCGGGCGGGCGCGACGTTCACGCCGCGCGCGACCGTCCTCACGGCGCCTGAGGTCACGTCCTACGCGTCGTCCGTCCTCTACAACCCGCTCGAGCTGACGGTGACGGATACGTTCGGCCTCGGCCACGGCGCGCGCATTGACATGACCGAGAAGGGCCTCCTCGGCTCGACGCCGACGCAGTCGATGGTCCTGCCGGGGCAGACGGGGGCGCAGAAGCTCGCGGGCGGCTCGTACGGCGGCTCGGGCACACCCGGCTCGCCGAACGGCGGGTTCGCGCGGACCGATCTCACGGTTCCGGGTTCGGCCTACGACTCGGCGAAGGATCCGTCGCTTCCGGGCGGAGGCGGCGGCTATTCGACGGGCCCGTTCAACGCGACGGCTGCCGGTGGAACCGGTGGAGGCGTTGTGCGGTTGATTGCGCCGGGCGCGACGTTCCACCTTGCCGGTGACGTCCTCGCGGACGGCGGCGATGGTGCGTCCGGTAACGGACTCTCCGGGCCGGGCGGTGCAGGCGGCGCTGTCCGCGTGGTCGCGGCAAGGCTGGAAGGCCCGGGCGCCGTGTCGGCGGCCGGCGGGCGAGGAACGAACGGGAACAACACAGGCGGAGGAGGCGGCGGGCGCGTGTCGCTTTCGTTCGCGGAACCTCCTGCCACGTCTCTCGCCATCGGCGTGACTGCAGTCGGTGGCGGCAACGACCTGAGCACCGCGAACGTCTCGCAGCTCGCGGGCGCCGGCACGATCTATCTCGAAGAACTCGACGTGCTCGCCGCGCCGAAGGCGCCCGGCCGGCTCGTCGTGACGAACGCCTCGGGCAAGCCCGCGTGGCCGACTCCGTTCTCGGGAGCGCAGCGATTCGGCTCCGTGGAAGTGCGCGGCGCGTCTCGTCTCGTCTTCACGGACGATCTCTTCGTCGGCTTCGTCGACCCGCCGGTTGTGAACGACCGCACCTCCGTGTTGCACGACGCCGAGGCGCGGCTCCTCCTGAAGAACGACCTTCCGTCCATCTCGATCACGGCGGCGCCCGACGGCGGCGACGTCAGTGTGAACCAGACCCTCATGCTCACGTGGACCGCGTCGGACCCGATCGGCCTCGCGAGCCTCGCGAAGACGTTCTCGCCGCAGGCGCCGGTCGCGACCGTCTTCGCGGATGAGCCCCTCTCCGTCACGCAGGGTGCCGGGCCGTTCGTTCTCACGGTGCCTGCCTCACAGCCCTCGGGGCCGATCGCGTACACGATCACCGCGACGGATCGCGCGGGCCGCACCGTGACCGTCCAGAAGACGTGGAACGTCGTGGCAGACACGATCCCGCCGGCCGTGAGCGTGGCGGGCCTCGCTGTGGGAGGTGTCTACCGCGCGGGGCAGTCCATTTCGGGCACCGTGACGGCCACCGACAACGGCTCAGTCGCGAGTGTGAAGATCCTCGTCGATGGCCAGACGATCCCGCTGACGGGTGCGGGTCCGACCTACGCCTTCGCGTACTTCGTGCCGGCGAACCTCGCCGCCCCGCACGACACGACGTTCCAGGCGACCGCGACGGACGCGGCCGGGAACACGGCGTCGACGACTCCCGTCGTGATCCACCTCGTTCTCGACGCGCCGCCATCGCTGAATCTCACCGGCGTCACGCCGGGCCCGTCGCTCCTTCCGGGAGCCACGATTGCGGCCACCGCGAACGCATCGGACGACGTCGGGATCACGACCGTCGTCTTCGCATTTTCGGGGGCCGCAACGGCGACTGATTCGCGCACCGTGAACGCGCTCTCGACAACGCAGGCCCTGGCGTATCGGCTGCCGTTCACGCTCACCGCGGGGCAGACCGTCACGCTCTCCGTGGACGTCTCCGACACCTTCGGCCACAAGGTCTCCGCGACGCCGGTCACGTACACGATCCTCGCGGACACAGCAGCGCCGACGTTCTCCAATCCGCGCCCGCCCGACGGCGCAGCCTTCAACCCGGGTCAGCAGGTCATGATCGGGGTGGACGCGGGTGACAACGTCGGCGTCGCGTCCGTCGACGTCACCGTGGGTGGCAGCATGACGACGAAGACCGCAGTGCCCTACGAAATCGTGTATACGGCCGGAACTGTCCCCGTCGCGACGACCGTGCCGATCCAGTTTGTCGCGCGAGATTACGCAGGCAACCTGAATACCCTGAACCGTACCGTCACGATCGTCGGGCCGGCTGCGAAGCTGGCTTTCGGGACGCAGCCTTCCAACGCGGCAGCAGGCTCCCCGATCACGCCTGCGGTGACGGTGAGGCTCCTGGACAACGCGGGCAATCAGACGACAGGCGCGGCGCCGGTGACGGTAGCGATCGCGACGAACCCCTTTGGCGGGACGCTCTCCGGGACCTTGACCGTGGCAGCAGTTGCTGGGGTGGCCACCTTCAGCAACCTCTCGATCGACAAGCTCGGGACGGGCTACACGTTGACGGCGTCCGGCACGGGCCTGACGGGAGTGACGAGCTCACCCTTCAATATCAGCGGGACGATCCTGGTGGAGACGGCGGCCGATGGCAGCGGCACGATCGTCCCCGCCCAGAACATCACGGCCGGCAGCTCCTTGACCGTCTTCGCAATCAGCCGCGATGCCGGCAACAACTTCCTGGCCAACGTCGTGCCCGACAATTGGTCGCTCACCGGTAACACGGGCGGAGTGGCAGCGGGAGATCTGTTGGTAAATGCCGCCGGGTCGTTTACCGAGTTTTCGATCCCCACGACTGGCAGTGGACCAAACGGCGTTGCGTCGGGCCCGGACGGCAACCTCTGGTTCACCGAGAATAGCGTCAACA
>JBBQDQ010000080.1:0-14793 GCA_038319835.1 Thermoanaerobaculia bacterium | reverse complement strand
CCCGTCCCCCCCGCGAAGATGACGCACCGCTTCTTCTCGAGGTGGCGGATCGCGCGGCGGCGGATGAAGGGCTCGGCCACCGCGCGGACCTCGAAGGCGGTCATGACGCGCGTGTGGATCGTGCGCTTCTCCATGGCGTCCTGGAGAGCGAGCGCGTTGATCACGGTCGCGAGCATCCCCATGTTGTCGCCCGTGACGCGGTCGATCCCCTGCGTCGCGGCGGAGACGCCGCGGATGATGTTCCCGCCGCCGATCACGATCGCCGTCTCGACGCCGAGACGCGCGACCTCCGCCACCTCGTCCGCGATGCGGGCGACGACCGCCGGCTCGATGCCGAACGGCTGGCTTCCGAGGAGCGCTTCCCCGGAGAGCTTCAGGAGGACCCGGCTGTAGCGGGGTTCCACGGCGTTACTTCGTCAGGGCGGCCACTTCGGCGGCGAAGTCGCCACCGGGCTTCTTCTCGACGCCCTCGCCCACCTTGAAGCGGACGAAGCGCACGACGGACGCGTCCTTGCCACCGCGCTCGGCGATGACCTGGGAGACCTTCTTGCTGTCGTCCTTCGCGAACGGCTGGTCGACGAGGACGACCTCGCCGTACCACTTGCCGATCATGCCCTCGACCATCTTCTCGGCGACGGCCTCCGGCTTGCCGGCCGCGACCGCCTTGGCGCGCGCGATCTCCCTCTCGTCGGCGAGCGCCTTGGCCGAGACGCCCTCGCGGCTCGCGAACTGAGGCGCGAGCGCGGCGACGTGCATCGCGAGGTCCTTGCCGAGGTCCTCGGGCATGCCCTTCGTCTCGATCACGACGACCGTCTTGTCGCCGGGGTGAGCGTAGAGCGTGAGGCTGGCGCCGGGGCCCGCGACGAGGCGCACGAAGCGGCGCAGCTCGGTCTTCTCGCCGAGGTCGCCCGTGAACGCCTGGAAGCATTCGGCGATCGTCGCGCCCGCGTGCGGCATCTTCGAAGGGGGAGCCGCCGCGTTCAGGGCGGCGACGTCGCCGTCCGCCGTGTCGCCGAAAGCCGCGTGGCCGTGGACGAAGTTCGTGACCGCGTGAAGCGCCTGCTTGAACTTCTCGGTCTTTGCGACGAAGTCGGTCTCGCAGTTCAGCTCGACGAGGGCGGCCGTGCCGGCCTCGACCTTGAAGCCAATCAGGCCTTCGGCCGCGACGCGGCCGGCCTTCTTGGCGGCGGCGGCGAGACCCTTCTTGCGGAGGACCTTCTCGGCCTCGTCGATGTTGCCGTTGGTCTCTTCGAGCGCGCCCTTGCAGTCGAGCATTCCTGCGCCCGTCTTGTCGCGGAGCATCTTCACCGTTACTGCGGAAATCGCCATGGGGTCCTCTTTACATCAAAAAGGCCGGCGGGGGACTCGTGTCCTCCCGCCGGCCCGAATCGCGTGGATCGGAATCAGGCCTGGACGGGAACGGCGGGGCCCTCGGGCTTGGCGGCGCCCGCGTCGGTCACCTGGAAGTTGGTCGGCATCGGCTCGTCCTCGCCGTGGACGACCTTCCCGACGAAGCGCTCTTCCTGCGCGTGCAGGCCCTCGAGCACGGCGTCGGCGATCTTGCCCGTGAAGAGCTTGATCGCGCGGATCGCGTCGTCGTTGCCGGGGATCACGAAACTGATGTCGTCGGGGTCGCAATTCGTGTCGACGATCGCGACGACCGGGATTCCGAGCTTCTTGGCCTCGAGGATCGCGATCCCTTCCTTCTTGGGATCGATCACGAACAGGACGTCGGGGAGCTCTTCCATTTCCTTGATGCCGACGAGGTTCTTCGCGAGCTTCGCCTTCTCGCGGTCGAGCTGGATACGCTCTTTCTTCGTGAGAATCGCGTCCGAGCCCTCGACCAGCATCGCCTCGATCTCCTTGAGGCGCGAGATCGACTTCCTGATCGTGACGAAGTTCGTGAGGGTGCCGCCGAGCCAGCGGTTGTTCACGTAGAACATCCCGCAGCGGTTCGCTTCCTCGTAGATCGCGTCCTGCGCCTGGCGCTTCGTCCCCACAAAGAGGATGTTCTTGCCCTGCGACGCGACGTCCGTGATGAAGGCGGCGGCCTCGCGGAAGCACTTCAGCGTCTTCTGGAGGTCGATGATGTAGATGCCGTTGCGTTTGCCGAAGATGTACTTCTTCATCTTCGGGTTCCAGCGCTTCGTCTGGTGGCCGAAGTGGACGCCCGCCTCGAGCAGCTCCTTCATCGTGATCTGACTCATCTGTCCCCCATTACCTCTTCGAGAACTGGAACCGGGCGCGGGCGCCGCGCTGACCGTACTTCTTGCGCTCCTTCATGCGCGAGTCGCGCGTGAGGAGGCCGGCCTTCTTCAGGGCGCCGCGCAGCTCGACGTTGAACAGGCAGAGCGCGCGGGCGATTCCGTGGCGGATCGCTCCGGCCTGCCCCGCGCTCCCGCCGCCCTCGACGAGGGCGACGACGTCGAACTTCTCGACCGTCTCGGTGAGCTGGAGAGGCTGGCGGATGACCATCTTGAGCACGTCGTTCGGGAAGTAGTCCTCGAAGGTGCGGTCGTTGACCTGCACGGAACCCTTGCCGGGACGGAGGAACACGCGGGCGACGGATTCCTTGCGGCGTCCGACGGCCTGGTACTGGAGGTTCGTCACGGGGTGCGCTTCTCCTTAACTTCCGGCGTTCCGGGTCAGACCGCGACGGCCGAGGGGGCCTGGGCGGTGTGCGGGTGGGCGGGACCCGCGTAGACCTTGAGCTTCTTGAACATCTTCCGGCCGAGCTTCGTCTTCGGAAGCATGCCCTTCACGGCCGCCTCGATGATGCGCTCGGGACGCGTGGCGAGCAGCTTGTCGAACTCCACCGTCTTGACGCCGCCCGGGAATCCGGTGTGGTGGCGGTAGAGCTTCGACCCGGCCTTGGCGCCGGTCAGGGCGATCTTCTCGGCGTTCACGACGACGACGAAGTCGCCGGTGTCGAGAAACGGCGTGTAGACGGCCTTGGTCTTGCCCGTGAGGTGCCGCGCGACGAGCGTCGCGAGGCGGCCGAGGACCTTCCCGTCGGCGTCGACGACGATCCAGCGGCGGGTGTGGTCGGAAATTTTCGGGAGCGGCGTGCGAGTGCTCACGGGAACGGTCGTCTCCGGCCTGGGTGGTTGGAGGGGTTTTTCGACCCCGTTGGAAGATGCGGGGTCGGGCTCACGATGCGGATCCGGGGAAGCATCGAAAGACCAGAGCCCCAACGGCACACGACTCGCGGGCTTCAGGCAGGGACCCGAACCCGCAGGGCAGTGGAAAATACCCCCCCTCCATCGCCCTGTCAAGTAACTCTCGGTCACAATAGGGGCATGGAACCCCGAATCCTCGACGGAGCCTCCATCGCAAAGGCCCTCCGGGCCGAAGCGGCGGCCGGCGCGGCCCTCCTCGCAACCCGGGGCATCGTCCCCGGCCTCACGGTCGTCCTCGTCGGCGAGGACCCGGCCAGCGCGGTCTACGTCCGCAACAAGGAGACCGCGGCGAAGGAAGCGGGATTCGCGAGCCGGACCCTGCGTTTCCCGACTTCCCTCGGCGAATCGGAGTTCCTGGCGACGATCGACCGCCTCAACCGCGACCATGCGGTCGACGGCATCCTCGTCCAGCTGCCGCTGCCGAAGCACATTTCGACGGCCCGGGTCCTCGAGGCGATCGACCCCCGCAAGGACGCCGACGGCTTCCACCCCGAGAACGCGGGCCGGCTCCTTCAAGGCAAGCCGGCCCCCGTGCCGTGCACGCCGGCCGGAATCCTCGAGCTCCTCAAGCGCGAGAACGTGCCTCTCCGCGGGGCGCGCGCCGTCGTCGTCGGCCGGAGCGACATCGTCGGCAAGCCGATGGCGCTCCTGCTCCTGCAAAACGACGCGACCGTGACGGTCGCGCACTCCAAAACGCGGGACCTGCCCGCCCTGTGCCGGGAGGCCGACCTCCTCGTGGCGGCGATCGGTCGGCCGGGCTTCGTGACGGGCGAGTTCGTGAAGGAGGGCGCCGTCGTCGTGGACGTCGGAATCAACCGGGTCACGACGCGAGCGGACCTGGACCGGTTCTTTCCCGGCGACGCCAGGCGCCTCGCCGCGTTCGAGAAGAACGGCTCGACGCTCGTCGGAGACTGCGATCCCGCCACGGCGTTCCCGAGGGCCTCTCGCTATACGCCGGTGCCCGGCGGCGTCGGCCCGCTCACGATCGCGTATCTCCTCCTCAACACGCTCCGTCTCTGCGAAGCGAGGCGCGGATGATCCTGAAGGTCGGCCTCACCGGCGGGCTCGCGTCGGGCAAGAGCACGATCGCGGAAGGCCTCGAACGGCGCGGGATCCCCGTGCGCGACGCCGACCGGATGGTCCACGAGCTCTATGCGCCGGGTGCGCCCGGCGCGAAGACCGTCGCCGAGACGTTCGGGGCCGAGTTCCTCGCCCCCGACGGTTCCGTCGACCGCCCCAGGCTCTCGATGCACGTCTTCCACGACAGGGAGGCGCTCGCGAGGCTGAACGGCCTCATCCACCCGCTCGTGCGCGACGAGCAGGCCCTGTGGTTCCACGAGCTCGCGAGAAAGGGCGAGCCGCTCGGCGTGATCGAGGCGACGCTCCTCGTCGAGACCGGCGGGCGAGAGCGCTTCGACGTCCTCGTCGCCGTATCGGCGCCCGCGGACATGCGGCTCCAGCGCGCGATCAAGCGCAGCGGCGAGACGGACCCGAACGAGTTCGTGAAGCGGATGTCCGCGCAGTTCTCCGACGCAGCGCGCGAGGAGGTCTCGGACATCGTGGTCCGCACGGACGGGACGCGCGAGGAGCTCGAGGCCAAGATCGACCGCCTCGCGGACGAGCTCCGTGCCCGCGCGGCCGACGGGGGCGCGGGCCGCCGCAGCGGGTTCTTCAGAACCGCCCCATGAGCTCCCGGTAGGTCGAAGGCCATTCGGCCGGCGGCCGCGTCAAAGCCGCGTCGACCGAGGGCGTTCTCAGGCGGCCCGCGGCCGAGGACAGGAGCCCGGCCGCGAGTTCCGGGAATCCCTCGTCCCGGGCGATGAGCGCCCGCACGGCGAGAATGGTCGGCGCCGACCGGACCCGTTCCGGCGCCGCGTTCACGAAGCGCGCGGCTTCCTCCCTTTTTCCTCCGAGGCGAAGGCTCTCCGCATGGAGGGTCGCGGTTCCCGCCGTCGGCAAGGCGGACCAGAGTCGCCACGACAGCCGCTCGGCGAGCGGCACGCTCTTCGTGTCGAGCGCGCGCATGACCTGGTCGGCGAGCGCGAGCTGCCATGCCGCGTTGAACTCGGTCGTGCGGTCCTGCCGGCTCGCGAGAAGAGCGCGGAAGAGGACCGGCCAGCGGAACGAACCAAGGAGATATCTCTCGGCGGCGTAGGCAGGCGTCTCCGGCGCCGAGACTCCGATCGGCTGGTCCAGGGGCGGATGGCGGGGGCTCCAGGGGAAGCCACGAAGCGCCTCCTCCCGTTCGTACCCCGGAGCCGTCGTCAACCGCACCTCGAGTAGCTTCGCGTGCAGCCGGATGCTCCCGAATCCGGCGTCGTCGCCCTTGAAGAGCGACCGCGGGAAGCGTCCGGTCCGGGGCGACGCGCTCGCGAGGACGATCTTCGGGAGCCGCGCCTTCTCCTCCGCCGTGAGCGTCACGGGGCTCGATCGCTCGATGAGGAGCGTCGTGACGGAGTCGTTCTGCAAGAACCCGAGGGCGGTCAGGGGCACGCCCAGGCCGGCGAGCGCCCACACGGCGACGCGTGCCGCGCCCGGGGACGGGAGCGCGGCCCCGGCGGCCGCGGCGAGAAGAGGCATGACGGGCACGAGAAGACGGGGGCCGAAGCCGACGGTTCCGTCCCACCACCACCAGCGGGCCGAGCTCAGGAGAAGGACTCCGAGAACCCCGGCGACCCCGAGCCCGATGCCGCGCGTCCGGGGCTGCCGCGAAAGGACGACGATCCCCGCGACGGCGGCGAGCGACAGCGGAAAGTAGGGAAACAGCCCCTCGTTGGGACCAACGAGAAGGCGCCACGTTCCGTCGAAGAGGGGATGAGAGAAGCCGTCGCGCGTGTACGTCCTGAAGAGCCCGCCGAAGCGGGAGATCTCCCCCGCCACCCAGAGGGCCAGGACGGGCGCCGCCCCCGCCGCCGCGGCGGCGAGGCGCCGGAACCGAGGCCGGCCGCCAGGCCCGGCCCTGTCGAGGACGAGCGGCAGGAGCGCGAACGGCGCGGCAGCAAGGTGGGTGACCTTCGCGAGGACCGCGACTCCCGCAAGGACGCCGGACAGCGCGGCCAGACGGTCCGACCGGCCGCCTTCGGCGCGCACGGCGAGCGCCGCCATCAGCGCGGCCCCCGTGAGCGCGGCCGCCTGCAGCGGTTCCGAGAACCCGCTCGATGCGTACGTCGCGAGGGGCGATGCGACGGCCGTCCCGAGGACGGCGAGCGCCTCGCCCGCGGGCGGGGCGCCCGCGATGCGCGCGAGGCGGCCGGCCGCCGCGGCCGCCAGGAGAATGAGGGCGATCTCCGTGAGCACGAAGAGCGTCTGGGAGGACCGCGCTCCGAAGACCCGTTCGCACGGGCCCGCGAGGAGCATCGCCGGCACCTCGACGAGAGGCTGGGCGAGCCCGTACCACGAGGCGGCGTCGCCGGCCGGACGGTCGGTCTTGACGATGAAGTCCCGCGAGACGCCGACGCTGCCGGACGTCGCCAGCGCACACGCCGTCGAGAGCATCTGCTGCTCGTCCGAGATGACGCCGAAGAACCGCTCGTCGGCGGCGACGCAGAGGAAGAGGGCGGCGGCGGCGAGCGAGAGCCTGAGAGGACTCCGGGCGGACCTCCCGTTCATCGGGGCCGCGTGAGGCGCTCACGGAGCGCCGCGAACGCGCGCGCCCGGTGCGAGCGGGCGTTCTTCTCCTCTAGGCTCATCTGGGCGAACGTCCGCGTCTCGCCCTCGGGGACGAAGAGGACGTCCCACCCGAAGCCGTTCTCCCCGAGCGGATGGGGAGCGATCGAGCCCCTGGCGCGACCCTCCGCCACGATCACGTCCTCCTCGCGCTCGCCGGGACGCGCGACGGCGAGGACCGAAACGGCCTCGGCGCCCCGGTCGGAAAAGCCGTCGAGCATCTTCGCGAGGCCCTCCTGCCCGAGGACCCCCATCGTGATCCACTTCGTGAGGGGACCCGGAAAGCCGCCCCAGCCCGCCACCGCGAGGCCCGAGTCCTCGACGAGGACAGGCACGCCGAGCGCCCGCGCCGCGACGAGCGCCTTGGCCCGCGCAACCTCGTGGAAGTCGAGGGACTGGATCTCGGGAACGTCCAGCGCCCGCGCCGCGATCTCCCGCCCCAGGAAGGCGGCGGCTTCGCGCGCCTTGCCGGGATTCGACGTGACGAAGACGAGGCCGGAGAGAGGGTCGGTCACGCGGACGTGACGGGCCGCCCCGCGGCGTCGAGCTTCACGCGGAACGCCGTCATCCCCTGCGAGAGGCCCTTGAGCTTCTGCTCTCCGAGCGGCTCGAACTCGTACGAACCTGCGGCCTGACGGGCGGTCTCCGCCCCCACGACCACCTCGTTGGGGCCCGCCACGGCGGACTCCAGGCGAGCCGCCACGTTCACCGTGTTGCCGAGGACGGTGTAGTCGACGCGGCGATCCGAGCCGATGTCGCCGACGAAGGCCCTGCCCGTATTCACCCCGACGCGGACGGCGACGGGCCGCTCGCCGCGCTCGACGCGCTGCGCGTTCCACGCGTGAAGGCTCTCGATGAGCTTCGCCGCCGCGGCGACCGCGCGGCGCGCGTGATCGGGCTGCGGGATCGGCGCGCCGAAGAACGCCATCACGGCGTCCCCGATGAACTTGTCGAGCGTGCCCCCCTGCTCGAAGATCGCGTCCGCCGCGAACGTGAAGACGCGCTCGAGGAAGCGGGAGAGCTCCTCGGGGTCCATCGTCTCGGCCGAGGACGTGAAGCCGACGATGTCCGCGAAGAAGACGGTCACCTCGCGTGTCCGCACGCTCTCGACGCCCTGCGGGCCGCCGGTCACGATCTCGTCGACGACGCCCGGCGAGTGGTAGCGCGAGAGCCGCTCGCGAATCCGCTCCTCGCGCTCGATCCGGCTCTGGAGGCGCGCCCGCTCGATCGCGACGGCCGCGAAGTTCCCGAGCGCGGTCAGGAGGTCGAGGTCGTCTGCCGTGAAGGTGCCCGCCTTGAGCGGCGTGTCGACGTGGAGCGCGCCGATCACGCGGTCGCGGTCCCAGAGCGGCACGCACATCGCCGAGCGGATCTGCTGGATCCGGATGGACTGCCCCGCCTCGAACCGGTCGTCTGCGAGCGCGTCGGACGTCAGGACGGCGACACGGTCGCGAACGACGGACTCGACGATCGTGTGGGAGAAGGAGGCCTCCGGGTCCGGCCCTTCCTTGCCGCGGCGGCGCGCGAGCGTCGGAGTCGGCCGGCCGTCGTCCTCGAGGAGGACGACGACGACGCGCTCGGCCGGCAGGAAGTCGAAGAGGAGGTCGACGACCTTGGAGAGAATCTGTCCCACTTCGCGCGCCTCGATCAGCGTGCGCGCGACGAGGACCATCGCCTCGAAAACCTTCTCGCGCGTCGCCGGCCGCCGCCCCGCCATCGTGCCGGCGAGGTCTTCCTTGACCTTGACGGGCGTCGAGTCGAACCCGAAGTCGCGGTTGAAATCCGCGATCGACCTCACGAAGGTCGCGCTCGAGTCGCTGATCGGCAGGGACGTCCGGCCGCCGAACGTCGGCTGCTCCTTCACCGTGAGGGTGAAGGTCCCGACCGTCAGGATGTCGTCCGGACGGAGTTCGGCCTTCGGCGCGAACTCGCCGTTCACCTTGAGGCCGTTGGTCGACTTGAGGTCCTCGATCGTCCAGGCGCCGCCGCGCTCCGACAGGAGCGCGTGCTTGCGCGAGACGGAGAAGTCGTTGAGGACGATTCCGTTCTCGCTCGAGCGCCCGATCGACACGTCATTGCCCGACAGAAGGTACCGGCGGGTCTGACCTTCGACCTCGTAGACGAGCTCCATGAGCGGCATGAGAGGGCGGCGATTATAGGGGCGCCCGGTCAGTCCGGAGGAGGCTCCCTCTCGGCCCGCAGCGCGAACTTGACGCGGATCACCTTCCAGACGGCGACCGGCTGCCCGTTGACGCGTGCGGGCCGGTACGTCCACCTCCTCACGGCGTCCGTCGCGGCCTCCGTCATCCCGAACGGCGCCCCGGTCACGACTTCGATCCGGCCGATCGTCCCGTTCGCCTCGACGACGGCGCGCAGCACGACGTCGCCGCCGAGCTTCACGCGCCTGGCGGCCTCGGGGTACTGCGGGTCGGCGCGGGTCGCGAGAACGGGCAGCTCGGAGCCCTCGGGGAGCGCGGTGAGAGGCGCGGCCGGCGCCGCACCCGGCGCCGCACCCCCTGCCGGCGTAGCGGCGGGCGCGAACCCCGCCGCCGGAATCTCGCCCGGCGGCGGCATGACGCGCGGCGCGGGCCGGATCTCGCGGTCCGGGACGCCGAGGGACTGGATCTCGGGGGCGACGCCCTTTCCAGGCGGCGCGCCCCGCGCCGGCGCGACCGCCGACGGAAGCAGGCGGATCGAGCGGGCCGGCACGAACGCGAGCATCTTCCCGGCGAGGCGCACGCCGAAGAAGTCGTGGTCGGCGAGGATCACGTCCACGTCGTCGCCGTCCTCGAGCGTCCCCCACCGGGCGGCCCCGTAGTCCGGCGCGAGGAGGATCGGGCACGGTTCGACGGCGCGCCCCGGCTGGGTGAGGAAGGCCTTGACGGTCTCCGCGCGCGCCTCGCGCGCGACGCGGTCGGCGACACGCTCCACGGCCGCGGCCGGCACCCACACGTCGCCGGAGGGACCCGAAACGCGCAGGGAGTCGCCCTTCGTCTCGCGGATCCTCACGGGCGTACCCCGAACGAGCGTCGCCGCCACCGCGGACTTCGCCGGGAGCTCGGCGCGCCCGGGAACCTTGTCGAGCGTCACGATCGCACGGTCGTCGGCCGGCGCACCGGGGGCGCCCGGCTGCGGCGATTTCCGGCACCCCGGCGCGAGAACGGCGAGCGCCGTCAGCGCCGCAAGCCCGGCGACGAGTGGGGCGCGGAGGGTCAGGGCGCGCCCATCAACGTGACGAGGATCGCCTTCTGGACGTGGAGGCGGTTCTCGGCCTCGTCGTAGATGACCGAACGCGGGCCGTCGCAGACTTCGGCCGCGACCTCCTCGCCCCGGTGCGCGGGCAGGCAGTGCATGAAGACGGCGTCCTTTTCCGCGCGGGCCATGAGAGCGCCCGTGATCGTCCACCCTGCGAAGTCCTTCACGCGCCTGGCCTGCTCGGCCTCCTGCCCCATCGAGGCCCACACGTCCGTGTAGACGACGTGCGCGCCGGCGACGGCTTCTTCCTTGTCGTTCGTGACGACTATCTTCGTGCCGGCCGCCGCGGCGTCTGCGCGGGCGTTCTCCGTGACGTTCAGGTCGGGCTCGTAGCCCTTCGGAGTCGCGATCGCGACGTCCACGCCGCACTTCGGTCCGCCGTACATGAGCGAGTGCGCCATATTGTTGCCGTCGCCGACGTACGCGAGCTTCAGACCCTTCAGGTTCCCGAACTTCTCGGTCATCGTGAAGTAGTCCGTGAGCGCCTGGCAGGGGTGGAGGAGGTCCGTGAGGCCGTTGATTACCGGGACGGTCGCGAACTCGGCAAGGTCCGTGACGGTCTTGTGCGCGAACGTGCGCGCCATGATCCCGTTCACGTAGCGCGAGAGAACGCGCGCCGTGTCGGACACGGGCTCGCCGCGCCCGAGCTGGATGTCGCGCGAGGACAGAAACTGCGCGGCGCCCCCGAGCTGCGTCATTCCCGCCTCGAACGAGACGCGGGTCCGGGTCGAGGACTTCTCGAAGATCATCGCGAGGATCTTCCCGGGAAGGGCCGTGCGGTACTCCTGCGGCCGGGCCTTGATGTCCGCGGCCCGCGCGAGGAGCGCGCCGACTTCGGCGGACGGCAGTTCGTGGATCGAGATCAGATCTTTGCGTCGCATGGCGTTTCCATTCTCACACCGGATCGCGCACGAGCGGCATCGTCATGCAGCGAGGGCCTCCCCGCGCGCGGGAGAGCTCCGGGGCCGACATGAGGATCGCCTGCTTGACCGGCTTCTTTCTCTCGAGCGTCTCGCGCCCGAGCAGGAGGTCGTCGTCCGAGAGGATGCGATAGCCGTGGCGCGCGAGCTCGTCGGCCGTCCGGATGTTGCGGTCGTATCCGAGGACGAGGCCCGGCGCGAGCGCGAAGAGGTTCGCTCCGTCCGTCCACTGCTCGCGCTGCTGGTCGATGGGGTCCGCGCCGCCGCACGGGATCGGCTCGAGGTCGACGCCGTGAGTGCGCAAGGCGGACAGGAGGTCGTCCTTCGTCGTCCACGACACCTCGCGCCCCGTCAGGTCCGCCTCGTAGACGTCGACCTCCTCGGCGCCCCCGGGCAGGATCATCGGCCCGTGGCAGAGGCACTCGCCTTCCGACAGGCGCGTGAAGATCGTGTCGAGGTGCATCGTCGCCCGCTGAGGCGGGATCGCGACGACGAGGATCCGCTTCACCGCCGACCCCTGCTTCCGGAGGGCTTCGGCGAGCCGTTCGATCGTGATCTTCTCCGTGCGCTCCGAGTAGCCGATCACGAGCGTCTCGGCCGAGAGAACGAGGACGTCGCCGCCCTCGAGCGTCGGCCGCATGCGCGCGAGCGAGAGGCTCTTCTCCTCGGCAGCAAACTCGCGGAACCAGAACGCGTCCGGCCGCCTTCCGAAGCGCGGGTGGAACGCGAAGATCGCCCCCGAGAGGAGGGGCTCGCGCCAGCGGGCCCGCGTGGCCATCGCGCTGCGGATCACGCGGTCCCCGAGCACGACCGACGGGTCGCGCTGGAAGAACCAGTTCGGGACCGGCGGCAGGAGGTAGAGCGAGTCGAGCGAGCCCGTGATCTCCGGCCGCGGGTGTTCGATCCCCTCGACGAGGCCCGCCGTGAGGCGGTCCGCCGGGAGGTCGTTCAGCGCCACGAGCACGGCGGGCGGCCAGGCGAGCAGCGTCGCGAGCTCCGTGAGGATCGCATTGCGGGCCGAGGCGTCCTGGAGGACCTCTTCGAGGAGGTCGCGGGCCTCGAGGACCTCGTCGGCGACGAACTTCAGGATCTGCCGGAAGCGGCGGTGCTCCTCGCGCGCGCGGGCCCCGAACAGGATGTCGTCGAACAGGAGGTCCTGCATCATGGACGGGACCATCCGGTCGATCTCCCGTCCGGGCTCGTGGACGAGGACGGTGCGGAGGCGGCCGATCTCGGATTCGATGTGCAGCGTCATGGCGTGGGCGGCCCCGGAGCCGCCCGGGGATGCTAACCTGAAGACCTCCAGGGAGAGCGCATGGAAGAGGTCGCCTTCGTCGTCTGTCTGAACTGCGACACCCCCTGCTACTCGTTCGAGTATGAGGAGAAGAAGGGCATCTTGAGCGCGTTCTGCACCATCTGCGGGAACGACGAGATCAAGGAGTTCCGCCTCCCGACGGACGACGAGACGGAGGAGGAATGAGCGGGTCGCCCGCGGACCGCTGGGAGAACCCACTCACGACGCGCTACGCGTCCGGAGAGATGTCCTCCCTCTTCTCGGCGCGATCCAAGTTCACCGCGTGGCGCCGCCTCTGGCTCTGGCTCGCCGAGGCCGAACGGCAGCTCGGCCTGCCGATCCCCGAGGCCTCGCTCGAGGCCCTGCGCGCCCACCTCGTCCCGACGGACGCCGAGCTCGACGCCGCGGACCGCTACGAGCGCGAGACGAAGCACGACGTCATGGCCCACCTGCACGCCCTCGGCGACGTCGCCCCGGCCGCCAAGGGCGTCCTTCACCTCGGCGCGACGTCGGCATTCGTGGGCGACAACGCGGACCTGCTGCTCCTGCGCGAGGCGCTCCGCCTCCTCGCGGCGCGGACGGTGCGCGTCATGGGCCGCCTCGCCCGGTTCGCGCGGGCCTACCGCGATCTTCCCTGCCTCGGCTTCACCCATTTCCAGGCCGCCCAGCCCACGACAGTGGGCAAGCGCGCCTGCCTCTGGCTGCAGGACCTCGCCCTCGACCACCGCGAGATCGTGCGCCGCGCCGACGAGCTGCGCTTTCTCGGCTGCAAGGGCGCGACGGGAACCCAGGCGTCGTTCGTGGCGCTCTTCGACGGCGACGCCGGCAAGGCCGAGAGCCTCGACCGGCTCGTCGCCGAGAAGGCCGGCTTCACGGACCGGCTCCTGATCTCCGGCCAGACGTACACGCGCAAGCAGGACGCCCTCGTCCTCTCGGCGCTCTCGGGCCTCGCGGCCTCGGCCTCGAAGTTCGCGAACGACATCCGGCTCCTCCAGCACCTCAAGGAGGTCGAGGAGCCGTTCGGGAAGAAGCAGGTCGGCTCGTCCGCGATGCCGTACAAGCGCAACCCGATGAAGTGCGAGCGGATGAACGCCCTCGCGCGCTGGCTCCTGTCGATCTCCGACAACGGCAACTGGACGCACGCGACGCAGTGGTTCGAGCGCACGCTCGACGACTCGGCAAACCGCCGCCTCGCGCTCGCCGAGGCGTTCCTCTCGGCCGACGCGATCCTGCTCCTCTGGGACTCCGTCGCGGACGGCCTCGTCGTCCACCCGGCCGTCGTGCGCCGCCGCCTCGACGTGGAGATCCCCTTCCTCGCGACCGAGAACATCCTCATGGCGGCCTCGAAGAAGGGGGGCGACCGGCAGGCCCTCCACGAGAAGATCCGCGTCCTCGCCCAGGCCGCGGGCGACCGCATGAAGAACGACGGCGGCGAGAACGACCTCCTCTTCCGGATCGCGGCCGACCCGTCCTTCGGCCTCACGCCGGCCGAGATCCAGGCGGCCTCCGACCCCGCGCGGTTCATCGGCCGCGCGCCCGAGCAGGTGGACGAGTTCCTCGAGACCGAGATCGAGCCCATCCTCGCCTCGGACCCCGCGGCCGCTGCCGGCGAGACGCACGAAGAGGTCCGGGTCTGAAGAGAGAGATCTCTCTCGTCCTCGTCGGACTCTCCATCGCGGCGTGCTCGTCGACCCCGAAAGCGACGACGTACGTCCCTCCGACGCCCACCCCCGGAGCTCTCGAGCGCGGGCTCGCGTCCTGGTACGGCAAGGAGTTCGACGGCCTGCCGACGGCCTCCGGCGAGACGTTCCGGCCGGAGAAGGTCTCCGCGGCGCACCGCACCCTGCCTCTCGGCACCGTCGTCGAGGTGCGGAACGAGAAGAACGGGAAGACCGTCCGCGTGAAGGTGAACGACCGCGGGCCGTTCGTGGCGGGCCGCATCGTGGACCTCTCCAGGGCGGCCGCGGCCGAGATCGGCTCCGTCGGGGACGGCGTCGTCCCGGTCACGCTGCGCGTCGTGACGCTCGGCGACAACTCCCGCATCCGCGCGAAGAGCGATGAACCGCCCGCTCCGACGCCCGCGAGCACAGCCACGAAGGGCGATCCCGGGGCGGCGGCCGCCCGGCCCGCGCCCGCCGGCTGGGCCGTCCAGGCGGGCGCATTCGGCTCGGAAGAGAACGCCGTCAGGCTGCGCGAGCGCCTCGCCGCCCGCTACCCCACACCGTGGGTCGAAGACTTCAAGGGCCTGAAGCGGGTGAAGTTCGGTCCGTACGCCTCGCGCGCCGAGGCCGAGGCGGCCCGCGATTCGCTCGGCGAGATCGGGCTCGCAGGAGTCCTCGTCGAGGCGCGCTGAATCAGCGCCCGCGGGCGGGGCGCCGGAACGCACTCTTCACGAGACGGTCGAGGAGCGATCCGAGCGGGAGCCCGGCCGCCTCCCACATCTTCGGGAACATCGAGATCGGCGTGAACCCCGGAAGGG
>JBBQDQ010000079.1:0-14972 GCA_038319835.1 Thermoanaerobaculia bacterium | reverse complement strand
GGGAAAGCGCGGCGATCAGACGTTCGAGGAAGTCTCGTGGGAGACGGCCCTCGACTTCACGGCCGAAAAGCTTCTGAGAATCCAGAAGGAGGCCGGTGCCGACAAGGTTGCCCTCTTCTCGCACGGCTTCGGCGGCTCGTTTTTCAAGCACCTGCTCTTCGCCTATGGCTCGGCGAACGTCACGGCGCCGTCCTACGGCCAGTGCCGCGGGCCGCGCGAGGTCGGCTTTCAGCTCACGTTCGGCTCTCCCGTCGGCTCGCCCGAAGTCCTCGACCTCGCGAACTCGCGGGTGATCACGCTCATCGGCTCGCACCTCGGCGAGAACATGCACAACACGCAGGTGCAGGACTTCGCGAAGGCGATCGCGAATGGCGCGCAGGTCGTCGCGGTCGACCCGCGGTTCTCGACGGCCGCGGGCAAGGCGAAGTACTGGCTCCCGATCAAGCCCGGGACCGACATGGCCCTTCTCCTCGCGTGGATGCACGTGATCGTGTCCGAGGGGCTCTACGACCGCGAGTACGTCGCGAAGTACGCGACGGGCTTCGACGAGCTCAAGGCCCACCTTCAGGACAAGACGCCCGAGTGGGCATTCACGGAGACGACGATTCGGCCCGAGCTGATCGTCGAGACGGCGCGCTTCATCGCGGGCGCCCGCCCGGCGTCGCTCGTCCACCCGGGGCGCCACACGACGTGGTACGGAGACGACACGCAGCGGAGCCGCGCCGTCGCGATCCTGAACGCGCTCCTCGGGAGCTGGGGCCGCCGCGGCGGTTTCTTCATCCCGACTTCGATGAAAGTCCCGAAAACGCCTGTTCCCGAATATGCGGTGAAGGCGAAGGCAACACAGGACCATCCGGACGGCGTGATGTATCCGTTCGCCGACGAGGTGCTGTCGCACGGCATCTGCGATGCGACGGTTCCCGGCCGGCTCGGCGCGGCGCCCGTCCGAGGCTGGATCGTCTATGGCACGAACCTCCTGCAGGCTCTCCCGCAGAGGAACAAGGTGCTCGAGGCGATCCAGAACCTCGACCTGCTCGTCGCGATCGACGTCCTTCCGGCCGAGATCGTCGGGTACGCGGACGTCGTCTTGCCGGAATGCACGTATCTCGAGAGGTGGGACGACATCGTCCCGACCCCGTGGCGCGAACCGTTCCTCGCGGTGCGCCAGCCCGTGGTGCCGCCGCTCTACGAGAGCAAGCCGGGCTGGTGGATCGCCAAGCAGCTCGCGAACCGGATGGGCCTCGGCGGCTACTTCCCCTGGGACGACGCCGGCGCGATGGTCGAGTCGCGCCTGAAGGCCGGCGGCTACGACGTCTCGGAGATCAAGGCGAAAGGCGTCGTCCACGGCAAGCCCGTCCCGGTCACGACGGAGGACGGCCTCGAGCTGAGCTTCGGGACGCCGACGAAGAAGATCGAGCTCTACTCGAAGCAGATGGCCGACGCGGGCCTCCCGCCGCTGCCGCCCTACACGCGGCATGAACAGCCGGCGGAAGGCCAGTTCCGCCTGCTCTTCGGAAGGACTCCCGTCCACACGTTCGGGCGGACGACGAACAACCGGTTCCTTTCGGAAATCACGAAGGACAACGAGGTGTGGCTGAACGCGAAGATCGCGAAGGAGCGCGGCCTCGCGAACGGGGAGAAGGTCATCCTCGTGAACCAGGACGGCGTGCGCTCCGAGCCGGCGAAGTTAAAGGCGACGCAGCGCATTCGTCCCGACTGCGTGTTCGTCGTCCACGGATATGGGCACACGAGCCCCGGGTTGGAGTTCGCGAAGGGGCGCGGCCTCGATGACTCGAAGCTCGTCACGAAGATCGCCGTCGATCCGGTCTCGGGCGCGACGGGCATGAGCGTCAACTTCGTGTCCGTCGAGAGGGCCTGACATGAGCACGTCGAAGAAGCGCTACGCGATGACCGTCGACACCCGGCTCTGCGTCGGCTGCAAGGCGTGCGTTCTTTCTTGCAAGGCCGAGAACGACGTTCCGGACGGCTTCTGCCGCGACTGGATCGTCGAAGAAGTTCACGGAGAGTTCCCGGTCCTGGCCGCCGAGATCCGGTCGGAGCGGTGCAACCACTGCTCGGAAGCTCCCTGCGTCAGGAACTGCCCGACCGGTGCGAGCCACGTGAACGAGGGCGGGGCCGTCCTCGTGACGCACGGCAAATGCTCGGGCTGCAAGGCGTGCATCACCGCGTGCCCGTACGACGCCCGCTTCGTGAATCCGAAGGGCTACATCGACAAGTGCACGTTCTGCCTCCACCGGGTGCAGGCGGGCTTCTTCCCCGCGTGCGTGAGCGTGTGCCCGACCGGGACCCTTGCCTTCGGCGACCTGAACGACCCCGACTCGCCGGTCTCGAGGAACCTCCGCACCCGCCGCTGGAAGGTCAACCACCCCGAGAGCGGCGCGCAGCCGAACCTCTACTTCCTCCTCTGAGGGTATGACGATGACGCCTTCGCTCCTCGAGACCGTCACGACCCGCGCGAACGCGCAGATCGACCCGTCTCTCCACGTCTGGGGCTGGGAGATCACGGTCTACCTCTTCCTCGGGGGCATCGTCGCCGGGATCTTCATCCTCTCGGCGGCTCTCGAGCTCGTCTCGGGCGCGCGCCCGCGGTCGCGCGCTCTGCTCCCGGCGCCTTTCGCGGCGCTCGCACTGCTCTCGCTCGGCATGCTCGCGCTCTGGCTGGACCTCGCGCACCGGCTCTGGGCGTGGCGCTTCTACGCCGTCTTCCGCCCGACATCGCCGATGTCCTGGGGCGCGTGGATCCTCGTCCTCGTTTACCCGGCCGGCCTCCTCCTCGGCCTCGGCTCGCTGGACACGGCGCAGCGCCTTTGGCTTCTCGGAAGGACGCCCGCGTCTCTCCGGAATGGCCTCGACCGTCTCACGGCGTTCGCGGACGCGCACCGCCGCGCGATCCTCGTCACGAGCGTCGTCGTGGGCGTGGGCCTCGGCCTCTACACGGGCCTCCTCCTCGGGACGATGCCCTCGCGCCTCGCCTGGAACAGCGCGGTCCTCGGCCCGCTCTTCCTCGCGTCGGGCGTCTCGACCGGCGCGGCGGCGCTCCTCCTCCTGAAGCTCGACGAGGCCGAGCGGAAGACGCTCGTCCGCTGGGACGCGATCGCAATCGGCGCCGAGCTCGTCCTGATCGTCCTCCTCCTGCTCGGCTGGGCGACGTCCGGGGAAGCCGGCCGCTTCGCGGCCCGCAGCTTCCTCGGCGGGCCGTACACGGCGGTCTTCTGGTCCGTGGTCGTCGTGATGGGCCTCCTCGTCCCGCTCGCGATGGAGTTTCTCGAGTCGAAGCGGCACCTCCCGTTCGTCGCGCTCGTACCCCTCCTGATCCTCGCGGGCGGCCTCGCCTTGCGCTGGATCCTTCTCGCCGCCGGCCAGGCCTCGGCCTTCCGACTCCTGGTCATGAGGTGAAAGCCGTGTCCACACAGCAGCCCCCCGTCGAGCGTCCGTTCTGGAATCCCTATGTCGCGGGCGTCTTTCTCGGCCTCGTCCTCCTCGCGTCGTTCCTCGTGATGGGCTTCGGGCTCGGCTCGTCCGGTGCGGTGACGCGGTTCGCGGTCGCGAGCGCTCACCTCGTGGCGCCGAAGACGATCGAGACGAACGCGTACTTCTCGCAGTACTACGGCCCCGGCAAGCACGTCCTCGAGGATTGGCTCGTCTACGAGGTCCTCGGCGTCTTCCTCGGCGGCGTCCTCGGCGCGTACTCGGCCGGGCGCCTCAAGATCGGGATCGAGAAGGGCCCGCGCGCGACGACGGCGCAGCGCCTCGTGCTGGCGGTGGCGGGCGGCGTCCTCATGGGTTTCGCGGCGCGCCTCGCGCGGGGCTGTACGTCGGGCCAGGCGCTCACGGGCGGCGCGGCCCTTTCGCTCGGCTCGTGGGTTTTCATGATGGCGGTCTTCACCGGCGGCTACCTCGTCGCCCCGTTCGTCCGGAAGGAATGGCGATGACGTTTCCTCTCTTCCCCCGCGGCGTGTTCGGTCCGTACACGGGCCTCCTGATCGGGACGCTCGTCGGTATCGCGTTCGGGTTCGCCCTCGAGCGGGCGGGCTTCGGGCGCGCCCGCAATCTCGCCGCGCAGTTCTACCTGACCGACGTGCGCGTCCTGAAGGTCATGTTCAGCGCGATCGTGACGGCCTGCGTCGGGATGGCGTTCCTCGCCGGGATCGGCGTCCTCGATCTCGCAAAGGTGACGGTGCCCGAGACGTTCCTCTGGCCGCAGCTCGTCGGCGGTCTCCTCCTCGGCGCCGGGTTCATCGTGTCGGGCTACTGCCCGGGCACGGGGGCCGTCGCCGCCGCTTCCGGGAACCTCGACGGGTTCGCGGCGCTCGGCGGCATCATGCTTGGCTCGCTCGCGTTCGGCTTCGGCTACGGGCCGCTCGAAGGCTTCTACAAGAGCGGGGCGATGGGCGTCGTGCGGCTCGACCGGCTGATCGGCGTCCCGATTGCGGTCGTCGCGGCCGGCGTCGTCGCGATGGCGGTCGGCGCGTTCTTCGGCGGCGAGAAGCTCGAGGCGATCTTCGCGCCGCGCGCGGGGGAGCCCGTCCCGGCCTCGCCCGCGCGCGTCAAGTTGCGCATCTTCTCCGGTTTCGCCGCCGTCGCCGCGCTGGCGCTCGTCGCTCTCGCTCTCCCGGCGCGCCACACGGCTGCTGCTTCGAAGGCCGTCCGGAAAATCGGTGCCGCAGAACTCGCGACGCAGCTCGTCGAGTCTCCGGAATCCTGGTGGGTCCTCGACCTCCGTCCGGAAGACGCCGCCAGAAGGGGCGGACTGCCCGGCGCGATCGCCGGGGTAGCCGTCGACCTCGCACCGACGCGGAAGCTCGCCGTCTACGCCGCGGGAGACCTCGGAGCCGTCCCCGAGAGTATCGAGGCGTTCGCGGGCGAGGTCTGGGTCCTCGAAGGCGGATACGACGCCTGGAAGGCCGAGATCCTGACGGCGCCGAAGCCGCCGGAGAACCCGACTGCGCCTCAGGTGGCCGCCTATCGCGCGCAGGCGGCACTGGTGGCGCACTTCACCGGGGCTGCCTCTGCGGCCCTGCCCGTGTCCACTGCGCCGCGACCCATCGCCGCACCGATCGCCGCGCCGAAGAAGGGCGGGGGCTGCTGATGCGCCCCACCGTTGACAATCCGCGGACCCGAACGGTCCGCTTTTCCGGAGAAGGAGTGCCCACATGAAGACCCGGATCGGCATCGCGCTCGTCGCGCTGCTCGCCCTGACCGCAGCTCCCGTCCTCGCGACGGACGGCTACTTCCAGCTCGGCTACGGAACCGCGCAGAACGGAATGGGTGGCGCAGGCGTCGCCCTGTCGCTCAACACGATGTCGCCCGCGACGAACCCCGCCGGGAACGCGTGGGTGACCGGCTACGACCTCAGCCTCGCCGTCTTCAACCCGAACCGCGAGTTCACGGTGACCGGCACGCCCTCGGGCTACCCCGGCACGTTCGGCCTCCAGCCGGGCAACGTGAAGAGCGGAACGAACGTCTTCCTGATGCCGTCGATTGGTGCGAACTGGAAGCTGAACGACGCGATGACGCTCGGCGTCGCGATCTATGGCAACGGCGGCATGAACACCACCTACGACACTTCGGTCTTCTACGCCGGCCGGACGGGCGTCAACCTGATGCAGATGTACGTCGCGCCGACCCTCACCTACAGGATCGGCGAGAACCACGCGTTCGGCGTCAGCCCCGTCATCGGCTGGCAGAGCTTCCAGGCTGAGGGCCTCGGCAGCTTCGCGCCCTACTCGTCTTCGCCCTCGAACCTCTCGAACAACGGCCACGACACGTCCCTCGGGTGGGGCGTGAGGATCGGCTATCTCGGGAAGCTCACGCCCTGGCTCTCGGTCGGCGCCTCGTACCAGACCGAGATGGAGATGCAGAAGTTCACCAAGTACTCCGGCCTCTTCGCCGAGGGCGGCGACTTCGACATCCCCGCGAACTGGACGGTCGGCGTCGCGATCAAGCCCGTCGACACCTTCACGGTCGCGTTCGACGTCCAGCAGATCTATTACTCGAAGACCGAGTCCATCGGGAACCCGATGATTCCGAACCTCATGACGGCGCGGCTCGGCGACGACGGCGGCGCGGGTTTCGGCTGGAAGGACGTGACCGCTTACAAGCTCGGCCTGCAGTGGGCCGCGAGCCCGAGCTTCACGCTTCGCGCGGGCTACGCGTACGCAAAGCAGCCGATCCCGGAATCCGAAGTCCTGTTCAACATCCTCGCCCCGGGCGTCATCGAACAGCATGTGACGCTGGGTGCGAGCGCGAAGGTGGGCGACAGGACGAAGGTCAACCTCGCGGTGGTGCGCGCTCTCTCCAAGTCCGTCTCCGGCCCGAACCCCCTCGAAGTGCCCGGCAAGCAGACCATCGAGCTGAAGATGGACCAGTGGGTGTTCGACCTCGGCCTCTCGTTCGGCTTCTGAGGACGCCGTGAAACGCCTGATCGCGCCGTTCGTCCTCCTCGCCTTCGCGGCGCCCGCCCTCGCGGCGGGCGTCGAGAAGACGCAAGGGGTCACCGTGACACTTCTCTCGGGCCTCAAGGCCGACGTCGGCGAGACGTCGACAAATGCCGAGTCGGCGCTCAAGAGCGCCGGCTTCGCAGTCCTCGCGAGCTTCGACAACGGCGTGCCGGAGGGCTGCCGCTCGAAGGCCCGCACGATCGTGTTCGCGTCCGAACCGTGGACCGCCGAGGTCCTGTCGGGCGGCGCCGACAAGGCCTTCGGCCTCCCGATGCGCCTCGCGGTGTACGGCGACGCCGCCGGCACGGGCGTCGCTCTCGTGAACCCCGTTTCGCTGCTGCGCACGTTCTACGCGTCGAACGCGAAGGACGCAGCTGCGCAGAAGGCCGTCGATACAGTCTCGGCCGCGCTCGCGCCGCTCGGCCCCGTCTCAGCGAAGCAAGCCAGTCAGCTCCGCGACAGCGGGGAGATCGGCGGGATGGGCGGGGGAGCGTTTCCGGACAAGGTCGTCCCGGTCCTCGCGTCGGCGAAGGCGCCGGCAGAGGTCGCCGAGGCGATCCGGGTGGGCGTCGCGGACGCCGCCGGTTGGCACGCGGTCTACTCGTACAAGGCTTCGGACGACGTCTTCGTCGTCGGCCTCACGAACGCGAAGACCGAGGCGCGCGCCTTCGGGATCGCGGGCGAGAAGCGTGCGACGGAGGCGAACCCGTTTCCGGGCCTCGACCACGCTGCGGCGTTTCCGATCGAGGTCGTCGTCACGAAGAAGGGCGCCGGCAGCTCCGTCACGCTCCTCAAGGAGATGTGGCGGATGAAGCTCTACTTCCAGGACGCCGGGAACTGGGCGTTCATGAAGAACATGCAGATGCCCGGCGACATCCAGAACGAGATCGAGGCCGCCGTCCGCAAGGCGGTGAACTGAGGGCGACCGTCGGCCGGGGCTCCTGGACGGAGGCGACGCGTCAAAGTAGCGCGTTGAAGACGTAGCCGACGATCAGGATCCCCGTCCCGACGACTCCGGCGAAGACGGCGATGAGAGCGGGCCTCAGAACCTTTCGGAGGATGACGAACTCCGGGAACGACAGCGCGACGACCGACATCATGAAGGCGAGCGCCGTGCCGAGCGCCGCGCCCTTCCCGAGGAGCGCCTGGACGATCGGCAGGATCCCCGCGGCGTTCGAGTACATCGGAATCCCGATGAGGACCGCCAGCGGGACCGACCACCACGCCTGCTTGCCCATGATCCCGGCCATGAGGTTTTCGGGCACCCACCCGTGGATCCCCGCGCCGACTGCGATGCCCGCGATGACGTAGGGCCACACTTTCCCGACGATCTCGACGACGGCCGCCTTCCCCGCCTCGATCCGGTCGCGCCACGTCAGGGCCGCGGTCTGACCGTCGGCCTGCCCGGCGGGCGCCGCATAGACCCACGGCTCGACCCACTTTTCCAGTTTCAGGTGTCCGATGACGAGGCCAGAAACGAACGCGACGAGAAGGCCGGTTCCGGCGTAAAGGGCCGCAACCTTCCAGCCGAAAAGACCGAAGAGAAGCGCGAGCGCCACCTCGTTGACCATGGGGGCCGAGACGAGGAAGGAAAATGTCACACCGAGCGGGACGCCCGCCGTCACGAACCCGATGAACATCGGCACGGCGGAGCACGAGCAAAACGGAGTCACGACGCCGAGGAGCGACGCGAGGACGTTTCCGGCGGACTCCCGTCTCCCGGCGAGGACGCGGCGCGTCTTCTCGGGACTGAAGAACGAACGGACGATGCCGACCGCGAAGACGACGAGGACGAGGAGGAGCAGGACCTTCGGAACCTCGAAGACGAGGAACTCGACCGCAGAGGAGACGTGCGTCCCGGGAGCAAGGCGCAGGAGGCCGTACGTGACCCAGCGGGCGAAGCTGCCGAGGTTGAGGTAGACGGCGAGCCAGGCCAACAGAGCCGCCAGGCCGACGAGTGCCGCGGCCGCGGGCGAGAGGCGGTCGGCTGGTTTCACGACGCCGCGAGGATGGTCCGGATCTCCTCAGCTTTGGGGATCCGTCCGGAGACGACGACCTTGCCTTCGACCGCGACACCGGGCGTCGCCATGAGTCCCAGCTCGACCATCCGTTCGATGGACTCGTTCTTCACGACTTCGAAGGAGAACCCCCCTGCCTCGACGACTTCCTGGACGACGCGGTAGGTTTCCTTGCACCGGGTGCACCCGGGGCCGAGGACTTCGATCGTCTTCTTCGGTGTCGGTTCCATTGATTCCTCGCTTTCGAATCGAGCTCAGGTGGAGAGGAGCGGGAGAAGCGCCGCGGCGCCAACCGCAAGGCCGGTGCCCAGCATCAGCAGGCCGAAGCCTCGATGGAGGCGGTCGGCCCAGACCGCCGCGCGGCTGCCGGCCCAGACCGTGACGAAACCCGCCACGGTGCCGGCGACGAAGAGCAGGGCGACGTGGCCGATCGAGTAGGAGAGAAGAAGCGTCGTCCCCCAGAGGATCTTCTTCTCGAAGGCGACGAGGGAGAGGATCGCGACGAGGATGGGCGTCGCGCACGGCGACGACAGCGTCCCGGTCAACGCGCCGAGACAGAAGGCGCCCAGCACACCCCCGGCGCGGAACCTCGCAGGATTCAGGCTCGGCATCGGGATCCTCACGAGGCCCGACAGGTGGAGCCCGAACGCGACGAGGACGACCGCGAGAGCGACCGCCGACTCGGCCAGTCGGACTAGAGCCGCGTCCATCAGAGGATGCCCTTCTCCTTCAGAGCCTTCTCGAAATCGGGCCTCTCAGGAGGTGCCGCCGAAAGCCGGCGGGCTGATGCGGCGAATTCCTCCACCGGAATCCTCCGCAGGCGAGTGACGAGTCTGGCGTCGTCGGCCGCCACCGGGTCGTCGGCGAGGCTCGTCCGGACCACTCGGTGCCAGCGGACCGCCTCGTGGGAGGGTGCGAGCCGGTAGGAGACGAACTTCCCGTTCTTTTCCTCGACGAGGAGGCCCGCCCGTTTCAGTTCGCGGAGGTGCTCGGAGACGGTCGAGGGGGCGATGCGAAGGACCGCCGTCATCTGGCAGACGCAAAGGGGACCGCTCGAGAGCATCGCGAGGATTCGAAGACGCGCCGGATGGGCGAGAGCCTTGGCGGCGGCCGTGGCAACGTTCAGCGGCCCCGAAGTCATTTCGTCACATGCCGAAATATCTGACTGGAAGCCGGCCGCGGGAATGACGCACTTGCATCAGACCCCGGATGTCGGAGAGCCCCGGGCGAGGCCCTTCTACGCGCTCCGGCGTGTGGGCGCGGCGGGGCACTGAGGCAGCGGCGGCGATGCAGCCGGCACGAGCCAGGGCCGGTTGGCGAAGAGCTCGTCGGGGATCAGCACCTCGAAGTGGTTGAAGAGCGCGGTGACGAAGTGGGAAGCGGCTTCGTCGAGCGCGACGGGGCGCTCGAGCACGAGAGCCCGCTGGCGCGAGTGGTGGAATCCCGGAATCCGGTGCGCGACGAGTCGGCCGGAGACGAGGTGATCCTCCAGCACGTCCCGCGAGAGGAACGAGATTCCTTCTCCGTCGAGGATCGCCCGGATGATCAGGTGCAGGTCGTCGTGGACGATGACCTGCCGGAACTCGCTCAGGTCGTGCCCGACCGCGTGCAGATTGTTCTCGAGCAGGAGCCGGGAGCAGCAGCCCTCGCGCCGGACGAAGAACGGCGGCCGTTCTGGCGGCCGCGTTCCCCGCCCTCGCCTTCGACCCCACCTTCGACTTCGAGGTCAAGGGTCAGGTCTACTCGGAGACCACGAACTTCGGGAATGGCGTCGATCGGTCGGGCTCTCGGACCGACATCCACTTCCAGCGTTTGCGCCTCGTCGTCACGGGGATGCTGGACGAAACCTACGGCTTCAAGTTCCAGACGTGCGGGGCCTGCGGCACGAGCAAGCAGGGTTCCCTCGGCTACGCGGTGACGCTGCAGGACGTCGACGCGAACGACCGCGACGTGCGGATCATCGACGGCTACGCGATCGCCAACTATTCCGAGAAGCTGAACTTCAAGGTCGGGCTGACCAAGCTCCCCCTTACACGCGCGAACCTCGACGACAAGCTGCGGTACTTCGCCGGCGTCTTCCAGGGGCGCGAGGGGATCGTGAAGAGCACCCATCCCTTCAGCGGCGCCACAGTGACCTCGTCGCCGCAGCCCAAGGGCACCTTCGAGTACGTCGGCCGCGTCCACTACGCGTTCTTGGACGCAGAGCCCGGAGCCGGGTATCAGGGCTCCTATCTGGGCGACCTGAAGATCCTCACGATCGGCGGCGGCGTCGCCTACCAGGCTGACGCCGTGTACAGGAATGTGAGGTCGGCGGGCGTGGTCCAGGACAATTCGACGGTCAACTACACGGCGCTCGCCGCCGACGTTCTCTTCGAGTACCCGACCAAGGTCGGCACCTTCACGGCGACCGCGCAGTACCTCAAGACGGACTTCGACGACGGCTACAAGACGAACTTCAACCCAGGCGACCGCCTCGTCAATCTCTCGGGACTCAACGGGCAGAAGAACGGCGGGTACGTGAAGGCCGGCTACATCCTGCCGCTCAAGATCGGGAAACAGGGGCTCCTCCAGCCCTACTTCCTCGCTGAGAGCTGGAAGTTCGCCTACCTGCTCGGAATCGAGGACCAGAAGATCACGCAGGTGGGCGGCGGCCTCAACTACTACATCAAGCGGCAGAACGTCCGCCTGACCCTCGAGTACCTCAAGACGGACTTCGACAAGGAGACCGGGTTCATCGGCGCCCGCGTCGATCCCATCACGTTCGCCCCGATCGACAAGCTCAAGACGTTCGACACGTACCGGCTCATGGTCCAGATCGGCGTCTTCTAGACGGCCGCAGAAGCAAAACGAGGAGAGACAGCTCATGTTGAAGAGAATGACCATCGCGTTCTTCGTGGTTGTGGCGCTCGTCGTCGCCGCCACCGTGTTCGCAGCGCCCGTGACCAACGGCAAGATCCTCACGGTCGGCGACGGCTCGGTTCAGATCGCCCTCGAGGGCGAGCGGGCCTCCTGGATCAAGAAGAACGCGCCGGTAAAGTTCAAGGACGGGGTGGGCAAGATCCTCGAGGTCTCTGCAGAGGGTGTGACGCCGGCCGTCATCACCGTGAAGACGAAGAAGGCTTCCGAGTTGAAGGCCGGTGAGGCCATCTCCTTCGAGAAGGGGAAGTCGATGGCGGGGTGCTAAGAGGACATTTGATGCAGCTGAATCAGAGCGCGGGGCGTCGTCGTGCAATCAAGCTGAATGTGGGTGAAACGCCACCTTCGTGAGCGCACCTGAAGCCCCAAAGGGGACGGAGTTGCTGAGGCCCCCGCCCCCAAACGAGAGGAGTTCTCTATGACGTCTCCCCGCAAATGGACGCGCCTCTTCCCCGTCGTTCTCGTCCTCGCCCTCGCGGTGCCCGCGGCCGCAGCGGACCTCTTCCCGCCGGTCGTCTCGCCGGCGGCCCTCGCGGAGCGTCTCGCGGCCGCGCCCGATAGCGTCGTGCTGCTGGACGCTCGCCCCGCGATGAAGGCGTTCCTCGCGGGCCACCTGCCCGGCGCGCAGACCGTCGTCGTCGACAACTTCCGATCGACGGCCGGCGGCGTCCCCGGCACGCTGTTCCCGTGGGAGACGGTCCACTTCGTCGCCCACCGGCTCGGTCTGACGAGTGCCGTGCCCGTCGTCGTCTACTCCGAGGAGAGCGACATCGACGCGACGTACGTCGCGGCCGTGCTCCGGGCCGCCGGAGTCAAGCAGGTCTCGGTCCTCGATGGCGGATTCGAACGCTGGACGGCCGAGAAGCGCGCCATGACTGGCGCGCGCAAGCCGGTTGCCCCTTCGACGGAAGCGTTCACGCCCCGGACGGCCGACCTCGTCATGCTCGACGAGGTGAAGAAGGCCGTCGAAATGAAGAGCGCCGTGCTTCTCGATGCGCGCCCGGTCGAGGCCTACAACGCGGGCCACCTGCCCGGGGCGAAATCACGCTTCTGGAAAAAGGACATCGTGCCGGACGGCCAGCCGAACGCCGGTTCCTTCCGCCCGGAGGCCGACGTGAAGGCCGAGCTCGAGGCCGCGGGCGTGACCGCCACGACGCCCGTCATCGTCTATTGCAACTCGGGTCAGCAGGCCTCGGAGCTCTTCTACACGCTGCGCTATCGCCTCGGATACCCGAACGTCCGTCTCTACAACGGGTCCTGGCTCGAGTGGTCGATCACCCCCGGCCTGCCGAAGGAAGTCACGCCGCCCCCTCCTGCCTCCTGACGGGAGCAGGCCGTGGAGAGACAACTCATGCTCAAACGAATGATCATCGTCCTGTTCGTGTCCGTGACGCTCATCGTCGCCGCGACTCTGTTCGCGGCTCCCGCGACCCACGGCAAGATCCTCGCGGTTGGGGACGGCGCCGTTCAGATCGCCATCGAGGGCGAGAAGCCCTCCTGGATCAACGTGAGCGCGCCGGTGAAGTTCAAGGACGGAGTCGGCAAGATCCTCGAGGTCTCGGCCGAGGGTGTGACGCCCGTCGTCATCAAGGTCAAGACGAAGAAGGCCTCCGAGATGAAGGCCGGAGAGGCCATCTCTTTCGAGAAGGGGAAGGCCACGTCGGGGTGCTAGGACCGGCCGAACGATGAGCGCGATCAGCCGGCGGCGGTTTCTCGGAGCCGCCGCCACGCTGGGCGCCGGGGCCGCCGCGGCCCCCGCTGTCGCGAACTCCGGCGTCCACCCTCCGGGGTGGAGCGGCACCGCGCGGGTCGAGAAGATCGCAACGACCTGCGAGATGTGTTTCTGGCGCTGCGGCGTCCTCGCCTCGGTGTCGGGCGGCAAGGTCGTGAGGGTCGAGGGAAATCCCGACCACCCCCAGAGCCAGGGCCGCCTGTGCGCCCGCGGAAATGCGGGCACCGGTCTGCTCTACGACCCGGACCGGCTGAAGACCCCGCTGCTCCGGACGGGCGAGCGCGGGGAGGGCAAGTTCAGACCCATCGGCTGGGACGAGGCGCTCGACTTTCTCGCCGGCCGCCTCGAGAAGCTCCGCGAGGAGCATGGCCCCGAGAGCGTCGCGTTCTTCCCGCACGGCAACGGTGCGCGGTTCTTCGCGACTCTGATGCGGGCCTACGGCACGCCGAACAGCGCCGAGCCCTCGTTTGCCCAATGCCGGGGCCCGAGGGAAGTGGGCTACTCGCTCACGTTCGGGCAGGGCCTCGGCTCCCCCGAGCCCGTCGACCTCGAGGAGGCGCGGCTCGTCGTCCTGATCGGAAGCCACCTCGGCGAGAACGTCTTCACGTCGCAGATCACCGCGTTCGCGACGGGTCTCGCGCGCGGCGCGAAGCTGATCGCGGTCGACCCGCGCTTCTCGACGGCGGCGTCGAAGGCCGACTGGTGGCTGCCGATCCGGCCGGGCACCGACCTCGCGCTTCTTCTCGCGTGGATGAACGTCCTGATCGCCGAGGATCTCTACGACAAGGAGTACGTCACGACGTACGCGTCGGGCTTCGACCGGCTCGCGAAACACGTGCTGGAGTTCACTCCGGAGTGGGCCGAGGCGATCACGGAGATCTCCGCCGCGAGAATCCGCGAGACGGCGCGGGCGATGGGCAAGGCGAAGCCGGCCGTCGCGGTCCATCCCGGAAGGCACGTCACCTGGTACGGCGACGACACGCAGCGCGCCCGGGCGATGGCGATCCTCACGGCGCTCCTTGGGAGCTGGGGACGCAAGGGCGGCCTCTTCCTTCCCACGCCGATCGCGAAGGGGAGCTTCGACCTTCCGGACTTCCCGGAGTCGAAGCGGGGCCGCGCCGACGGCGCCGGGACGCGGTTTCCTATGGCGCCCGAGGAGCTCGGGGTCACGAACGGCCTGATCGACGCGACGCTCTCGGGTCAGCCCTACCCGATCAAGGGCTGGGTCGTCTACGGGCAGAACGTGCTCGAGAGCATCCCGCAGCCGGCCCGTACGGTCGAGGCGATCGGGAAGCTCGATCTCATGGTCGTCGTCGACGTGCTCCCCGTCGAGCAGATCAAGTACGCGGATCTCGTCCTGCCCGAAGCGACCTATCTCGAGCGCTACGACCCGCCGACAATCGTGGAGTCCGCCAAGCGGCCGTTCATCGCGGTGCGCTCCCCGGCGTGCGAGCCCCTGTTCGAGTCGAAGCCGGGCTGGTGGATCGCGAAGGAGCTGGCAAAGAGGCTCAAGCTGGAGGCGTTCTTCCCGTGGAAGACGCCCGATGAGCATCTCGAGACGATCCTTGCCCCGACCGGGTTCGGCGCACGTGAGCTCCTGAGCCGCGGGGCGGTGGCCTTCCCGGGCAAGCCGTATCTCGAGGATCGGGCGCCGGCGGAGCGCGCCTTCGACACGGCGAGCGGCAAGATCGAACTCTATTCCGAGGCGCTCGCGGAGGTCGGCGCGGATCCGCTGCCGCGCTACACGCCACCCGTCGTGCCGCCCCGGGGCTTTCTACGGCTCATTTACGGTCGCGCCCCGGTGCATTCCTTCGCGCGGAGCCAGAACAACGAGGCCCTCGACGC
>JBBQDQ010000078.1:0-15069 GCA_038319835.1 Thermoanaerobaculia bacterium | reverse complement strand
CCCCTCTCCTGATAGACGAAGACGATCCGGCAAACGTAAGAGAGGCTGAAGCGATGCGTCTCGTCTCCGCCTCCCCGCGTCCCGTGGAAGCCATGGACCCAAAACGGGGGGAGGGTGTGTCTACGCCCGGCGCTCCCCGGGTCGAGGCGCCGGCGATCGAGCGGGCGCTCGCGCTCCGGGCCCAGTCGGGCGACGTCGACGCCTTTGCCGAGCTCGTCCAGCGCCGGACGCCCGGCGTCGTCGCCTTTCTCCGGCGCATGCTCGGCGACGCCGAGGACGCGCGGGATGTCGCGCAGCTCACGTTCCTGAGGGTCTGGGAGAACATCGGCCGCTACGACCCGGCATGGGCATTCTCGACGTGGCTGTTCCGGATCGCCGGAAACCTCGCGATCGACGCCCTGCGCGCGCGCAGCACCCGCCAGCGGACGGAGACCGAGAGCTTCCGCCTCGTCAAGGGCGCGCGGGCGAGCAGCGAGTCCGACGCGCTCGGCGCGCTCCACCGCGACGAGGTGCGGCGCGTGTTCGAGAACTGCGCGGGCGTGCTCTCCGGGACGCAGCGCCTCGTGTTCGTCCTCCGCGAGTTCGAGGAGAGGGACGGCAAGGACATCGCCGCGATCCTCGAGTGCCGCGAGTCCACGGTCCGCAACCACCTCTTCCAGGCCCGCCGGCTCCTGCGCGACGAGATCCGGAAGCGGTATCCCGAGTACGCGCGAGGCGATCGATGAGCGCCACGGTCTGCGTGGAGGCCGGTCGAGTGCGCGAGGCGGTCCGGCTCTTCCTCTCAAAGGAAATCTCCTCTTCTTCGCTCCCTTCCTTCCCCTCCGACCTGAAGATTCATCTCTCGGCGTGCGCCGCCTGCGCCCGCGTCGCCGCGGCGCTCGACCCGACGCTCGTCTTCGTCACGCTCGCGGCTTCCGTGTCGCCCGAGCCAGCGTCGACGGGGCGGCGGCCGGCGCCGCCCGTCGTCGAGGACGCGCGCCGCGTCGCGGACGCGGTCCTCGACGAGGTCCGCCACCGCGCCCGCGTCTCGTCCCCCGCCGCGCCCGCACGGCGCCCCTTCTTCAGCCGGCGCTTCGCGCAGGCCGCCGCGATCCTGACGTTCGCGGCCGGCCTCGCGGGCCTCGTCCGCTGGGAGCAGAAGCGGCCGACGCTCGTGGCGGCGGTCAAGCCCGAACCGGTGGTCCCGGCCGACGCCGAGGCCGCCCCCGCGCGCCCGCTCATCGAGGGGATGCGCAGCCCGAACGCCCGCGTCTACGAGTTCGCCGCTGCGTCGCCCCGGGAGCCCGCCGTCGTCTTCGTCGCGAACCCGAACGCGGACCTGTGACGTGACCGTGCGAAGGCCGCTCCGCCCGCGCGCCGCCGCGGCCGTGCTCGCCGCGGGCGCCCTCTTCGCGCTCCTCGCCTCGCCGGCCGCGGGCGCCCCGCACGTCGTCGTCGTGCGCGTGTTCGCGCTCAAGTACCGGCCGGCGGACGAGGCGCTCCAGCTCGTGCGGCCGCTCCTGTCGGATGCGGGATCCGTGATGCTCGAGCCGAAGGCGAACGAGCTCACCGTGCGCGACAGCTCCACGTCGGTCGAGCGCGCCGCACAGGCGATCGCCGCGTACGACGTGCCGCTCCGGAGCGTCGACGTGGCCGTGACACTCCTGAAGGCGACGTCCGATCCGAAGGCCGCCCGGCCGAAGACGGACGTCTCCGAGGAGATCCGCGGTATCGGCGAGAGGCTGAAGAAGCTCTTCAACGTCACGGACTTCACGCGCCTCGACTCCGTCGTCGTGCGCGGGATGGAAGGGCAGCGCGTCGCTTACGTGGTCGGCACGAGCTACCACCTCCAGTTCTTCCTCGACCCGTCGCGCGACGGCAAGCGCCTCCAGTTCCGCGACCTCTCGCTCGAGAGGATCCGCCGCGAGGGCGGCCGGGAGACGCGCGGCGAGATCCTCCACACGACGATCAACGTGAACATCGGCCAGCCGTACATCCTCGGCGTGGGCAAGGACGAGGCGGCGCAGGGTGCGCTCTTCCTCGTCTTCTTCCCTGCGTGGACCCGTCCGGGGCCGGGGATCCTGTCGAACTGATGGCGACGTACGTCTGCCGCCTTGGGCTTCCGGACGGAGCCATTACGGTGCGCACGATCGAGGCGTCGGACGAGAACGCGCTGAAGGCCGAGATCGCGCGCCTCAACGCGCGGCTCTTCTCCGTGAAGGCCGAGGGAGGGCCTGCGCGGACGGCCGCCCCCGGCCGCGCGCTCACGCTCGCGAGCCTGATGCCCGGCTCGCGCCGGCCCGTGAAGCCGTCCGAGTTCCTCGTGTTCAACCAGGAGCTCGTCGCTCTGCTCAAGGCGGGCCTTCCGATCGTGAGCGGCTTCGACATCCTCCTCGAGCGCCAGTCGAATCCCCGCTTCAAGCGGATCCTCCTCGACATCCGCGAGCAGCTCATCTCGGGCGTCGCGCTCTCGGACGCGTTCCTGTCCCACGGGGACGTCTTCCCGCGTCTCTACGCGACGTCGCTCAAGGCCGGCGAGCGCTCGGGCGAGATCGAGAAGGTGATGCGGCGCTACCTTTCCTACCAGAAGATCCTCGCGGCCCTCCGGCGCAAGGTCACGGGCGCGCTCGTCTACCCCGCGGTCCTGATCGGCCTGTCGATCGGGCTCGTCACGATCCTCATGACGTACGTGATCCCGCGCTTCCGCGAGTTCTTCGCGGGCTTCGAGGCCGGCCAGCTCCCGCTCATCACGCGCGGCGTGATCGGGACGGCGGACTTCCTGAGGGGCCACATCCTCCTCGTCCTCGCGGGGCTCGTCGTCGCCTCCATCGCCTTCACGCGCTGGAAGGCGACCGAGGCCGGCCGCCTCGGCTGGGACGGTTTCCTCCTGAAGCTGCCGCTCATCGGCGGGATCCTCCAGCAGTTCGCGCTCTCGCAGTTCTCGCGCTCCCTCGCGACGCTCGTCGGCGCGGGGACGCCCGTCGTGCCCGCGCTCGAGATCGCGGCGGGCGCCGTCGCGAACCGCAGGATCTCGCGCTCCGTCGCCTCCGTGGTTCCGCGCGTCCGCGAGGGCGCGGAGGTCTGGAGGAGTCTCGAGAGCACGGGGTCGTTCACGTCGCTCGCGATCGAGATGATCAAGGTCGGCGAGGCGACGGGCGCGCTCGAGGAGATGCTCACGAACGTGTCCGACTTCTACGACGAGGCCATCGACGCGCAGCTCCAGCGCATCGTGACCCTCATCGAGCCGATCATCCTCGTCGTCATGGGCGGCGTCGTCGCGACGCTTCTCCTGTCGATCTACCTCCCGATGTTCACGATCCTCTCGAACATCAAGGCCTGACCATGAGCATGGCCCGCACGGACTCCGCCGACGCCGCGATCCCGCGCTTCCTCGACCCGGCCTCCGAGGAGACCCGAGCCCGGCAGCTCGCCGAGCGCCTCGGACTCCCGTACGTCGACCTCTGGACGTTCCGGATCGATGCCGAGACGTTCCGGTCGATCCCGCTCGAGTGGATGCTCCGCTTCGAGTTCGTCCCCGAGCACCGCGAGAACGGGACGCTCTCCGTCGTGATGGCGGATCCCTCGGACGTCGTGAAGCGAGACGAGCTCGAGGCCCTCCTCAAGGAGCGCCTGAAGGTCAAGGTCGGGTCGCGCGCGGCGCTCCAGGACATCCTCCAGAAGTCCGAGTCGACGCAGCGCGTCCTCGAGGAGGCCACCGAGGAGTTCCGGATGCAGGTGGTCCGCGAGGACGAGGAGGGCCAGGAGGTCCTCTCGATCGACCGGATCACCGCCGACGCGAGCCCGATCATCAAGCTCGTCGACTCGGTGCTCTTCAACGCGATCCAGCGCCGCGCCTCGGACATCCACATCGAGACGCAGGAGCACGTCGTCGTCATCAAGTACCGCATCGACGGCGTCCTCTACCCGGCGATGGAGCCGATCGACAAGAAGCACCACCAGACGATCATCAGCCGCATCAAGGTCATGTCGGAGCTCGACATCGCCGAGAAGCGCATCCCGCAGGACGGCCGCTTCAAGGTGCGCGTCAAGGGCCGGACGATCGACTTCCGCGTCTCGATCATGCCGACGGTGCACGGCGAGGACGCCGTCATCCGCATCCTCGACAAGGAGTCCGCGAACGCGGAGTTCAAGAACCTCCGCCTCGACGTCCTCGGCATGGATCCCGAGACGATGCGGCGGCTCCGGAAGTTCATCCGGGAGCCCTACGGCATGGTCCTCGTGACCGGGCCGACGGGCTCGGGCAAGACGACGACGCTCTACGCGTGCCTGTCCGAGATCCAGACGGTCGAGGACAAGATCATCACGATCGAGGACCCCGTCGAGTACCAGCTGCGCGGCATCACGCAGATTCCCGTGAACGAGAAGAAGGGCCTCACGTTCGCGCGCGGCCTCCGCTCGATCCTCCGCCACGACCCGGACAAGGTCATGGTCGGCGAGATCCGCGACGAGGAGACGGCGCAGATCGCGGTCCAGGCCGCCCTCACGGGCCACCTCGTCTTCACGACCGTCCACGCGAACAACGTCGTGGACGTCCTCGGGCGCTTCCTGAACATGAAGGTCGAGCTCTACAACTTCGTGTCGGCCCTCAACTGCATCCTCGCGCAGCGGCTCGTGCGCAAGATCTGCCCGCACTGCCGGGAGCCGTTCGTCCCGACGGCCCAACTCCTCGAGGAATCCGCCCTCGAGCCGGAGCGCCTGAAGGGCGTCACGCTCTGGGAAGGGCGCGGCTGCATCGAGTGCAACGGCACCGGCTTCTTCGGCCGGATGGCGATCACGGAGCTCCTCGACCTGTCGGACGAGATCCGCAGCCTCATCCTCGACAAGCGCCCCGCCGCCGAGATCAAGAAAGCGGCGCAGGCCGAGGGCATGACGTTCCTGCGCGAGAGCGCGATCAGGAAGGTCCTCGCCGGGGAGACGACGCTCCGCGAGATCAACAAGGTGACGTTCGTTGACTGACAAGAACCCCTTCTCGAGGTCCTTCTGGCGCTCGCCGCGCCCGCCGCACGCCTTCGTGCTCGGGCGGGACCGCCTCGTGTACGTCGGCCCGCAGGACTACGGAAAAAAGCCGGTGCTCGGGGCCGCGCCGGCGCTGCGCGTCGTCGTCCGGGCGCTGCCCGAAGACGCCTTCACGCCCGGACCCGGCGGCGTCCCCATGGCGGGACCGGCCGTCGCGGGCGCCCTCCAGCGTCTCCTCGCGGAGGTCGCCGTGAAGATCCAGGCCGCGTCGCTCGTCGTGCCGGACGGCTTCGTCAAGCTGCTGGCCGTGGACGTCGAGGACGCCGATCGGAACCACCGGGAGACGGACGAGATGATCGCGTGGAAGTTCGGCCGCACGTTCGGCGAGCCCGCTCCGGCTCTCCGGCTCTCCTGGCAGACCGTCGGTCCGGGCGCCTCGGGGACTCGCGTCCTCGCCCTCGCCACGCCCGAGTCCGCGGCGTCCTCGTGGGAGGCGCCGTTCGAGAAGGCCGGAATCCGCATCGGCGCGCTCGAGGCCGGCGCCTTCGCCGTCTCGGCGCTCGCCAAGCCGGTTCCCGCCGGCGATTCGTTCCTCGTGTGGGCGGACGGCGACACCGCCACGGCGCTGTTCTACGAGGACGGCGCGCTGCGCTTCGCACGCACACGCCCGGTCTTCGGGGACGCCGACGGGGCCCTCCACGAGATCCGCCTCGCGGCCGCGTACCTCCGCGCCGGCGCAGGCGGCGACGAGCTCGCCGCACCCTGCGCGGCGGGACCCGCGGGCGCGGCCGTGGTCGAGGCGCTCGCCGCATTCCGGCGGGCGCAGGGCCTCGAGGCTCCCGTGCCGCTCGCGCTCCCCGCCCTCGTGCCGGGGGCGAACGTCGCACCGGCCGCGTCGGCCTCCGACCCGGCGATCCTCATGGGCCTCGGCGCCCTCGCGGGGGAACGCTGACATGGCGAGCCGCTTCAACCTCGCGCGCCGCCCGTTCGTCGACACGCGCCCGGCGAACCTCACCGCCCTCGTCCTCGCGCTCGCCGTCGTCGTCGTCTCGTTCGTCGCCGTGCGTACGGTGTTCCGCTACCTCGACGACTCGCGCCGCACCCGCGACGCGATCGCCGGGCTGAAGAGCGACATCACCCGACTCGAGGACGAGCGCCAGGCCGCGGAAGCCTCCCTCGCCCGCGTGGACGTCGCGTCGCTCGCGGCGGACGTCGAGGAGGCGAACGCGATCGCCCTTCGCCGGGCCTTCTCGTGGACGCGTTTCCTGACGCGCCTCGAGAAGACCCTCCCCGCCGACGTGAGGATCGCCGCGATCACGCTTCAGAAGCCCTCGGGCGCCCCGGGGAACACCGGGGGCGTCCGGGCCGTATCGGGCGAGTCGATGACGGTCGGGCTCACGCTCATCTCGCGCGAGCCGAACGGCCTGCCGAGGACGATCCGTGCCTTCGACGCGTCGCCGTGGTTCGAGCGGCCGGCGCCTGCGAGCGAGGATCGCGGCGAGAAGAGCGTTCCGGAAGGCCGCCGTCTCGTCCTGTCCGTGAAGTACCGGGACGTCGAAGGCGGCCCCGCGGCCGCCGGAGCCCCGCGATGAGCGCGCCCGCCGTTTCCGCCGCCGGCGCCCGCGCCCTCGAGGTCGGGCGCACGGCGATCGACCGTCTGACGCGCCGCGGGTTCCGCGCGTCCGCGTGGCGGGCCCGCGCGCCGCTGATCGCGGCTCTCTCGCTCGTGCTCGCGACCGGCATCGCCGTCCTCGTGACGTACCATGGGTTCTACGACGCGCGCGTCCGCGCCCTCGAGACGACCCGCGTCGAGCTCGCGGCGAGGCGCGACGAGGCCGCCGCCGCCACCGCGAAGGTGAAGGCGACGGAACAGCGCCTGAAGACCGTCCAGAAGGACCTCGAGTCCTTCAACCGGGACGTCCTCGGAACGCGCAAGGAGCGTCTCGCGGCGCTCATCGAGGACGTCTACGCGCTGACGCAGAAGGCCGGCCTCCTCCCGGGCCAGATCGGGTACGCGATGGAGGACTCGGCGGGCGTCGAGCGCCTCGCGCTGACGTTCTCGGTCCAGGGCCGCTACGCGGACGTGAAGAGGCTCCTCTTCGCGTTCGAGAGCAACCCCCGGTTCCTCCTTCTCGAGAGCGTCGCGGTCGCGACCGACGACCGCGAGCCCGACGTCCTTCGCCTGAACCTCGTCGTTTCGCACTACTTCCGGCCCGACGCGGCCAACGCCGCGGCCCGCCGGGGCGCGCGCGGCGGGATCCCTCGTGCGACCGCGCCGCGTCCGGCGTCGACTCCCGCGAAACCCGCGGCGAACGCGGGGGTGCCCGAATGAGCGCGTCCGCCTCGGCTCCGAAGACGAACACGCGCCTTCTCCTTGTCCTCCTCGCGGTGGCCGCGGCAGCGGCCGCGCTGAAGTGGTGGCCGACGAAGACGGACGACGCTCCCGCCGGGATCCCGGGCGCCGAGCGGGCGCGCGTCGGGCGCGGGCCGCTCGACGCATCCTCCGTGCCGGACCTCGCGAAGATTCCGCCGCGCGGCGCCATCGTCGACGTGACCCGGAACGTCTTCCGGTTCTACGACAAGCCCACGCCGATGCCGACTCCCGTCCCGACGCCGCGCCCGACCCCCATCGGTCCGGGCTCGTCGCTCTTCGTCGGCCCGCTGCCGATCGCCCCCACGCCGACCCCCACCCCGATCGTTCCCCCCGCGATTCCGTACAAGGTGCTGGGACGGTTCGGCGAGCGCGATCACCCGATCGTCGCGCTCGAGGAGGGGGGCCGCATCATCAACGCCCGCGAGGGCGACGTCGTCGACGGGCGGTTCCGGATCCAGAAGATCAACCGCGAGTCCGTCGATTTCACATTCATCAACCTGCCGCCCGAGATCACGCGCAGGCTTCCCATCCCGCTGCCATGACGGGCACGCCGAAGGAAATCCGCATGACGACGACCCCGCACGACCGCGCCCCTCGCCGCCGCACGCCCCACCGGGCGCTCGCGGCGCTCGCCACGCTCGCGCTGGCCATCGCCGTGTCCGGCTGCGCCTCCTCGCGCGCGGTGCGCGAGGCCGAGCGCGAGGAAGCCCGCGAACACTGGGACGTCGCGGTCCTCGCCTGGGAGAACGCGCTCTCGGTCGAGCCGAGCAACACGAACGTGAAGATCGCGCTCCAGCGCGCGAAAATGAAGGCCGCGCAGGTCCACTACGAACGCGGGCGCATCCACCGCAACTCGGGCCAGATCGACCTCGCGATCGCGGAGCTCGAGCAGTCCGTCGCCCTCGACGGGACGAGCGACGCGGCCCAGCAGGAGCTCCGGAGGGCGAAGGCCGACCTCGAGACGCGCGGGCGGGAGAACGCGGGAGGCACGTCCGTCGAGAAGGCGAAGGCCCGGACGCGCGGCGCCCGCGGCGCCCCGCCCATGCTCGTCCCGTCGTCCACGAAGCCCATCGACGTCACGTTCCCGCCCGACACGAACATCAAGAAGATTTATGCGGCGCTCGGTGCGGCGGCCGGCATCAACGTCATCTACGACCCGCAGCTCAAGGACGACCGCTTCTCGCTCGAGCTGCGCGGCATGACGTTCCAGAAGGCCCTCGAGACGACGCTCCGGCAGGCCGGGCATTTCTACAAGGTCATCGACGAGCGCACGATCCTCATCGCGCAGGATACGCAGCAGAACCGCAAGGAGTACGAGGACCTCGTCATCCGGACGTTCTTCCTCTCGAACGGCGACGTGAAGGACGTCTCGCAGATGGTCCGGTCCATCCTCGACCTGAGGCGACTCGCCGTAATCCCGCAGCTCAATGCCGTCGTCATCCGCGACACGGCCGACAAGGTCGCGGTCGCCGAGCGTCTCATCGAGGTGAACGACAAGGCGAAGTCCGAGGTCGTCGTCGACGTCGAGCTCCTGCAGATCAACACGGAGCAGCTCATCGATCTCGGAGCCCGGTATGCGCGCACCGTGACCGCGACTGTGGTTCCGGGCGCCTCGAGCGGCGCGACAACGGGCGCATCGTCGCTCCCGTGGAACGCGATCAAGGCGCTCGGGATCAACGACTTCATGTTCTCGGTCCCGTCCATCACGTTCAGCTTCATCAAGGACAACACGGACGCCGAGCTCCTCGCCAAGCCGCAGCTGCGGATCGCCGAGGGCGAGAAGGCGCAGCTCGTGATCGGCGACCGGATCCCGATCCCCGTCACGACGATCAACACGCAGCAGGCCGTCGGCGGGACGGGCGTCATCCCGATCACGTCCTTCCAGTACCAGGACGTCGGCATCAAGATCGACATGGAGCCGCGCGTCCACCACAACAAGGAAGTCACGCTCAAGCTCACGATCGAGGTGTCGCAGCTGAACGGCTACGTCACGAACACTGCGGACAACTCGAAGCAGCCCATCATCGGGACGCGGACGATCACGTCGACGATCCGCCTCAAGGACGGCGAGACGAACTTCCTCGCGGGCCTCATCCGCAAGGACATCTCGAAGACCAAGAATTCGATCCCGTTCCTCGGCGACCTCCCGCTCATCGGGCAGCTCTTCACGGCGGTCGCCACGGACACCAAGCGGACGGACCTCTTCCTGACGCTGACGCCCCACATCATCCGCTCGCCGCAGATCACGGACGAGGACCTCGTCCCGATCTGGGTCGGCACGGAGAACAACGTCTCGTTCTCGGGCCTCAACACGCGCCTCGAGTCCCCGAATGCGACGGGCTCGCCCTTCGACGCGCCGCCGGCCGAGCATCTCCGCGTGATGCCGCGGCCGGTCGGAGCGGCCGCCCCTGTGCTGCCGAACGTCCCGCAGGGCGGGATGCCGAATGACCCCTTCAAGCGCCCGGTGCCGACTCCCGTGCCCGCGGTGCCGAAGGCCAACGCGACGTCCGGTGCCGGCCCCGCCGCGTCGGCGGCGGCCTCCGCCGAGACCGCGAACGTCGCGGCGGCGGCTGGTGTGTCCGACGCGCCCGCGGGCGCCGCCCTCGCCCTCGAGACGACGTCGGCCCTCGTCGCGGCCGGCGAGACGTCCGTCGTGAACCTGACGGGCGTCTCGGGCCTCGCCCCGCTGACGACGCTCGAGCTCACCGTCGAGTGGGACCCCACGGTCGCCGAGGTTACGGGGATCGCGCCCGGCGCGTGGCGCAACTCCGAGGACGCCGCGTCGATCCGGTTCGACGCCGACCGCACGTCCGGGCGCGCGCACCTGCACTTCGCGCGCACCGGTCCGGGCGGTCTCCCCGACGGCGTCCTCGCGAAGCTTGCGATCAAGGGGACGGGCCCGGGAACGACCCTCGTCCGCGTGACCGCGGGCGCGGCTGCAACGTCGCGGGGGCCGGCGGCGCCGCCGGTCGTCGACCCGGCGTCCTTCACGGTGAAGGCCTCTCGATGATCCTGGCGTCCCGCAGGGGCCGCGGTTACTCGCTCGTCGAGCTCGTGATCGTCTGCGCCTGCATCCTGATCCTGACGGCGATGATCGTCCCCGTGACGCGCTTCGGCGTGGTGCGCCAGAAGGAGATGGAGCTTCGCGCGGCTCTCCGGGGCATGCGGTCTTCGATCGACGACTTCAAGCGCATGTCCGATCAGGGGCTGATTCCCGTCGAGCTCGACACCGAGGGCTACCCGAAGACGCTCGAGAAGCTCACGGAAGGCGTCGAGCTCGTCGGGCAGGTCAAGAAGAAGAAGCGGTTCCTGAGGAAGATCCCCGTCGACCCGATGACGGGAAAGGCCGAGTGGGGGCTCCGGAGCTATCAGGACGATCCCGACGCGCGTTCGTGGGGCCGGCAGAACGTGTACGACGTGTACTCGCTCTCGCCGCTCACCGGGCTCGACAAGACGAAGTACAAGGACTGGTGAGCATGAGACACGGAAAGGGCTTCACGCTCGTCGAGCTCCTCGTCGTGATGGCGATCATCGGAATCCTCGTGGCGATCGCCGTTCCGCAGCTGCAACAGGCGCCCATTCGCGCCAAGGAGGCGGCGCTGCGCGAGGACCTCTTCACGTTCCGGACGTGCCTGGACCAGTTCTACGCGGACAAGGGTCACTACCCGGAGGCGCTCCAGACGCTCGTCACGGAGAAGTACATCCGCAAGATCCCCGTCGATCCCTTCACGAAGTCGGCCGATACGTGGGTCCCCGTGATGGAGGAGCCCGATTCGTCGGATGCCGCGGCCGCGGACCAGCAGCCGGGGATCATCGACGTCAAGAGCGGCTCGAAGTTGGTCTCGGTCATCGACAAGACGGCCTACAGCACCTGGTGATGAGGCGCTCGAGGGGCTATACGTTCGTCGCGCTCGTCATCGGGATGACGATCATGGCCATCCTCATCGCGGCTGTTCTTCCGCTCGCGTCGACCGAGGCGCAGCGGGACAAGGAAGACGAGCTCATCTTCCGGGGCTTCCAGTACGCCGAGGGAATCCGGACGTTCCGCCGGCGCTACGGGCGCTACCCGAACACACTCAAGGAGATGTTCGAGGTCCGCCCCCGGACGCTCCGCAAGCTCTGGAAGGACCCCATCACGAACTCGGCCAACTGGGGCCTCGTCTCGGTCCTGACCGGCGCGCCCCTGGCCGGGGGCACGTCGCCGAATCCGCCCGGCCGCGGCGCGTCGCCGACGCCCGTTCCGACGCCGGCTCCGACTCCCGGCTTCGGGGCGCCGCCGTCCACGACGACGGGTCCGATCGCGGGGGTGTATTCGCTGTCGAAGAAGAAGGGCCTCCGCCTGTTCAACGGGCGGGACGTGTACGTGGAGTGGAAGTTCACCGAGCAGACGCTGATGAACCAGGCGCCGCAGGTTCCGGCCGGACCTCCGGGACCCGGGATCGGCCGCTGACCGGCGGGAAACCGCTCCGCACGGCCGGCTCGAGGAGCCGCGCGGCGGCGTCGTGCCCCGCCGCAGTCCAGTGGATCCCGGCGGGCAGGAAGAGGCGCGCCCCGGAGGCGGCCTCGCGCCGGAAGCCCGGCAGGAGATCGAAGAACGGAATCCCGCGCGCCGCGCAGGCCTCGCGAACCCGCCGGAAGCCGTCCTCTTCGAACGCGTCGTCGGGCAGGCCGTAGACCTTCAGGAGGCGGGCGCCGACGCCTGCGTCGACGAGGAAGCGGGGCGGCACGGTGAAGACGCCGAGCGGCGCGCCGAGCGCCGCCGCCTCGTCGCGGACGGCGCCGAGAAGCGCGAACGTGAGCGCGAATTCCGCTTCGCGCGAGGCGGGCGGGCTCTTGAGCGAGAAGTCGATCGAGACGGGCCGGTCCTCCGCCACGTCGCCCACGGCGCGTCCCGCCGACGAGAGGCCGTTCCTCAGGAGGGACCACAGGTGCGACCGCGACGCGAGAGCCTCGTCGATCCGGGCGAACGTCGAGGGCGCCGAGAAGCCGGCGGGCGCACGGAGGACGAGGCGGCCGCCCTCGAGCTCGAAGCGCGGCTTCGGGAGCCCGTAGATCCGACTGCTCGTGTTCTCCATGAGGTCGTTCCAGAAGAACCCGAGGATCACGAGGTCCGGAGAGAGCTTCCGCCCCCAGCGGCGCAGGGTGAGGAGCTCCTGGTCGGTGCCGTAGCCGGGGACGCCGAGGTTCACGATCTCGAAGCCGGGCCCGAGGTGCGCGGCGAGGCGGCGCGTGAGGACGGCGTCCTGTAGGACGCCGCTTCCGAAGACGAACGAGTCGCCCAGCACGACCACGCGGTAGGCGCCCGGGGCCTTCGCCTCCGCGTGGGGCCCGTCGCGGAAGCCGGCGGCGTTCGTCGAGAGGCCGTTCTCCCAGGGCGCCGAGCCTTCCGCCCACGAGATGTCGTGCTTGAGCGTCCAGCCGAGCTCCGGGTCGCGCCGGGTGAGCGGTCCGCCCGCGGCGGCGGCGCGGTACGACTCGAGGAGCGGCTGCGGGAAGAACGCGCGGAGTCCCGCCTCGGCCGCGGCGGCGGCGGCGCCGAGCGCGACTGCCACGAGGAGGCCGTTCGCGAGGACACGTCGGCTGAGATTCAAGCCCGGAAGCCCTCCCGCCCGGATTGTCGGGGCGCGCACCTTCCGGGACAAGCTTCGCCGACTAGAATCGGGCGTGCAGGTTCGGAGGCTCTCGGACGGGACGGCGGTGTGGCTGGACCCGATGCGCGACGTCAAGAGCCTCGCCCTCGGGATCTTCGTGGCCGCGGGCTCGGCCGACGAGGAGCCCGGCGAGCGCGGCGCGACCCACTTCCTCGAGCACCTCCTCTTCAAGAGGACCCGGCGGCGCTCCGGCGCCGCCATCGCGCGGATTACGGACCGCCTCGGCGGAGACTGCGACGCCTGGACGACGAAGGAGTGCGTCGCGTTCCACGCGCGTGTGCCGGCGTCGCGCGCCGCCGAGGCCGTCGACCTCCTCCTCGACCTCACGGCCGCTCCCGCATTCACGGCCGCGGACGTCGCGACGGAGCGCGGCGTCATCCTCGAGGAGATCGCCGAGGCTCACGACGTGCCGGACGACCTCCTCCACGACACGTTCGTGCGGGCCCTCTGGCCGGGGCACGACCTCGGGGCACCCATCTTCGGGACGAAAGAGGCCGTCGCGGGTCTTTCCCGCGCTCAGCTCGCCGCGCGATTCCGCGCGACCTTCCGGCCCGAGCGGACGCTCGTCGTCGCGGCCGGGGCGCTCGACCCGGACCGCCTCGTCGGGCTCCTCGAGCGTGGCCGCGCGCGACGTCTCCCCGCTCGGCTCACCGGCGAGCCGAGGCGCGCCGCCGCGCCGCGCGCCGCTCGCTGCGCCGTCGCGATCCCGCGCTCGGATCTCGGGCAGACGCACCTCCTCGTCGGGGGCGCGGCGCCGCTGCCGTGGGCCGACCCGCGCGTCCCCGCGGCCTGGATCGCGGCAGAGGTCCTCGGCGGAGGCGTCTCGTCGCGCCTGTGGCGGGACGTGCGCGAGGCGCGGGGGCTCGCGTACCACGTGGGCGCGCACCTTTCGCTCCACCGTTCGGCGGGCCTCGCGCTGATCACGGCCGCGACGCAGCCGAAAAATCTCGGCCGGCTCGTGCGCACGACGGGACGGGTCCTGGGCCGCCTGCTCCGCGACGGCGTGACCCGCGCCGAGCTCGCCCGCGCGAAGAACCAGTTCGCGGCGGAGGCCGCGCTCTCGCAGGAGTCCACGGCCTCGCGCCGGGAGACGGCGGCTCGCGCGTGGCTCTCGCGCGGACGCCCGTACGAGACCGAGGAGTACCTCGCGGACGTGGCAAGGGTGACGGCCGAGGGCGTCGCGGAGGCCGCGCGCCTTCTCTGGGGCGACGCGGACCGCCTCAGCCTCGGCGTGACGGGGCCGCTCCCGGAAGCCGGAGCCGACCGTTTCGCGCGCGCCCTCGCGGACGATTTCGCCGGGGAGGCCGCCGCGTGAGGCCGGGCGAGGACGTCGCCGTGCGGTACACGGTGGCCGAGGAGTTCCGGGACCTCGCGCCGCCGCTCTACGCCTCCTCGGACGCCGCGGGCGCCGACCTGAGGGCCGCCGTCCGGGAACCCCTCGTCGTCGCGCCCGGCGCGCGTGTGCTCGTCCCGACGGGCCTCACGCTCGAGATTCCCCGCGGGTTCGAGGCGCAGGTCCGCGCCCGGTCGGGGCTCGCGCTCAGGAAAGGCCTCACCCTCGCGAACGGCGTCGGGACGATCGACGCGGACTACCGCGGCGAGGTGGGCGTGATCGTCGTGAACCTCGGGTCCGAGCCCGTGACGATCGCGCGCGGCGAGAGGATCGCGCAGCTCGTCGTCGCGCCCGTCGCGCGCGCCGTCTTCACGCTCGCCGGCGGCCTCGACGGCAGCGCCCGCGGCACGGGCGGGTTCGGGAGCACCGGCTCGTGAGCGCGCCGGAGGTTCTCTCGATCGCCTTCCTCGGCTCGGGCTCTTCGGGCAACTGCGCGGTCGTGCGCTGCGGGAAGACGGCGCTCCTCGTCGACGCCGGGCTGTCGGTCCGCGAAACCCGCAAGCGGCTCGCGCTCCGCGGCCTCGCCCTCGAGGACGTCGCGGCGGTGCTGCTCACGCACGAGCACTCGGACCACGTCTACGGCGCGCTCGCGCTCTCGCGGAAGGCGGGCCTGCCCGTCTACGCGACGGTGGGCACCGCCGACGCCGCCGGCTTCCCGGGCCCGCTCTTCGCGGACGTGCGGACGGTGCGCGGCG
>JBBQDQ010000077.1:0-15079 GCA_038319835.1 Thermoanaerobaculia bacterium | reverse complement strand
GACAAGAAGATTCTCGGGGACGGCGTCGTCACCGGTTACGGCCGCGTCGAGGGCCGGCAAATCTTCGTCTTCGCCCAGGACTTCACCGTGTTCGGGGGCTCGCTCTCCGGCGCGTACGCCCAGAAGATTTGCAAGATTATGGACCTCGCGATGAAGGTCGGCGCGCACCTCGTCGGGCTGAACGACTCGGGCGGGGCCCGCATCCAGGAGGGCGTCGTCTCGCTCGGCGGCTACGCGGACATCTTCCTGCGCAACACGCTCGCCTCGGGCGTCGTCCCGCAGATCAGCGCGATCCTCGGCCCGTGCGCGGGCGGCGCCGTCTACTCGCCCGCGATCACGGACTTCGTCCTCATGGCGCGCGGCACGAGCTCGATGTTTGTGACCGGCCCCGACGTCATCAAGACGGTCACGCACGAGGACGTCACGAAAGAGGCGCTCGGCGGCGCCGACACCCACGCCTCGGTCTCGGGCGTCGCGCACGTCGTCGCGGACTCGGACGCGGACTGCCTCCACCGGATCCGCGCGCTCCTCGGCTTCCTCCCGTCGAACAACCAGGAAGACCCGCCGAAGCGCGAGAACGGCGACCCCGTCGACCGCGAGGACCCCGAGCTCGACCGCATCGTCCCGGCCTCGCCGAACCAGCCCTACGACATGATCGGGGTCATCAAGCGCATCGTGGACGACGGGGAGCTCTTCGAGATCCACGCGGACTACGCGAAGAACATCGTCGTCGGGTTCGCGCGGCTCGGCGGCAAGCCCGTCGGGATCGTCGCAAACCAGCCCGACCACCTCGCGGGCTGCCTCGACATCGACGCGTCCGTGACGGGTGCGCGCTTCGTCCGTTTCTGCGACGCCTTCAACATTCCGCTCGTCACATTCGAGGACGTCCCCGGCTTCCTCCCGGGCACGAAGCAGGAGTTCGGCGGGATCATCCGCCACGGCGCCAAGCTCCTCTACGCGTTTGCGGAGGCGACCGTTCCGAAGCTCACGGTCATCACGCGCAAGGCGTATGGCGGCGCGTACTGCGTCATGTCGTCCAAGCACATCCGGACGGACTTCAACTATGCGTGGCCCACGGCCGAGATCGCCGTCATGGGCGCCGAGGGTGCCGTGAACATCCTCTACCACCGCGAGCTCGCCGCGTCGAAGCACCCCGCCGAGGCGCGCGCCGAGAAGATCGCCGAATACGAGGACGCGTTCGCGAATCCGTACGTCGCGGCGCGGCGCGGCTACGTGGACGACGTGATCGCGCCGCGGACGACGCGCCCGCGCCTCATCCGCGCCCTGGACCTCCTCGCGAACAAGCGCGAGGTGATGCCTCCAAAGAAGCACGGGAACATTCCGCTGTGAGCGCCCCCCGCCTTCTCATCGCGAACCGCGGCGAGATCGCGGTCCGGATCATCCGAGCCTGCCGGGACCTCGGCGTCTCGCCCGTCGCGGTCTACTCCGAGGCCGACCGCGGGTCGCTCCACGTGCGCCTCGCGGACCACGCCGTCGCGATCGGCCCGCCTCCGGCGCGCGAGAGCTACCTCGTCCCCGAGAAGCTGATCGCGGCCGCGCAGAAGACCGGCGCGACGCTCGTCCACCCTGGGTTCGGCTTCCTCTCCGAGAACGCCGCGTTCGCGCAGGCCGTGATCGACGCGGGCCTGAAGTGGGTCGGGCCGCGCCCCTTCTCGATCGGCGCGATGGGGAGCAAGACGGAGTCCCGCCAGCGCATGCTCGCGGCGGGTGTCCCGGTCGTTCCGGGCATGACGACGCCCGCGGCCTCGGCCGCGGAGATCGCGGCCTTCGGCCGGGAGAACGGCTTCCCGCTCCTCCTCAAGGCGGCGGCGGGCGGCGGCGGCAAGGGGATGCGCGTCGTGCGCGCCGAGTCCGAGGTCCCCGAGGCGTTCGTGCGGACCCAGAGCGAGGCGAAGTCCTACTTCGCGGACGACCGGGTCTACGCGGAGCTTCTGATCGAGAACTCGCGCCACATCGAGGTCCAGATCCTCGGCGACGCGACGGGCAAGGTGATCGCGATCGGCGAGCGCGAGTGCTCGCTGCAGCGCCGCCACCAGAAGGTCATGGAGGAGTGCCCGTCCGCGGCCGTCTCGCCCGAGCTGCGCGCGAAGATGGAAGCCGTCGCGGTCGCGGCCGGCAAGGCCGTCGACTATGTCTCGGCCGGGACCGTCGAGTTCCTCCTCGCGCGGGACGGCCGGTTCTTCTTCCTCGAGATGAACACGCGCATCCAGGTCGAGCACCCCGTCACGGAGATGGTCTACGGGGTCGACCTCGTCGCCGAGATGATCCGGATCGCGCAGGGCCACCCCATGTCGCTCGCGGAGAAGCCTGCGGGGCGCGGCCATGCGATCGAGTGTCGCGTCTACGCCGAGGACCCCGGGCGCGCGTTCGCGCCGTCGCCGGGGCGGATCACGGCGCTGCGCTGGCCCGGCGGGCCCGGCATCCGCGTGGACGCCGGCCTCACGGCGGGCGACGTTGTCCCGCTCGACTACGACCCCATGGTCGCGAAGATCACGGCCTGGGGCGTCGATCGCGACCAGGCGCGCCGGCGGATGCTGCGCGCCCTCGCCGAGACGCGCATCCAGGGCATCCAGACGTCCGTCCCGTTCTTCGTCTCCCTCCTGAACGACCCGCGCGTCGAGAAGAACGACATCTCGACGCAGTTCCTCGACACCTACACGTACGTGCCGCCCGTGGCCGAGGAAGGCCTGCGCGAGCTCGCGCTGGCGGCGGCCGTCCTCGAGGCGCTGGAGCAGACGAAGAGCGTCCGCCCGCAGACGAAGGGGGCGGCTCCGGTGCCCTGGCGCACGTCGCGGCCGACCCACGGGGTGCGCTGATGCGATACCACGCGAGATTTCCGGGAGCCGCTCCGGGCGGCATCACCCTGAGAGTCGAGACGCCGCCCCCGTCCTACGCGATCGAGGCCGAGGCGGGCGTCCTCGCGGGCAACGCGAGGCGGCTCGGAGACGGCGTCTGGTCCCTCGTGACGTCCGACGGCCGGCAGGCGGAGGTCCGGATCGAGCGGACGCCGGACGGTGGGATGCGCGTGCGCATCGGCGCCGTCACGTTCGAGTTCGACCTCCTCGACGAGCTGACGGCCCGCGCTCTTCTCGCGACGGGCGGGCGCGCCGTGCGCAAGGCCAAGCATGTGGCGGCCGCGATGCCAGGCCGCGTCTTGCGCATCCTCGTCGCCGCCGGAGACTCCGTGACGGCGGGGCAGCCGCTCGTCGTCCTCGAGGCCATGAAGATGGAGAACGAGGTCAAGTCGCCGCAGGACGGCGTGATCTCCGGCATCGCCGTGGCGGCGGGGCAACCCGTGAACGCGGGCGAGGTCCTCGTCCGCTTCGCGTCGGACCCGGCCTGACCCGGGGAGGGTTCCCGGCGCAGGGCGGATCGCTTAATCTCCACCCCATGAAGATGCTCGTCCGCACCGCCGCCGCGCTCCTCTTCGTCCTCGGGCTCTCGTGCCACGCCGGCCAGACCGCAGCGCCGCCGGCGGCGGCCGCGAAGCCGGCCCACGTGAAGGCCGACCCCCTGACCGAGTGGGCCGACGGCCTCTTCGCCTGGGGCGCCGGACAGACGACGCTCGAGGAGATCACGACCGTGAAGATCCCGGGCACGCGGATCTTCATCGCCAAGCGCGTCTACCCCCAGGACCCGCGGATGAACGACCAGGCGCACCTCTTCGTCGAGGACGGTGGCAAGGTGCTCGTCGGAGACATCTTCTACGACGAGGACCGCGCCAAGAACCCCGCGCCCGTGCGCACGGACGCGGACCTCGCGAGCATGCGCGGCAAAGTGCGGCAGTTCCTGGTCGGCGGCTTCAGCCTCGTCCTCGACCCCGCGAGCGACCGCGCGAACTGGAAAGGCGTCACGGTCAAGTCGGACACCGGCTACGGCTCGACGCCGATGAGCGCGTTCATCAAGGCGGCCGACGGGACGCTGCTCGTTCTCGGGAGGTTCTGGGACCGCAACCGCTCGATCGCCGAGCAGCGGCGCGAGGCGATCAAGCTCGCGGGAACCCCGATGACCGGCCCCGCGGACGCGAAGGTCACGGTCGTCGAGTACTCGGACATGCAGTGCGGGTTCTGCAAGAAGCGCACGGCGGACTTCGACGCGCTCGTCGCGAAGCTCGGCAAGGAGCTGAAGATCAAGCGCTACATCAAGTCGTTCCCGCTCACGGGCGTCCACCCGTGGGCCTTCCGCGCGGCGTCGGCCGGACGCTGCTTCCTCGACATCCAGGGCACCGACTCGTTCTTCAGGTGGAAGTCGCAGGTCTACGCCAAGCAGGACGAGCTCTCGGTGCCGGGCATCGACGCCTTCGCGATGGACTACGCGTACGCCAACGAGATCCCGGACGCCCAGTTCCGGTCTTGCTATCTGCAGGCGAAGTCGAACGACAAGATCAATGCCGACCTGACCGAGGGCTGGTCCCTCCGGGTTCGCTCGACGCCGACGTACTACATCGACGGCGTCTCCGTCTCGTGGTTCGCGGACAACCTCATGGAGGAGTACCTCCGCACGACGTACCTCGGAGGAAAAGGACTGCCCCTCCCGGCGGCGCCGGCCGCGCCGGCCGCGCCCGCGAGGCACTGAGCGCGTCTAGTTCTTGAAGGGGACCTGGACGGCCATCCAGGTCTTCACCCTCACGCCGTTCTTCGTCGCGGGCTTCCAGCGCCACTGTTCGAGCGCCTGGACGCTCGAGGCGCCGAGGCCGACATTCGGGGTGACGTCCCTCAGGACTTCGATCTTCGCGGGCTTTCCGCTTTCGTCCACGAGAATGCGCAGCAGGACCGTGCCCGAGACCCGCCTCTGCCGGGCCATCGGCGGAACGACCGGGCTCACCTGGCGCGTCGCGACGGGAGGCGTGTCGCAGTTTTCGATGTCCACGAGGTCGCCTTCCTTCGCGGCCGCCACCGGGGCGGGCGCGGCAGCGGCGGCATGAGCCTCCTCGCGCCTCTTCGCGGCCGCCTCCCGGGCGAGGCGCGCGGCTTCCTCGCGGCCTTCGCGGTCGCGCGTGGTCCGGGTCGCGTCGTCGGCCTCGCGGGACTTCCGGGCCTCCTCGGAGGCCTGGTCGATTTCGACCTGCCTTTTCTTCGCCGCAGAATCCTGCTGCTTTGCCGCCCGCGCCTCCTGCTTCTTGAGCTCCTCGTCGAGCCTCTTCTGCACGGCGGCCTGGAAGAGCGGGTCGTCCTTGCCGACGACGACGGGCGCGGGCGTGGGAACGGGAGTCGGCGGCGCGGCCGTCGGCCGCGGTGCGGGGGTGGGCGCCGGCGCGGGCGCCGGTGACGACGGCCGGAGCGCGAAGAAGGCGCCTCCCGCAAGGATCGCGACCCCGCCGAGAGCCACGGCCCACACCGGCACGCCGCCCAGGGGCTTCTTCGGCGGACCGGACATCGTGCGGACGGGCGCGGCGCCCCGGGCGGGCGCGGGCCGCACGGGTGGAGGCGGAATGGTTGGCGCGCGCCTCGAGCCCGACGATGAATCCATCGAGCGCGGCGGAGCGGGACCCGCCTTCGACGCGCCGCTGGAGTCGAGCCGCCGGCGGCCGGACGACTCGGTCAAGGGTCGCGGGGCCGCGAGCGCGGCCGGGTCGAACGCTTCCTCGACGGCAAGCTCCGCCTTCTCGCGCTGGATGGCGCGCTCGAAGTTCTTCTGGAGGAAGAAGGCGAGGTTGAAGGTCGACGGGGCGTACGGGCCCCCGAAGAGGAGCGCCGAGAGGTCGCGCCGGTAGTTCGCGATGCTGCGGTCGCGCGTCGCCGGGTCCGGGTGGAGCGCGCGGCGCAGGAGGCGCCGGATGTCCTCGGGAACCGGGGAGCCGTCGGTGACGAGCGTGGACGTCTCGATCGCCTCGAGGGCGACGCCCGGGAGCGGGGGCTTGCCCGTGAGGGCCTCGAAGAGGATCGCGCCGACGCTGTAGAGGTCGCCGGCAACGCCCGGCTTTCCGGAGGCGAGGACCTCCGGGGCGATGTACGGCGCGAACGCCTGGCGCGCGCGCGGGACGCCGAGCGAAGGGAGGAGCCCCGGGCCGAGGCCGTACCCGAAGACCCGCGCCTCGCCCTCGTTCGAGACCGAGACGAACGCCGGCACGAGGAAGCCGTGCGGGGCTCCCGTGTAGCGCTCGACGGCGGCTCCGGCCTCGAGCGCCGTCAGGAGGCGCTCGGCGATGAGAAGGCCGTGCTCGACCGGCATCACGACGCCGAGGACGCGCGCCTGAAGGAGCGCGTCGAGCGTGCGGCCCTCGACGTACTCGACGGCGAGGAAAGGCGTGTCGTCGATGACGCCGAGGATGGTGCCCTTCGCGACCGCGGCGCCCCGGACCTCGTCGACGAGGTGGACCGCGGTCTCCATCGCGGCGTGGAGAGCGGTCCGGTCGACGGCTGCCGACGTGAACGTGCGGAAGAGGTAGAAGGGCTGGAGCCGGGGCGCTCCGGCGGTCCCGCCACGCCACACCTCACCGAGCGGATCGCTGCCGATCGCGCGCGTGAGGACGTACGGCCCGAACGGCCGCGGGCTGGATGCGGAAGCGCTCATGAGACTCCGGGCGGTAAGGTTGCAGTCTACCAGCCGGGGGCGTTCCGGTCAGGGCGTCGTGCGCTCCTCGCGGGCCGCGCGTTTCGCCTCGTGGTAGCGGGCCGCGTTGCGCTGCTGCTCCTCGTAGTCACGCGAGAAGAGGTGCGACCCGTCGCCGGCGGCGACGAAGTAGCGGTAGTCGACGTCCGCGGGCGATGCAGCGGCCCTCAGGGACGCGAGCCCGGGATTGCAGATCGGCCCCGGCGGGAGGCCGGTCCGGACGTAGGTGTTGTAGGGCTCGTCGACCGTGAGCTCCGAGCGGGCGAGCGCTCCGCGCCAGCGCCCGAGGCGCTTCAGCGCGTAGATCGTGGTCGGGTCGCACTGCAGCAGCATCCCGGCCTTGAGGCGGTTGCGATAGACGCCGGCGACGATCGGGCGTTCGGCGGGGAGGGCGGTCTCCTTCTCGACGAGGGAGGCGAGCGTCGTCGCCTCGAGGACGCCGAGCTTCGCGGATTTCGCCTTCTCGACGAAGTCGGGCGGGAGCCGCCGCACGAACTGCCGGGTCATCGCGGAGAGGATCTCGCGCGCCGTCATCGAACGCGTGACCGTGTACGTGTCCGGGAAGAGGAACCCCTCGAGAGTCGGGGCGCCCGCCGGAACGCCCTCGAACTCGGCCGGGCGGGTGAAGAGGAACTCGTAGTCCTTCTGGGACGCGAACCCCTGGGAGTAGAAGAGCGAGAAGACCTCGTCCGCCGTGAAGCCCTCGGGCACCGTGATCCGGTACGTCACGACGTCCCCCGCCACGAGCGACAGGACGACCTGGTCGGGGGCGCGCGGTCCGGCGAAGCGGTATTCGCCCGCCTTGAGCGTCTTGCCGCGGTGGAGGATCTTGAGCGCGATCATGCCGAGCCGCCAGTCCCGGAGGACGCCGAGCTCCTCGAGCTTCGCGAACACGGCCGCAGAGGGCGTCCGCGGCGCGATCGACACGATGACCTCGTCGCCCTCGTAGCCCTTCCAGGGCGCTTTGACCGAGTAGAGGACGAGGCCGGCGCCGACCGCGACGGCGAGGACGGCGTAGAGCGCAATCCAGACGACGAGCGGGATGAGGTGACGCTTGTGGATCGCAGCCGTGCGCTTCACGCCCGCCTCCTCACGCGCCGCCGGGCCGCGAGGACAGCCAGTCGCGCAGGATCACGGCCGCGGCCTCGGCGTCGCGGAGGCCCGCCCGGCTGCGCGACGGCACGCCCGCGTCGTCGAGTGCGGCATCCGCCGCGACGGACGTGAGCGCCTCGCCGTGGAGGTCGACGGGGAGGCCGGAAGCTTCCTCGAGCCGGCGTGCGAAGTTGCGCGCGCGGCGCGCGATCGCGCCCTCGTGCCCGTCGAGGTTGCGGGGGAGGCCGACGACGACGCGCGAGACCTCCCGCTCCTTCGCGGCGAGGGCCACGTCCCGAGCGGCCTGCGCGTCGCTCGTCCGGGCGACCGCGCCCACGGGGACGACGATGCGCCCGGTCTCGTCCGAAACCGCGAGGCCGATCCGCTTCTCGCCGAAGTCGACCGCGAGGACGCGCACGTGACTCATCGTAGGAGGGCGCCTCGGCGAAGTCCACTCCGGATACAATCGCCGTCCTTTGGCGGCGCCCGCCGCCTCGGAGAAACCAGGATCATGAGTCAAGACGTCTTCATTCTCTCCGCCGCCCGCACGCCGGTCGGCTCGTTCCTCGGCTCGCTGTCCACGCTTCCCGCTCACGCTCTCGGGGCCGTCGCGATCAAGTCCGCCGTCGAGCGCGCCGAGGTCGCCCCCGCGCGCGTCGAGCACGTCTGGATGGGCAACGTCCTGCAGGCCGGACAGGGCCAGGCCCCGGCTCGCCAGGCCCTCTTCGCCGCCGGCCTTCCGAAGAGCACGGGCGCCGTCACGCTTCACAAGGTCTGCGGCTCGGGCATGCGCGCCGTCATGGACGCCGCGAACGCCCTGCGCGCCGGCGAGTTCGAAATCGCCGTCGCCGGCGGGATGGAGTCCATGTCGAACGCGCCGTACCTGATGCCGAAGGGGCGGCTCGGCCTCCGGATGGGTCACGGGCAGATCCTCGACTCGATGATCTCGGACGGCCTGTGGGATCCGTACAAGAACATCCACATGGGCGTCTGCGCCGAGATGTGCGCGGAGAAGTACGCCTTCACGCGCGAGGCGCAGGACGCGTTCGCGCTCGAGAGCTATCAGCGCGCGCGGCGCGCGAACGAGTCGGGTGATTTCAACGCCGAGTTTGCGCCCGTCACGATCGAGGGCAAGAAGGGCGCGGTGGTCGTCGACCGCGACGAGGAGCCGTTCGCGACGCCGCTCGAGAAGCTCGAGAAGATGGGGTCGCTCAAGCCGGCCTTCCAGAAGGAAGGCACGGTCACGGCCGCCAACGCCTCGAAGATCAACGACGGCGCGTGCGCCCTCGTCCTCGCGTGCGAGAAGGCCGCCGGGAGCGCGAGGCCCATCGCGCGAATCGTGTCGCAGGCGTCCTTCGCCCAGGAGCCCGAGTGGTTCACGACCGCGCCGGTCCACGCGGCCCGCAAGGCGGCCGAGAAGGCCGGAATCCCGCTGGCGTCGATCGACCTTTTCGAGGTCAACGAGGCTTTCGCGGTCGTCGCGATGGCTTTCGTGAAGGACCTCGACCTCGATCCGAACAAGGTGAACGTGAACGGCGGGGCCGTGGCGCTCGGCCACCCGATCGGGGCCTCGGGCGCCCGGATCGTCACGACGCTCGTCCACGCCCTCAAGGCGCGAAAGAAAAAGTACGGCCTGGCGTCCATCTGCATCGGGGGCGGAGAAGCCACCGCGATGGTCGTCGAGGCGCTCTGACCGGATGATCGGACCGTGATCGACAAGGTCGTACGCGCTGCGAGCCCGGGCGAGGCGGCCGCGAAAGCGGTCGCCGACGTCCCGTCCGGCGCGACGCTCGTGGTGGGCGGCTTCGGCCTCTGCGGGATCCCCGAGAACCTGATCCTCGCCCTCGCGGCTTCGAACGTGACGGGCCTGACGTGCGTCTCGAACAACTGCGGCGTCGACGACTGGGGCCTCGGACTCCTTCTCGGGAAGAAGAAGATCCGGAAGATGCTCTCCTCCTACGTCGGCGAGAACGCGGAGTTCGAGCGCCAGTACCTCGCCGGCGAGCTCGAGCTCGAGTTCTGCCCTCAGGGGACGCTCGCCGAGCGCATGCGCGCCGGAGGCGCCGGGATCGCGGGCTTCTACACGCCCACGGGCGTCGGAACGATCGTCGCCGAGGGCAAGGAGACGAAGGTCTTCGACGGCAAGGAGTACGTCCTCGAGCGCGGCATCGTCGGGGACTACGCGCTCGTCGCCGCGTGGAAGGGCGACCGGCTCGGGAACCTCGTCTACCGGAAGACGGCCCGCAACTTCAACCCGATGGCCGCGACGGCCGGGAAGATCACGATCGCCGAGGTCGAGCACCTCGTCGAGCCCGGGGAGATCGATCCGGACGACGTCGACACACCGGGCGTCTTCGTGAAGCGCGTCGTCGCCCTTCCGCGCGTCAAGCGCATCGAGCGGCGCACGGTGAGGAAGGGCTGATGCCGAAGCTCGACCGAGACGGGATCGTGAAGCGCGCCGCGCAGGAGCTGCGCGACGGGATGTACGTGAACCTCGGGATCGGGATGCCGACGCTCGTCTCGAACTGCATCCCTTCGGGGATGGACGTGATCCTCCAGTCCGAGAACGGCATCCTGGGGATGGGCCCGTACCCGGCCGAGAGCGAGATCGACCCGGATCTCATCAACGCGGGCAAGGAAACCGTCACGGTGATCCCCGGCGCCGCGTTCTTCTCGTCTGCGGACTCCTTCGCGATGATCCGCGGCGGCCACATCGACCTCTGCATCCTCGGCGCGATGCAGGTCGACGCGGAGGGCTCGATCGCGAACTGGATGATCCCCGGAAAGCTCGTGAAGGGGATGGGCGGCGCGATGGACCTCGTCGCGGCCGCGCGCCGGATCGTCGTCACGATGGAGCACGTCGCGAAGAGCGGCGAGAAGAAGATCCTGAACCGCTGCTCGCTGCCTCTCACCGGGAGGGCGTGCGTCCACCGCGTGATCACGGATCTCGCCGTCCTCGACGTGAAGCCGGGCGGCGGCCTTCGGCTCGTCGAGCGGGCCCCGGGGATCTCCGTCGACGAGATCCGGGCCGCGACCGAGCCGCCGCTGGACGTTTCGGGCGACGTGCCCGAGATGAAGGTCTGACTGGCCCCCGTCTTGCGGCGCGTCGCGTGATGCGTCGATTCGGCTTCGTCCTGGCCGGGCTCCTGGCCGCCGGGCGCGCCCTCTCCCAGTCCTCCTTCGACACCGATCCCTTCGCGGCGCGTTTCCGCGAGAAGGGCGGCTTCGACGTGAAGTTCAAGGCTCCCGAGAGGCAGGGCCCGATCAGCATCCGGATCGACGAGAGCGGGGACGATGCCGGGCCCCAGGGGAAGCAGACGGTCGTGGACGAGGACCTGTTCACGGCCGAGGCGCCGCCGGGGAAGTTCGTCACCGTCGAGTATCAGGACATCGTGCTCAAGGCGCGCCGCATCACAGGGAGCTACAAGCGCCGGACCGTCGTCGCGGAGGGCGACGTGACGCTCGCCCAGGGCCTGTCGCGCATGTACGGCGTGCGCCTCGACCTCGACCTGAACGACAAGGTCGGCGTCCTCCTCGACGGGCGCGTGGACCTCGAGGGCGGGCTGCATCTCAGGGGCGCGACGCTCGCGAAGGTCGGCCCGAAGAGCTTCACGATCACGGAGGGGACCGTCACGGCGTGCGACGGCGACGACCCCTCGTGGAAGTTCACGGTGAAGAGCGGGCGCGTGACGATCGAGGACTACGCGCGGCTCAAGAACGCGACGTTCAGGCTCGGCGGCATCCCGCTCCTCTGGACGCCCTACATCCTCTGGCCTGCGCTCCGCGACCGCGCCTCGGGCTTTCTCGTCCCGGGCCTCGGCTACAACACGACGCGCGGCGGTTACTTCGGCCTCTCCTACTACTGGGCGATCGGCCGCTCGTGGGACGCGACGTTCTCGGGGGATTTCTACACGCAGAAGTACTACGGCCTCGGCGCCGAGCTGCGCGGCCAGCCGTCGGCCGGCACGCGGTTCGAGGGCACGTACTACACGATCTGGGACCCGACCGTCTCGAACTGGCGCCGGCAGACCGCCGGCCGGCTCGTCTCGGACGACGTCGCCCCGAAGGTGCGCGGCGTCGTCACGTGGCTGAACTTCTCGGATCCGAACTTCTTCCAGGACTTCAACCGCAACTTCGCCCTCGGCTCCACGCGCTCGCTCAAGAGCGAGGGCTTCCTGACCTGGGGTCCGGACCCGTGGGCGCTCAACCTCCGCCTGATGCGCGAGGAGGCCATCGGATTCAGCGACGGCAGCTCCGTCATCAGCGAGCGCCTGCCCACTCTCGAGGCCCGCCTGAGGCCGACGCCCCTCTTCGGGCAGTCCGTCTTCGTCGAGGTCGCGGCGCAGGGCGGCGTCCTCCACACGGACCGCGGCGCGAACCAGCCCGTCGGGACGTACGACCGCTTCGACCTCTTCCCGCAGATCAGCGTGCCGCTCTCGGTCGCGCCCTGGCTCTCGCTGGACGCGTCCGTGGGCGGGCGGGTGACGACGTACGGCAAGTCCCTCTCCGCGGACGGCGCGGAGCTCCTCCCCGAGAGCACCACGCGCGAGGCGCTCGTGACGGACCTCCAGCTCACGGGGCCGTCGTTCTCGAAGCTCTTCGACTGGAACGTCGGCGGCCTGAAGAAGTGGAAGCACGTGATCGAGCCGCGGGCGGAGTGGGCGTATCTCGCGGGCCGCGACGACTTCAGCGCGACGCCGCTCTTCGACGAGATCGACTCGCTCGTCGCGACGAATTCGCTCCGGTATTCGCTCCTCCAGCACCTCCTTGCGAAGGGCGAGACCGGCGGATCGCGCGAGGTCGCGTCGTTCGAGGTCGCGCGTTACTACTACTTCCGGCTCCCGGGCGAAGGCACGGCGTACGGCCCGAGCCCGACGGCGCAGCGTTCGTCGCCCTGGGACTTCGTCCTGCGCGTGGCCGGCGGGCAGGGCCTCAACTTCGACAGCCGCCTCACGTGGGACTCCCACTACGGCCAGGTCACGTCGGCGAGCGTGACGGCGGTCCTTTCGGGCGGCGAACGGTCGCTCGCGCTGTCGCTGTTCGACAGCCACCCCGTCATCATTCCCGCCGAAGCCGACCCGGGCGCCTCCGCGCAGCTCCGGATCTCCGGGGGAGTGCCGATCGTCCCGAAGCGGCTCCGATTCGACATCGAGGCGAATTACGACCTGACGAAGGGCCGGATGCTCGAGTCCCGCTCGCTGTTGACCCTCTCGGCGGCATGTTTCAGAATTCTGGCGGAATACCGCGACCTGCGTACCGGAGAAACGCCCTCGCGGGACTACCGAATCGCCCTCACGCTGAGGAATGTCGGCAGCTTCCTCGATTTCACCGGCAGCCTTCCCTGACGAAGGATAGGAGCCGCGGGGGACACTCCCTTACGTAAGTGCCGTTCGGGCATCCAAAAAACCGTACAGGAGCCACGCCATCCTTCACACTCGCTTCGTTCGGATCCTCGCCGGAACGGCCGTAGCCAGCCTGGGAGCCCTTCCGCTCGCCGGGCTGGGTGCCGAGTCGGCTCCGATCGCGGCGGTCTCCTGCGCGGCGCCCGTCGTGGTCGACGCCTCCTCGCTCCCGTACGCCTCGGCGGCGATCGACACGCGGTCCGCGGCGCTCGACCCTGCGGTCCCGACGTTTCCGTGCTACGGCAAGCTCCTCCTGCCGGGCGGCGGGCAGGTCCAGCCCTCGAAGGTCGTCTGGTTCTCCTTCACGCCTCAGACGACGGACACGTACCGGATCGACACGCTCGGCTCGTCGCCCGCCGACTACGACACGATCCTCGGCGTCTACACCGGCGGCTGCGGGACGCTCGCGCCGGTCTCGGGTGTGTGCGGGAAGAACGGCTTCTATTCGGACGACGCGCCCGGGTTGCTGCAGTCCTCGGTGACGCTGAACCTCGCGGCGGGCACGACGTACACGATCGCCGTCGGCGCGATCGGCGCGGCGAACGCCTACACAGGGTCGATCGACGCGCCCGTCGGCGGAATCCTCCGGCTGAACGTCACCCGCGTCGCCGTCGCGTACGCGTACACCTACCTCGTCCCGTACCTCGTCCGCTCGGGCGGGTTCTCGACCGATCTCTACGTGACGAACCTCGAGAACGCCGACGCGCAGTTCCTCGGGCAGTACCTCTCGCACGGCAACGACGGCGACCAGACGCTGCCGGCCGGGCAGGTGCAGCCCGGGCCGCAGATCTTGTCGGCGAACGGCACGCGGCTCTACGGCGACGTCCTCTCGATCCTCGGGTTCGCGGACGACTGGGGCGCTCTCGTCCTGCAGTCGACCCGCCGGCTCGCCGCCGGCGGCCGCACCTGGGCGCCCGCGGCTTCGGGGAGCGGCACCGTGGGCCAGTACACGGCCGCCGTCGACCTCTCGCCGGGCCTGGCCGCGCCCGAGGCGCTCGCGACGGGCGAGACGGGCCGGTTCACCGGCGTCCGGGAGGACGCGTCCGCGCGGACGAACCTCGTCTTCGCGAACACGGCCGCCGTGCCGTGCGCCCTTGCGGCCGAGGTCCGGGACGGCGCGGGCGCCGTTCTCGGGGCGACGCGCACGCTCACGGTGCCGCCCTTCACGGCGATGCAGAAGAGCGGGCTGAAGGGCACGTTCGCGATCTCCGGGGACGTCCGGAGCGCGTCGGTTGTCGTGAGGAACGTGACGGCCGGCTGCTCCGTCGTCGGCGTCGCCTTCGTCGTGGATGGGAACGTGACGGCGGGGACGAACGATCCCGTCTCCGTTCCGCTCCGCACGTAGCGCAGTTTCCCCAGGGCCTCTGTCGGTACACTGCCTCTTCTGTGCAGACGGTGATCCTCGGAGCCGGCGGCATGCTGGGGCGCGCGCTCGGGCGCGAGTTCCCGGCGGCCGAACGCTTCACGCGCGCCGCCCTCGACATCACCGATGTCCCCGCGGTGCATGCTGCCCTGCAGCCGGGCGTGAGGCTCGTCCTGAACGCAGCAGCCGACACGCGCGTGGACGCGGCCGAGACAGATCCCCGGCACACCCGCGTGAACCACGTCGCGGTCGGGCTCCTCGCCGCCCGCTGCAGCGAGATCGGCGCGATGCTCGTCCACGTCTCGACGGACTACGTCTTCAGCGGCCGCTCGATCCGCCCGTACCGCGAGGACGACCCGGTGGACCCGGTGAACGCCTACGGGCGCGGCAAGCTCGCGGGCGAGCGGAGGGCCTTCGAGGAGGGCGACGAGATCCTCGTCGTCCGCACGTCGTGGGTGTTCGGGACCGGCGGCTCGAACTTCGTGGACACGATCCTCAAGCGGGTCGAGGCCGGCGGGCGCGAGCTCTCCGTCGTGGACGACCAGGTGGGCCGGCCGACGTACGCGAGCGATCTCGCCGCGGGGATTCGCTCCCTCGTCGACCGGCGGGTGACGGGCATCGTCCACTTCGCGAACGGCGGCGACGCGAC